>JAZQYX010000044.1:0-4131 GCA_045633725.1 Acutalibacteraceae bacterium | reverse complement strand
GATATTGATGCCGTTTTATCTGCTCAAAAAGATGATTTTGAAGCGATAGAAGGCTTCGGCAGTATTTTAGCTGAGTCGGCTTATGAATTTTTTTCACTTGAAAGCACTCGCAGTATGATTGAAAAGTTCAAAGAATTAGGCTTAAATCTTAAATCTTCAAAGCAAGTGAACGATACTCGTTTTCAAGGCCTTACATTTGTACTTACAGGTACTTTACCAACATTATCGCGCAAAGAAGCGTCCGATATAATTGAAAGCTTTGGCGGCAAAACTTCGTCTTCGGTTTCTAAAAAAACAAGCTATGTATTGGCAGGCGTTGAAGCAGGAAGTAAGTTAGACAAAGCAAACGCTTTGGGTATAAAAGTTATTAGTGAATCCGAGTTCAATGATATGTTAAAATAATTAAAGAGCACTTTTTGTATAAAAAGTGCTCTTTAATATAGTTATCCGTCGTAATCCTCAATTGCTAAAAGTGCTTCGTCCTTGGTTAAAAACTTAATCCCTTTTTCTAAGTGTTCTTTATCTTCATTTGGAAGCGTATCAAGCGAAATATCACCAAAAACTTCAATAACTTCACCGTCTTTCATAAGCACGACTGTGTCTTCATAAGAGCGTACAACCCAATTTGTATCAGGACTTGACTGCTCTTTAACCGCTAGTGAACAAGCGCTTACTATAAGCACTAAAAAAACAGCTAATAGTATTCCTAAAATTAAGTATTTTTTATCTACTGATTTAGACATATATTCCACCTCTAAAATATTCTTGCCTAAATTTGTATTATTTAATCAAAATTCGCTGGGATAAATCCCAAAGAGTATTAAAATAGCCGTTACCGACAAAACAGAGTATGGGTTATAAGGCTTTAAAAGCTTAATTTTAAATTCGCAAGGCTCAATGCGGTTGCCCTTAATATCGATAATCGAACGCTGTAATGTTACAAGCACATTGTTTTCACTAAAGCTTGAAATTGTAAGGGTGTTTTTGTTGTTTATGCCGCAGGTAATTACCGCATTATTTGATTTTTTAAAGCTTTCTAAAGCGTTTTTATTGGTGTCTTCACATACCCCGATAATGCCGATTGGACAATTTTGTTTATTGAATTTTGCACTCTTTTCGGTATAAACCGCCACTGCATTTTTTACAATAAGCTCTGTGGGCTTATAAATACTAATACAGGTAAAAGCACCGTTTCCTTCAGCAATTACTTTATCACTGAAGTGGTCAGCGCCGTATTTTTTAAGTATTTCAGTAATTTCTTTTTCGTTTTTACTTTTGCGTTCACTTAGCAAAATAACCAAAATCGTCACCCGAAATATTGTGCCCTGAAAAATAAAGTATTATTATTGACATTAGTTATTTTTTTTGCTAATATAAATTTAATAATCATTTTCAGGAGATTTATGTATGAGTATTAATAAAAGATTATTTGGAACAATGCCTAACGGTACTGAGATTTATGCTTGGACAATTGAAAAAGGTAATATTAAAGCTGATATTATAGAATACGGTGCAACCTTGCGTGCTCTTATTGTGCCTGATAAAAACGGAAATCCTATAGATGTAGTTTTGGGTTATGATACTATTGAAGAATATATCAACAACAGCGACTATTTTGGAGCTACTGTGGGTAGATTTGCTAATCGTATTCGCGAAGGTAAATTCTCTCTTAACGGTAAAGAATATACTTTAGCTGTGAATGATGGCCCTAACCATTTGCACGGTGGTTTGAAGGGTTATGATAAGTGTGTTTGGAAACTCAAGGATGAAGAGGGCGTTTTGGCTTGTTATTTAACATCACCTGATGGTGACGAAGGCTATCCTGGAACTTTACGGATGAAGGTTACATACGCGATTGTTGATAACGGTCTTGAAATTCATTACACCGCAGTTAGTGATAAGGATACAATTTTTAACCCGACAAACCACGCTTACTTTAATCTTGATGGTGAGGGCTTAATAAATGACCAATATCTTAAAATTAATGCCGACTATTTTACACCTAACGATAAGGATTGCTTACCTATAGGTGAGCTTTTAGCGGTTGAAGGAACTTGCGCTGACTTTAGGGAATTCCACACAATTGGTGAACGCGCTGACTGTGATGAGGTTTTTGTTAAGGATTATAAAGGTTATGATATTAACTTCGCCCTGAATGGTGATAAGGTGGCTTGTGTAGCATATTCTCAAAAAAGCGGTATTGTTATGACTGTAGAAACTACAGAGCCAGGTATTCAGCTTTATTCTGGTAATGGTACTAGCGAGCGTAATGGTAAAAACGGTGCTAAATATGGTCGAAGAAGTGCTTATTGCCTTGAAACACAGCATTATCCTGACTGTATCAACCATCCCGAATGGCCTTCTTGCATACTAAAAGCAGGTGCACAGTTCGACAGTAAAACAATCTATAAGTTTACAACACTTGATTAATTTTTAAAATCCAATTCAGCCGTTCTTTCGTACATTCGAAAGAACGGCTGTTTTATTTTTCTTTTTTAGTTGAAAAAGTGGAGTGATAATGGTATAATAAATAAAATTTACACATTGTTAATCAAACATAATCAAAGTAGTATAGAATATAAGGGGCGAAGCTTTTGTTCGGGTATATTAAAGTATCTAAAGGAGAACTTAAAATTAAAGAGTTTGAGCTTTACCGTGGTGTTTACTGTACGCTTTGTAAGGTTTTAGGTAAAAATTATGGATTAATTTCACGTTTTACTTTGAATTATGATTTTACCTTTTTAGCGCTTTTGAATATGTCACTAAAGGACGGATGTGATAAGTTCTCCAAAAAAAGCTGTACATTTAATCCTTTAAAAAAGTGTAATTTTTGCGATAAAACGGATGACTTTGAAATGCCTGCCGCGGCGGCTATGATTATGACGTATTATAAGCTGCTTGATAATATTGCAGACGAAAAGGGTTTTAAAAAACTATTCTTTATGACGCTTAAGCCTTTTATAAAATTGGCCAATAAAAAAGCCGCTAAAAAGTATCCCGATATTAAAAAAATTGTGGCAGACTATGTGAAAAATCAAAATACTTTAGAAAAAGAAAACTGCACCAATATCGATAAGGCGGCGGATCCTACGGCAGTTGCACTATCACAAATTTTAATGCTTTGCAGTAGGGATACTTCCCAAAAACGTGTTTTAGAGCGACTTGGCTACTGTTTAGGGCGTTATATATATTTAGTTGATGCTTATTTTGATTTGGAACGGGATATTAAGTCGTGTAGTTACAATGTGCTCAAGAATAAACCAACAAACGAAATAGAAAATTATGTTAAATCGCAAATTTATTTTTGCATAAATGAAGCCACAAAAGCCTTTGAGCTTTTAGATATAAAAAAATATAAAACAATACTTGGCAATATTCTGTATTTAGGATTAGAGGATACTGTACAAAAGGAGATAAAAAAATGAACGACCCTTATAAAATTTTAGGTGTTGACAGAAACGCTAGTGATGATGAAATTAAAGATGCATATCGCAAATTGGCACGTAAATATCATCCCGATAACTATGGCGATAATCCGCTTTCGGATTTAGCGGAAGAAAAAATGCAAGAAATTAATGAAGCGTATGATGCTATAGTAAATATGCGTAAAGGCTCTAAAAATAATGGTGGCGGATATGAAAATTCTTCTTCCGATTTCCCTGAAATCCGTAGACTTATTTCTCAAAACCGCTTAGAACAGGCGCTTGAATTATTAGACGGCGTACCCCCACACGAAAGAAATGCCGAATGGTACTTCCTCAACGGTACAGTTCAGTATAGACGCGGTTGGTTTGACCAAGCCTATACAAGCTTTGCTACCGCTTCACGTATGGACCCTTCTAATATGGAATACCGTAACGCGCTTGCTAACGCGCAAAGACAGTCTGCCCGTCAGCACAACAACCCTTACCGCACTTATGGCGGCGGTTGTAGTGGCTGCGATGTTTGCCAAACCCTTATTTGTGCCGATTGCTGTTGCGAATGTATGGTTGGAGACTTTATTAGGTGTTGTTAATGAAAACCACTAAAAAGATTACGCTGAGTGCCGTTTTAGCCGCACTTTCGGCGGTCATTATGCTTGCTTCATATTTTCCGTATTTAACCTACGCTGTACCCGCAATGGCAGGTCTG
>JAZQYX010000043.1:0-4543 GCA_045633725.1 Acutalibacteraceae bacterium | reverse complement strand
ACCTTTAGTTAAAGTGTCTTCTTTCCCGGTAGAGTTAATAACCTGCACTGCAGCGTTTGAAGTGAACTTTATATTATAATAGTTTCCTAGGCCAATTTTATCTACCGATTTCAAATTAAAGTTCAAGTTACAATAATCAAACGTAGCTGAACCGGCTGCTTTTAAGGCGCCTAATGTAAATTTTGCATAATCATTACTATCTAATGTAATATTTACATTAATCGGTTTTTCTTCAGTACCAAATGTCACGACTTGCTCGTTAGAACCGATATTAACCAAATTATGTGTTTTGATGCCGAAATATAAATTAAAATCTCCGGTAGGATTGCTATTAGATGTTACGAAATCACCTGTAGGCGAATATGCAGCGCCTTTACCAAAAGATATATTTTTACTGTTAAGATCAAAAATCTTTTCTTTTGTACCAGAAATTTTGATATTTGTAAAATCTATATCTCCGCCAAAGGTAATTGCTTCTCCATTAGCGAGAGTAACCGTATCGCTGTAGGATGAAATATTAAGCTTGAAAGCATGTGGTGTAATACTTGTTGCACCATTATCATCCCATGCGGCGTTGTTGTCCATAACCTCAATAAATACGGTGTCGCCTGCGCCATAGGTAGAGCCAACCTTAGCTATAACGCCGTTAACAGATTTTAGTGGGGTGTTAGGTGATAAACCGTCATTAGCGGGATCACCGTTTTTGCTAATATAGTATATTGGAGTAGCAGCAGCAACTGTACCTATTGCGCAAATGCAAGTGGTTAAAACAATTGCTAATGTAAGCAAAATACTACAAATCTTGTAAATTCTTTGTTTCATAAAAAATCTTCCTTTCAATTTTTTAGCAAGCCTGTTTGCTTTTACAGGCTAATTACCACTATAATAATACCAGTTTTTGAAAGATTAGTCAAGGTTTTTTTAATTTTATTTTTTATTTTTAGCATTTTTGCACAATAAAATACACTTTAATATATAATACCTAACAGTAACTTTTTTTAATTAAAAGAGTTTGTGCCGTTTATTGACTTAAATTGTCAGATTTCAGGATAAAAAGTAATAATTTTCTTTACACTAAGTTATTATTATGATATAATACATACACTATATACGAGGAGTGATTTTATGCCATTTGTTATTACAATTATTATTTTAGTTTTAATTTGTCTATGCCTTCGTGTCGTTCCGCAAGCAAGCGAACACGTTATTGAAAGACTGGGTAAATACTGCAAAACTTGGGAAGCAGGCCTACACTTTTTGATTCCTGTCATTGATCGTGTAGCAAAACGCGTCACCCTAAAAGAACAGGTGCTTGATTCTCCACCACAGCCTGTTATCACCAAGGATAACGTTACTATGCAGATTGATACCGTGGTATATTTCAAGGTTTTTGATGCAAAGTTATTCACTTATGGTGCAGTAAACCCAATAAGCGCACTCTCCAACCTTGCTGCAACTACTCTTCGTAACATAGTTGGTGAATTGGAACTTGACGACACTTTAACATCGCGTGATACCATAAATGGTAAGATGACCGAAATTCTCGACTGCGCTACTGACCAATGGGGTATTAAAGTAAACCGCGTTGAACTTAAAAATATTATCCCCCCTACCGAAATTCAAAATGCTATGGAAAAGCAGATGAAAGCAGAGCGTGACCGTCGCGAAACCTTGCTTGAAGCCGAAGGTCACAAGGCCGCAGTTATAACCCGTGCCGAAGGTGATAAAAGAGCTATGGTTTTAGCCGCAGAAGGTGAACGTGACGCACGTATCGCCCGCGCAGAAGGTGAAGCAAAGGCAATTTTACTTTCCAAACAAGCAGAAGCGGATGGTATTAAAGCTCTTAAAGAAGCAGGCGCCGACCTTAGCGTATTAGAACTTAAAAAGTATGAAGCCTTGATTGCTATGTCTAATGGTACCGCTTCAAAAATTATTATCCCTACTGATGCGGTTGATATGACCAAATCAAATGTACTCTTTAGTGAGACAAGCGGCATTGGTGATGTTACAAACTCTTCACCAAAGAAAACCGTCGCTAAAAAGACTGATGCTTGTTGCGATTAACCAATAACAAACAACAAAATTATCTTATTTAAAAAAGCCGACTCTCAAGGACAGTAAAAAAGATGCGCGAAATTTTCGTGCATCTTTTACTTTTGTCTTATACCGTAACAAGCAGGACATTTGGGCTCCCAAATGTCACTTGTTAGGAAAAGTTAAAACTCTTTAACACATCTCAAAAGAAGTGATATTATTGCCTTGCAATAGTGTTATTGAAACCTTACGGTTTCAGTGATATTTTATTCGCCTATAAACTGCCGAAAGCAATAACACTCGGTTTTTAGCCGAATATAACTGCGTTGCAATACAACTCGCCTTTGGCGAATAAAACTGGCGTTGTGTCCTTACGGATACAACGCCAAAGAGTCAGCTTTTTTAAATATAATTATCTTTCTATTTTTGCTTCACCGGTTTCAACTGTTTTTGCGGTAATGGTGATCTTCTTAATAGTTGAATCAGACGGAGTTTCAAACATCAATGATTGTAACACGCTTTCAATAATAGAACGAAGTCCGCGAGCACCCGTTTTACGCTCAACCGTTAAGTCGGCAATCTTTTCAAGTGCCTTTTTCTCAAACTTTAATTCCACACCGTCAAGCGCAAAAAGGGTTTCGTATTGCTTAACAATAGAATTTTTAGGCTCCACCATTATACGCACCAAGGTTTCTTTATCCATACCCTCAAGTGCAGTAATAACCGGCATTCTGCCCACGAGTTCGGGAATAATGCCAAACTTTACTAAGTCCTGATGGGTAGCCACCATACTAAGCGCTTCACTTTCTCGGCTTTTGGGCGATTTAACATCTGCACCAAAACCTAAGCTGCTGCCACCTATTCGGCGTTCGATAACCTTTTCAATTCCGTCAAACGCGCCTGCACAAATGAACAGGATATTTGTAGTATCCATTTGAATAAACTCTTGTTGGGGATGCTTTCTGCCTCCTTGAGGAGGAACATTAGCAACCGTTCCCTCTAAAATTTTCAAAAGCGCTTGTTGTACACCTTCGCCACTTACATCGCGGGTAATAGATGCATTCTCACTTTTACGAGCGATTTTATCAATCTCGTCTACATATATAATACCGCGCTCAGCCTTAGCAATATCATAGTCGGCCGCTTGAATAAGGCGAAGAAGTATGTTTTCAACGTCTTCGCCTACATAGCCCGCTTCAGTAAGAGTTGTGGCATCAGTAATAGCAATAGGTACATCTAAAATTTTTGCCAATGTTTGCGCCAACAATGTTTTTCCAACACCTGTAGGGCCAAGCATAAGTACATTACTCTTTCCAAGCTCTACATCGGTTTTTTCATTTTTGAAAATACGCTTATAGTGATTGTAAACCGCTACCGCCAAGGTTTTTTTAGCATTATCTTGACCGATTACATATTGGTCAAGCTTCTGCTTAATTTCTTGTGGCTTTGGTAACACAAATTCCTTTTTTACGGGCGTTTTCTTACGGCTTTTTTGCGGCATTTCATCTTCAAAAAGAAGGCTGCTACAAAACTGGATACAATTATCACAAATATAAACGCCGGGGCCTTCAACAAGGCGGGTTACTTCGTCCTGCGATTTGCCGCAAAAAGAACAGCAAATTTCAGTATCATTTTTATTAGGCATTGTTTTACCTCTTTGTAATTACTTTATCAATAAGACCATATTCTGCTGCTTCTTGTGCAGTCATGAAATTATCGCGCTCGGTATCACGGGCAATTTCTTCGTAAGTTTTACCTGTGTTTTCCGCCAATATACGATTTAATCTTTCTCGGGTTTTTTCTATATGCTTTGCGTGAATTAAAATTTCAGTAGCCTGACCTTTAGTACCACCTAAAGGTTGATGTATCATGATTTCGCTGTTTGGTAACGCATAACGCTTGCCTTTAGCACCTGCAGACAAAAGGAATGCACCCATGCTTGCCGCCATACCCATACAAATTGTACTAACATCGCACTTAATGTACTGCATAGTATCATAAATAGCCATACCAGCACTTACTGAACCACCCGGACTATTGATATAAAAACTAATATCTTTATCAGGGTCCTGACCTTCAAGGTAAAGCATTTGGGCAATAACAATGCTTGCTGTAGTATCGTTTACTTCTTCGCAAAGCATAATTATACGGTCATTAAGTAAGCGTGAGAAAATATCGTAAGAACGCTCTCCACGGCTTGTTTGTTCTAACACATAAGGTACTAAACTCATAGTAATTCTCCTTTAAAATTAAATAAACTGCCAACAAATAAATAATAATAACAATGGGTGTCGGCACCGTTAGTGCCGGCACCCTTATACCGTATTATTAACTGATATTAAAATTTTTAATCAATTATTCTTCTGTCTTTTCGGCAGCTTTCTTTGTTGTGGTGGTCTTCTTTGTGGTAGCTTTCTTTGCGGTAGAAGCCTTCTTAGCGGGAGCCTTCTTTTCAGTCTTCTTTTCTACTTCGGTAATAACCGCATTTTCCTTAACAAAGTCAATAGCC
>JAZQYX010000042.1:0-16498 GCA_045633725.1 Acutalibacteraceae bacterium | reverse complement strand
AAGCAGTTTCAAATGACTGTTTAAAGGAAATTATAAACATTTCGCGCCTATACCCTTCGGGAGGCAATCTGCAACCTGTTCGTTTTGCGTTAATTAGTTCAAAAGAGCTTGCGGATGCCATTTTTCCCCTTTTGCGCTGGGCTATGTACCTGCCCGATTTCAAAATAGAGGAAAACGAGCGCCCTACCGCTTACATTGTTCTTTTGCGAGATGAAAACATCTGCAAAAACTGTGATTACGATATTGGAGCCGCCTCAGCAATGGTTATGTTAGCCGCCGCCGATAAAGGCCTATCCACCTGCCCTATCGGTAATTTTAGCCCAACCGAGCTTTCCTCTCTTTTAAATCTCGAAAAAAACCTCAATCCCGAGCTTGTTATCGCGCTTGGCTACGCTTCTCACCAAAGCTCTGTTATCCCAATGAAAGACTCTGCAAAATACTCGCAGGATGAAAACGGCAATTTCCTCGTTCCAAAACTAAGCCTTGAGGACGTTATCGTTTTCGATAATTAACCCCATTTTTAGGTGGTCTATCGACAGATACGGATATTTATATTTTTCAAGTAATTTTTGAGCAAGAGCTGTTTTACCCGTATGTGATGCTCCGGTAATCAAAACAATCATTATCTCACCTACAAATTCTTATTTATCGAACTGATTATATCACAAATTTTCAAGTTCTTCCACCTAATATTTTGCCATTATCTAGTTCAAGTCCTCCCCGAAAGCCGTTTTCGGCATAGGATATCTATAAAATTCAACTATGAAAATTTGCATAGAAAAAGTCCGAAACCGTTGTGGTTTCGGACTTTTCTGCACCGATATCTAAATCGGTTCGCATTGTTGGTTGCGGGGGCTGGACTTGAACCAACGACCTTCGGGTTATGAGCCCGACGAGCTACCAGCTGCTCCACTCCGCGATATTTTTAATGTACTATTATTATACACATAAACTCGAGATAATGCAACCCTTTTTTAAAAAATTTTTAAATTTTTTGGTAATTTGCCTTAAGCTCTATTGACTTTATCCCCTTTTGCGGTTTAAAATAATTAAAAATATGTTTAGTAATAACTTTTGGTGATATTATGAGAATGAGAAAAAAGAAGTACCTTGAAGATAGGCTTTCTGCCGTTTCGGACATACTTTTTAAAATTGATACGGCAGACCGAAACTTTAACACCGCTATTTTACAAAAAGAGTACATAAATTTTGAGGAATGGTTTGGTAATGGCAATCCTATCTACTTAGAGATTGGCTGCGGTAAAGGTAAATTTGCGGTTGAATATGCTAAAACCCACCCCAAAATAAATGTTTTAGCGGTTGAAAAAAGCGCAAATGTTATTGTTGGCGCTTGCGAAATTGCAAAGCAACAAAAGGTAAAAAATCTTCGTTTTATATGCGGTAGTGCCGAATATTTAGAGAAATTTATACCCAAGCACACTATTGCACGGCTTTTTCTTAATTTTTCCTGTCCATTTCCCAAAAAAGCATATGCCTCGCACCGCCTCACTCACCATAAATTTTTAAATATTTATAAAAATTTGCTATGCTCAGGTGCTGAAATACACCAAAAAACCGATAATATGCACTTTTTTGAATTTTCTATTTCCGAGTTTTCTCAAAGCGGTTTCGGCATTTACAACGTATCGCTTGACCTACATAATAGCGATTTTCCCGACAACATTGTAACCGAATACGAAAGCCGTTTTATAGCATTAAATCAACCTATTTACAGATTGGAAGCAAAGCTTAATGATTAACTTTAACATTCAAAAAATCGTTCCTCTTTGCAGTAACTTTGGCGTAGAAATTACCCCCGAAATTACAGAAAAGCTTAATTTATACGGCAACCTTTTAATAGAGTGGAACAAAAAAATTAACCTGACTGCTATAACCGAGCCGCAAGAAGTACTTTACAAGCATTTTTACGACTGCATTTTGTTTTTTAAAAATAACAAAGTACCTAAAAATGCTAAAATAATTGACGTTGGTACCGGTGCCGGTTTCCCCGGTGTAGTGCTTAAAATTGTCCGTCCCGATTTAGAAGTGACACTACTTGACAGTCTTAACAAACGCATTATCTTTTTAAATGATGTTATAGAAAAATTAGGACTTAAAGGCATTACGGCAGTACATTCCCGCGCAGAAGACGGCGGTAAAAATCCCAATTTTCGTGAAAAATACGATATTGCCTGCGCGCGCGCAGTAGCGGCTATGCCTGTGCTTTTAGAATACTGCGCTCCGTTTGTAAAAATAGGCGGTCAGTTTATTGCTATGAAAGGGCCAAGCGCACAAAACGAAGTTGCCATTTGCAAAAATGCTGTAAAGCAGTTAGGCGTAAGCGAGCCTACTATTATATGCGAGACACTTATCAATGATGAACAACGCGCCCTTGTTTACTTTAAAAAAATATCGCAAACACCGCCAAAATACCCTCGAAATAGCGGAAAAATTGCAAAACAACCCCTTTAATAAGGGGTGTTTTTGTTATTTTGGGGCGAATTTGCCCGACCGAAATTTCTTTACAAAAGCTTCCTATATATTAAAATTATATTAGGAGGCGGTTTAATGCAGAAATTTTTTGAAAAAAAGCTTTTAATGTTAAAACCCGAAGAGATTACAGTTTCCGACACCCAACCCCGTAAGTCTTTTGACCAATACGAGCTTAATAAATTGGCCGACAGTATCTCAGTTAACGGAATAATACAACCGTTAGCGGTCAGAAGATTACTCAACGGCAAGTACGAAATTATTGCAGGAGAACGACGCTTTCGTGCCGCAAAGCAGGTAGGGCTTAGGAGAATTCCTTGCGTTATACATACCGCAGACGAGCAAAGCTGTGCTATACTCTCGCTAACTGAGAATCTGCAACGCAGTAACCTTTCTATATTTGAAGAAGCTATGGCACTTGACAGGCTTATAAATTACTACGGCATATCACAAAGCGAAGCGGCGGTCAAGCTTGGTATGGCACAGTCTACCCTATCCAACAAGCTAAGACTTTTAAATTTATCGGCCGAAATGCGTGAAAGAATAACCAAAGCCCGCCTTACCGAGCGCCATGCGAGAGCTCTTTTGCGAATACCGGAGAATAAACGTGAAACCGTATTAGATTACATAATAGCAAACGGGCTCACCCTTTCGCAAACCGAAAAATATATTGACAATATGTTGCAAGAAAAGCCTTCTCCTCCCGAGCCATTGAAACCGCTTAGAAAACAGGCTATCGGGGATATGCGCCTTTTTTACAATAGCCTTTCAAAGCTTGTGAGCACGCTACAAAGCGCAGGAATAAATGCAAGAGCACGAAAAACTGAAACCGACAAATATATTGAATATAAAGTACGCATTAAAAAAACTGCTACAGCTAAAGAAACTTGCGAGCAGTTAAAAATTTGTTAAAAGGATGCCTTATCTCAAGGCATCCTTTTAACATAAAATAAAGTATGTAAATATTATGCCAAAATGTAAATCAAGTCTTTTTTGATAAAACACTTGAAAATAATTGCCCTATATAGTATTATATATTAGTTAATTATCACTCAAAGGAGCGTTTCTTTATGACAGAATATCTGAAAGCAGATAGAGCCGAATTAGAAAAAGAATTTAAGGCTGTTAAAAAAGAATATGAAGCATTACGCTTACTTCATTTATCGCTTGATATGTCGCGCGGCAAACCCGGTTTTGACAATATGGATTTAAGTGAAAAAATGTTTGACCTTGTAGGCAATGATACAGGCTTTAAAAATATAAGCGGTATTGACTGCCGTAACTATGGCGGTCTTGACGGACTTACCGAAATGAAAAACCTTTTTGCAGAAATATTGGATCTAAAGCCCGACCAGATTATAGTAGGCGGCAACTCATCACTTAATATGATGTTTGATACCATAGCGCAGGCTATGACTCACGGTATGGGTTCAGAACCTTGGTACGAGTGTAAGGAGCGTAAGTTCTTATGCCCTGTCCCAGGTTATGACCGCCACTTTGCTATTGCAGAATATTTTGGATTTAAACTCATTCCTATTGAAATGGACTCAGAAGGTCCTATAATGGAGCAGGTTGAAGAATGGGTACAAGACGAAACTGTAAAAGGCATCTGGTGTGTGCCAAAATACTCTAATCCTAACGGAATTACCTATTCGGACCGAGTTGTTAAAAGAATGGCTTTTTTGAAGCCTAAAGCCCGCGACTTTCGTATTTTTTGGGATAACGCTTATGTAGTACACGATTTATATGATACCCCAGATAAACTTCTTAACATTTATGACGAATGTGTGAAGGCAGGCAATCCCGATTTACCCCTTATTTTCACATCTTCTTCAAAAATCACCTTCCCCGGCGCGGGTGTTGCTGCAGAAGCGGGCAGTCCTAATAATGTGGCTATGCTTAAAGACAGAATGCAGTATCAAACCATCGGTCCCGATAAGCTTAACCAGTTAAGGCACGCAAGAATGTTTAGCAATAAAAGTGATGTTGAAGAGCATATGAAAAAGCTTGCCGGCAAACTTCGTCCTAAATTTGATGCAGTGTTTACAGCATTAGAAAATAATTTGAGTGGTCTTGGTATTGCCCAGTGGACCAAACCAAACGGCGGCTACTTTATAAGCCTTAATGTTATGGATGGTTGTGCTAAGCGCGTAACCGAGCTTTGCGCAAATGCGGGTATGACCTTAACCCCTGCCGGTGCCACCTATCCTTACGGCTATGATGCTAAAAACAGCAATATTCGTATTGCACCATCTTTCCCGAATGTTGAAGAGATTTCAAAGGCGGCAGAAGTGCTTTGCGTTTCGGTTAAATATGCAGCTCTTGAGAAAATTTTAGAAAACTGATTTAATTGACAAAATTAAATAAATTTTGTATAATAAATATAATTTGAATATTGGAGGATTTGCCAATGAAGTCTAAAAGAACAGGCAAACCGGTATTCTTCGTAGTGTTTATTTTAATCTTAGCATTAACCTATACCGCGTTTTTCGGTGTGAGCAACTACTACGGTGATACCAAACAGGTTTATGTAAAAGGCGCTGAAGATATCCGTTGGGGTATCGATATAAATGGCGGTGTTGAGGCTGTTTTCTCGCCCGACAAGAAGGATATTGATATTTCGTCAGAGGATATGGACTCTGCAAAGGCAATTATTGAAACTCGTCTTTTAAACCAGAACATTACAGACTATGAAATTTTTGCTGACAAAAACAACCACCAAATCATCGTACGTTTTCCTTGGGCCGCAGGTGAAAGTGATTTCGACGCTACAAAGGCCGTTCAGGAGTTAGGCGAAACCGCAATGCTCACTTTCTGTGAAGGTGAAACACAGGATAAGGTTATTTTATCAGGCTCTGATGTTAAGGATGCATACGCAGGAAGCGATCCTGAAAATCCTACACAGTTCGTTGTTGTGCTTGAGCTTAACAGTAGCGGTACTACTAAATTTGCCGATGCTACTAAGAGGCTTATGAATCAAACCATTTCTATTTGGATGGACGAAACCTTACTTTCCGCCCCCACAGTAAACGCAGTTATTACTGACGGTAACGCCATTATTACTGGTATGGCAACTGCTGAGGATGCTACCTCCCTTGCTCAAAAGATTAAAGCCGGTGCACTCCCCTTTGCTTTGACTGTTGACGATAGTAAACTTCAGGTTATTTCGCCTACTTTAGGCCGTAACGCACTTAATGTTATGCTTATCGCGGGCTCTATTGCATTTGGCCTTATCTGCTTACTTATGATTTTACGCTACCGTATGAACGGTTTTGTGGCATCAATTGCCCTTTTAGGTCAGTTAGCAGGCTCTATTGCTTGCATTTCGGGTTACTTCGGAAACACGTCTAGCTTTACTCTTACAATCCCAGGTATCGCAGGTATTATCCTTTCTATAGGTGTGGGCGTTGACTGTAACGTTATTGCTGCTGAGCGTATTAGGGACGAATTTGAAAAAGGCAAAACTATTGACGGAAGTATTGATTCGGGTTACAAAAACTCGCTTAGCGCTATTATTGATGGTAATGTAACAATTATTATTGTTTCTGTTGTACTTATGGGCGCGTTCGGTACTCCCGACAGCTTGTTAGCAAAGCTTTTCGCTCCCTTAATGTCACTCTTTGGCACCCAAATCACAGGCACTATTTACTCTTTTGGTTACACCCTTTTAGTTGGTACTATATTCAACCTTATAATGGGCATTTTGGCCTCTAAACTCATGCTTAAGAGTATTTCTCAGTATAAGTGCTTAAGAAAGCCCTGGCTTTACGGAGGTAAGAAAAATGCATAAATTTAACATTAACTACTCTAAAACCTTTAAGCCGGTGCTTATTATTTACTTATCTATATTCGTTATTGGCGCTATAATGCTTGCCATTTTCGGATTAGACCTTGATATCAACTTCTCCGGCGGTACTAAAATTTCTTATTCGTACTCAGGCGAATTAAACCTCGATGATGCCCAAAAGGTTGTAAAGGATACAATTGATAACAAGTTCACTATTTCTCAAAGCACATCGCTTGCGGGCGACACACAAACTTTGGATGTAGCTCTTGTGGGTAAAAGTTCACTTTCTACTGAAGATCAACAAGAATTAGCAAGTGCACTTCAAAATAAGTTCAAAGACAATAAGATTGAGATTTACAATGCAAACTCTGTAAGCCCAACCATTGCAGGTGCTTTCTTCTTAAAGAGTTTGGTTGCAATGATAATAACCGCTATTTTGGTTGTTATTTATGTAGGTTTTCGCTTTAGAAAAATTGGCGGTATTTCAGCTGCGCTTACTGCACTTGTTGCGTTGGTGTTCGATATTTTGATTGCCTTCACTACTTGTATTTTATTTAGATTGCAACTTGACCTTAACTTTATAGCGGTAGTACTTACAATACTTGGTTATTCACTTAACGATACTATTGTTATTTATGACCGCATTCGTGAAAACAGTCGCCTTTACTCCGATAAGGAAATCGGTGATGTTGTAAATATAAGTGTTAACACCGTTATGATTCGTAATATTGTAACTACCGTGACTACCATTATCGCAATACTTACAATTGTTATTGTTGCTGAATTCTTTGGTCTTACAACGCTTCGTACATTTGCAATTCCAATGACATTCGGTCTTATTTCAGGTTCCATTTCTTCAATATTTATTTCGGGTCCGCTTTGGGTTATTTGGAAAAGACATAAGGCTAAATAATAAACTATAAAAATTAAAACCGAGATTCACACAATTTGTGAATCTCGGTTTTGTTTTATGCTGTTTAAAAAGCTTTTATATTAGCAGCAACCTTGCCACTTCATTGCTTCAGCAACTTTTAAGAAGCCTGCAATGTTAGCGCCTGCGCAAAGGTCGCCTTCAAGGCCGTATTCCTTAGCAGCATCAAAAGAGCTCTTATATATATTAGCCATAATCTGCTTTAATTTAGCGTCAACTTCTTCAGCAGTCCAGCTGTAACGCATAGAGTTTTGGCTCATTTCAAGACCTGAAACTGCAACACCACCTGCGTTAACTGCCTTAGAAGGAGCAATAACTACGCCGTTATTCTTAAGATACTCGAAAGCTTCTTCAGTAGTAGGCATATTTGCAACTTCCATATAATACTTAACGCCGTTAGCAACAATGTTCTTAGCATCTTCAATACCAACTTCATTTTGTGTTGCGCAAGGCATAACTACATCAACCTTAACTTCCCAAGGACGCTTACCCGCATAGAAAGGAACACCAAACTTATCAGCATAATCCTGTACTTTATCACGGCAAGAAGCACGCATTTCAAGAAGGAAGTTAATTTTTTCTTCGGTATCAATACCATCTGCATCGTATATGTAACCGTCAGGGCCGGAAATAGTAACTACCTTGCCGCCAAGCTCGGTAACCTTTTTAACTGTACCCCAAGCAACGTTACCAAAGCCGGATACAGCAAAGGTTTTACCCTTAATATCTTCGCCAAATGACTTAAGAACTTCGTGAGTATAGTAAACTGCGCCGAAACCTGTTGCTTCAGGACGGATTAAAGAACCGCCCGAAGGAACTGCCTTACCGGTAAGAACACCGGTAAATTCGTTACAAATTCTCTTATACTGACCAAATAAGTAGCCAACCTCTCTTGCGCCTACACCGATATCACCTGCAGGAACATCAGTATCGGGGCCAATATGTCTATAAAGCTCGGTCATAAAGCTCTGGCAAAAACGCATAACTTCAGCATCAGACTTACCACGCGGATCAAAGTCTGCACCGCCCTTACCGCCACCCATAGGAAGACTTGTAAGGCTGTTTTTAAAGGTCTGCTCGAAGCCTAAGAACTTAATGATAGAAGCGTTAACTGAAGGATGGAAACGTAGTCCCCCTTTATAAGGACCAATAGCAGAGTTATACTGCACACGGAAACCTCTGTTAACCTGAACTTTACCATTGTCGTCTATCCACGGAACGCGGAAAACAATCTGACGCTCAGGCTCTACCATGCGCTCAATAACGCCGGACTCAATAAAGTCGGGGCGTTTTTCTACTACAGGCTCAAGACTTGCAAGCACTTCTGTCACAGCTTGAATAAATTCAGGCTCGTTAGCATTACGTGCTTTTACTTTTTCAAGCACGGAATTTAAATATTCGTTTTTCATCTGAATCACCTTTTTTAAAATTTATTTTTTTATTATATTTTATTATATTTTATTTGTCAACAGTTTAGGAAAAATTTTCATTACACACGGTTTTTAATATCTTCACAAAGACCGGTAATAAAGTCTGCCGCGCTCATTTCGGTGGTTTCTAAGGTATCACGATTTCTTACTGATACACTACCGTTTTCAGCTTCCTTAGCACCTAAAATAAGCATATAGGGTACGCGGTCAACTGCTTGCGCTTCTCTAATTTTATAACCGATTTTTTCGTTTCTGTCGTCTAACTCACAACGTATACCTGCAGCCATAAGCTGTTCGTAAATACCTTTAGCGTAGTCAAGAGTCTTTTCTGAAACAGGAAGCACCTTAACCTGAGTGGGAGCCAACCATGCAGGGAATTTACCTGCAAAATGCTCGGTAATGATACCAATAAAACGTTCTATAGAGCCAAAGCATACGCGGTGAATCATAATCGGGCGTTGCTTTTCGCCATTTTCGTCAGTATATTCAAGCTCAAAGTTAATCGGCATTTGGAAGTCAAGCTGAATAGTACCACACTGCCAGGTTCTGCCTAAACTATCTTCAAGATGGAAATCGATCTTAGGACCATAGAAAGCGCCGTCGCCTTCGTTAACAATATAAGGAAGACCTAATTTCTCAAGCGCACCCTTTAAGCCTTCGGTTGCCGCTTCCCAATCTTCGTCACTGCCCATACTGTCTTCGGGGCGGGTAGAAAGCTCGATAAAATACTTGAAGCCAAATTTTTCGTAAACCTCGTTTATAAGGTGAACTACATTCATAATTTCATCGGTGATTTGGTCTTTGGTCATAAAGATATGAGCATCGTCCTGAGTAAAGCAACGAACTCTGAAAAGACCGTGGAGTGCACCCTTTAACTCATGACGGTGAACAAGACCTAATTCGCCAACTCTAAGCGGTAAATCTCTATAAGAGTGGAGCTGACTCTTATAAACCATAACGCCACCCGGGCAGTTCATAGGCTTAATACAATAGGTTTCTTCGTCAATGGTAGTAGAATACATATTATCCTTATAATGATCCCAGTGACCGCTGGTTTCCCAAAGTCTGCGGTTCATAATAAGGGGTGTGGAAACCTCTACATAGTTTTCTCTGTAGTGGATATTTCTCCAATAATCGATAAGCGCATTTTTAAGTGCCATACCGTTTGGCAAGAAGAATGGAAATCCCGGACCTTCTTCACTCATCATAAATAGATTCATTTCTTTACCTATTCTACGATGGTCTCTGCGTTCAGCCTCTTCTAAAAGCTTGAGGTAATCGTCAAGCTCTACTTGAGAAGCAAACGCAATACCGTAAATACGGGTAAGCATTTTGTTATTTTTATCGTTCTTCCAATAGGCACCGCTTGTTTTGGTAAGCTTAAACGCCTTTAAAGCCTTAGTATAAGTAAGGTGGGGTCCAACGCACATATCAACATACTCACCCTGCTGATAAAAGCTTATAACTGCATCTTCTGCAAGGTCGCCAATATGCTCTACCTTATAGCTTTCTTTTCTTTCTTTCATTAAAGCAATAGCTTCTTCACGCGGAAGAATAAAGGGCTTAATAGGAAGATTTTCTTTAACGATTTTTCTCATCTCGTTTTCGATATTGCCTAAATCTTCTTCACTAAGTGTTTTATCGCCTAAATCTACATCATAATAGAAGCCTTTTTCGGTAGCAGGACCGTAAGCAAAATCCGCTTCGGGATATAGGCGCTTTATAGCCTGAGCCATAATGTGTGCCGCAGTGTGACGAAGTATATGAAGCTGTTCTTCTTTTTCTTCTACTTCTGCAACTAATCCGTCATTGTAAATAACCTTCATATCGTTCTCCTTTTAAATTAGTGGAAAATGAAACACCCTTAATGCCTCTAAAAGACATTAAGGGTGCATTATACACGGTTCCACCTTAATTTTAACTCTTAATCCTTAACGCGGAATACGGTACTGCTTTTTTACCGCAGTACAGCTCAGGAGTGGTCTTCACCTAAATTTCAAGAAAGCATTTTCACCATTTAGCTTCTCTCTAAAACTTTACATTTAGGTTACTCTTTCCGTCAAAGCCTTTATACACTGCTATTTTACCACTATATTCCTAATTTGTCAATCTGTTTTCTCTTCTATAGCGGTAATTTTATCAATACGGGTAGCGTGTCTTCCGCCTTCGAACTCGGTATCAACAAAAAGGTCGGTAAGTTCAAGCGCAGTACCGATACCAATAACTCTGCCGCCAAGACAAAGAATATTAGAGTTATTGTGAAGACGGGTATATTTAGCAGAAAAATGCTCACTGCAAGCAGCAGCTCTAATACCCTTAACCTTATTTGCGGCAAGCGACATACCAATACCTGTTCCGCAAACCAAAATTCCCCTCTCGCACTCTCCGTACTTAATAGCGTTTGCAACCTTAATTGCAATATCGGGGTAGTCGACAGAAACCTGCTCGTAAATACCGAAATCTTCTACCTCAAATCCGCGAGCCTCAAGATGCTCTTTTATAGCATTTTTGTGTTGGAGTCCGCCGTGGTCACAGCCTAAAGCAATTTTCATTATATTTTTTCTCCTTTATTTTTTGGTTACTGTTTGTTTGTTTTTGTTTATATCCTCAATTGTAATTTTACTCTCGTGCGGTATAGGCTTCCAAGTAACCTTTACAAAAAGCGCAACATAGGTAGTATATCTGCCTATTATATCAAAAGTAGGCCAGGTAAGCGTATAAAGCACCTTTTTATACCAAGGAATTTTAACTATGCGCTTATACTCTACAATAAATAAGTATATCGCGGTAATCATATTTTCAATATACTTGCCTGCGCGGTATAAAAGGCGCAGCCAAATTTGGATTAAAAAGCCCTTTAAAAAGGCATCTGTTCCCGAACCTATTATTACTTTAAACGGGATTAGGAATCGCAAAATTTTTGCTAAATATGTTCCACCCGTAAAAAGTGCAATGTTTTCTACCCCGCCTGTATAACAATAGCAAGCGTACATTAAGGTAGGAACAATAAACCAGCTTAAAACATAATAAACCGAAAATGGTGTTAACTGCATTAAGGTATCAAAGGATGCAAAGCGATGGCGTATAGACTCTAAAAAGCCTAATGCTACACGCTTAAAGGTTAAAGGCTTCCTTTGTGCTTTTTCTTTTTTATCGGTAAAGCGTGTTTTTATAAATAATTTTCCGAAAAATATGTTGATAAAAAGATATGGTCCACTCTCTGCAAAAGCTAATAAGTGACCCTTTGACCAACGAAGACGTTGCCTTAAAGCAACTCTAAGACTTACAGGCTGTTCGTCATAAAATTCGGCCTTATCGTTATAGGAAATACGGTACCCTTGAGCTACTGCATCGGCGGTTAAAGCGCGGTCTTCGGTAAGGGAGGTATATTTCCAACCCTTTTCAACAATCTCGTTAGTAAACAAAAAGCCTGTACCCTGAATGTTTGTCGCAAGGCGGAGTACCGACCTTGCTCGGTGGTTGGCTCTTATTGAACGTAACCAGTGAAGTGCATAGGTTGAGGCTATCCAGCTTTCAGTAAAGTTTTTGGTGTTACGGTATGAAGTAATTATCTTCTCACCCGCATCAAACGAATCGTTCATACGGGATATGTAATCTTCCTTTAAAAGATTATCCGCATCGAAAACAAAATAACCTTCAAACGATTTTGTACCGTAATCACGCTCAATGCATTCGAATAAATACTGTAGCGCAAAGCCTTTGGTACGGCGCTCATTATCAAAGCGCTCATAACATATAGCGCCGTTTTGCCGAGCAACCTGGGCGGTTTTGTCGGTGCAGTTATCGGCTACTACAAAGGTTGTTACAAGCTCGCCCGGATAATCCTGTTGCTTTATACTGTCAAGCAAATTGCCTATAACCTTTTCTTCGTTTCGCGCCGCTATTACTACGGCATATTTATGCATTTGCTTTGCGGCAGCAAATTTTCTTGTAAATAAAAAACCGAGTATGCGATAAATCTTTTTATGAAAAACCATATAGCCAAGTATTGCACCTATAATTCCGTAAATAACTTTGGCTTGCGGGTAAGCTCCGCCTATGGCATCTATAACTGTATTAAAAACGTTTAGTTCCAAGCAAAATTTCCCCCTTACAGTCATATACACTATTATTATATAACAAAGCAAACAATAACTCAACTACAATTTATTGGTTGAAGTGAAAGTTACAAAATGGTATAATAGGAACAATTGAGGTGTTAAAATGGATATTTTAAAAAAATTACAGCAAGAATTTAATCTAAAGCCCTTTCAAGTAGAAAATACTGTAGAACTTATTGATGCGGGAAATACTATCCCCTTTATCGCCCGTTACCGCAAGGAAGCCACAGGCTCACTTGACGACCAAGTTTTGCGTGAGCTTAATGACCGGCTTTCGTATCTTCGTAATATGGACGAAACAAGAGAGAAAATCAAAGCCTCTATTGAAGAACAGGGCGCGCTTACCCCTGAGCTTATAGAAGCTATTGAAAACGCGAGCACCCTTACAGAGCTTGACGATATTTACCGTCCTTATAAGAAAAAGCGCAAGACAAGAGCAAGCGTTGCTAAAGAAAAAGGTCTTGAGCCTTTGGCAGATATTATTTACGCTCAATCCCCCGACTGTGAAGAGCCTATTGTACTTGCAGAACAATTTATAAATCTTGAGCTCGGCGTAGAAACCGCAGAGGATGCCTTACAGGGCGCAATGGATATAATTGCCGAAAAAATTTCAGACGATGCCGATATCCGTAAGCGTATGCGTTTTGTATGCTCGGCGCACGGTATTTTATCGGCAAAAGGCACTAAGGATGACTTAGATGTCTACGAAATGTATGCCGACTATAGCGAAAGTATCTCTAAAATTGCCGACCACCGTGTTTTAGCCATAAATCGCGGTGAAAAGGAAGAATTTTTAAAGGTTTCTATCGATTTTGATAAGGATAAAGCTATGTTTATAATAGCCAAAAACCATATTATAGAAGGCTCGCCTGCTACGGCCACAGTAAAAGCCGCCGCAGAGGATGCTTATTCCCGCCTTATATTCCCCTCTATTGAACGCGAAATACGTTCCGAATTAACCGATAGAGCAAGCGAATCGGCAATAAAGGTATTTTCAACCAATCTAAAACAACTTCTTATGCAACCTCCACTTAAGGATAAAATCACCTTAGGCTTAGATCCCGGATACCGCACAGGCTGTAAGGTAGCAGTAGTAGACGGTACGGGCAAGGTGCTTGATACAGGTGTTATTTACCCCGTTCCGCCAAAAAATGATATAGAAAACGCAAAAATCATAATAAAAGCGCTTGTAAAAAAACATAATGTAGAGGTTTTTGCAATCGGTAACGGTACCGCAAGCCACGAAACCGAAGTTTTTGCCGCAGATGTTATTAAGGAAATAGACGGCAATGTTTCTTATATGGTGGTGAGCGAAGCGGGTGCTAGTGTGTATTCTGCCTCCAAGCTTGCCGCAACAGAGTTCCCCGATTTTGATGTTTCGCTTAGAAGTGCGGTATCAATAGCCCGTCGACTACAAGACCCATTAGCCGAGCTTGTAAAAATTGAGCCTAAGGCAATTGGTGTAGGTCAATATCAACACGATATGCCACAAAACAGATTATCCTCAGCGCTTGACGGTGTAGTTGAAAACTGCGTAAACTCGGTTGGTGCAGACCTTAATACCGCCTCGCCCGAGCTTTTATCCCACGTTGCAGGTTTAGGTCCTGCTGTTGCAAAAAATATTGTTGCCTACCGTGAAGAAAATGGTAAATTTGAAAGCCGAAAAGAACTTTTAAAGGTAGCAAAATTAGGTCCGAAAGCTTATGAACAATGCGCAGGCTTTTTGCGTATTATAGACGGTAAAAATGCTTTCGATAATACAGGCGTTCACCCCGAAAGCTACATTGCCGCCGAAAAACTTTTAAAGCTTTGTGACCTAACGCAAAAAGACCTTAACACCGAAGCTATAAAAAATATCTCCATAAAAGCCGAAGAAAAAGGTATGGATAAACTCGCGGAAGAATTAGGTGTAGGCGTTCCTACCCTTGCCGATATTATAAAGGAACTTGAGCGTCCTGGCAGAGATCCCCGTGATGAATTGCCCGCGCCTTTACTTCGTACTGATATTATGTCTATGGAAGACCTAAAGGTTGGTATGGAGCTTACGGGCACTGTTAGAAATGTAATAGATTTTGGTGCTTTTGTAGATATTGGTGTTCACCAAGACGGACTTGTTCATATATCTCAAATAACAAACCGCTTTATTAAACACCCAAGCGAAGCTTTAAAGGTTGGTGATATTGTTACGGTTTGGGTTTTGGGTGTAGATATTGCCAAAAAACGCATTTCACTTACCATGCGAAAGGACAAGCTTAATGAAAACTAACAATTTAAAAGGTACCCTTATTTTAGGTATTGCCGCATTTATCTGGGGTATGGCATTTGTGGCGCAAAATATGGTAAGCGACTCTGTCCCCACCTTTACTATATGTGCCTGTCGTTCTTTTATAGCGGCGGCCGTATTACTTATATTCTGGAAGCTTACTACATTTAAAAGTAAAGAAAAATTTTTTCCAAAAGATAAGGCTTTAAGAAAAAAATACTACATAGCAGGCCTTGTATGCGGTGTATGTCTTACTATCGCTTCAAATTTACAGCAGTTTGGTATGTCGCTTTATCCCAAAAGTGCCCCTACCGAAGCCCACGCAGGCTTTTTAACTGCCCTTTATGTCATATTGGTACCGATTTTCTCGGTATTCCTTCGAAAAAAAGTTGGTTTTTTAGTATGGCTCGGTGGTATTTTAGCCGCAGTGGGTATATATCTTTTGTGCTTTACGGGCGGTATCGGTGGCTTTTATGTAGGCGATATTATAGTATTTAGTTGCTCAATTGCTTTTGCCTTTCATATTTTATCAATCGATAAATATGTTGGAATTACAGGCGGCATTAAGCTTTCTGTAATGCAGTTTTTCGTGGTAGGGGTGCTGTCCCTTATAGGCTCTCTTATATTCGACCTTAAAACCCTTACTCTTTCCGGTCTTACAAATGGCGCTTTGCCAATTTTGTACTTAGGTTTAATGTCAAGCGGTGTTGCTTATACACTACAAATTGTAGGTCAGAAGTACGCCCAACCCGCCGTTGCTTCTATTACAATGAGCTTTGAAAGCGTTTTCGCCGTTTTAGGTGGTGTACTGTTTTCATCGGGTACACTAAAGTTTAACGAAATTCTTGGTTGCATTATAATGTTTGCGGCAATAATAATAGCCCAAATCCCCGAAATTTTACAAAGTAAAAAGAAAAAGCCACGCAATGTGTGACTTTTTAGGTGCGAGGGTTCATAACCAACCTGACAAATCAATGCGTAGCATTGTATTTCATCAATTCCTGGGGGAATTGCATATCATCAAAACGAAGTTTTGTATATCATCAAGCCGACAGATTTTTAATACACACCTAAAGGTGTGATGATATACGACGCACTTGTGCGGCAATGATATACACGACTGCTTCGTGATGATATACCAAACCTGTCGGCTTGGATAAAAAAACACTCGTTCAAGAGAACGAGTGTTTTTTGGTGCCGCTGGCCGGACTTGAACCGGCACGATATCGCTACCGAGGGATTTTAAGTCCCTTGTGTCTGCCTATTCCACCACAGCGGCATATTACATATGATATATTATTTATACCCTTTTGTCAAGAACTTTTTTAAAAAAACCTTTAAAAACTCTTGACTATTTTAGTATTTTATGTTATTATAATTTTCGTTCTAATGCGGGTGTAGTTCAACGGCTAGAATCCCAGCCTTCCAAGCTGGTTGTGTGGGTTCGATTCCCATCACCCGCTCCAAAGAAAAAGA
>JAZQYX010000041.1:0-2133 GCA_045633725.1 Acutalibacteraceae bacterium | reverse complement strand
GAAATCAAAAAGAAAGTCATACCAGCAATTTGTTCAACTTATAAAACTCTGGCTCTACGTTAACACTAAAAATTTGCCAGAAATTATAGAATCGACTTGCAGTAACTTTCAGAACTTGCGCTTAGTTTTGGACACGACGCTCTTTTCACCAACCGGCACGAACACACATCAAGCACCCCCTCACAAGCTCATACCTAAGAAGCGTGCACCTCAGACCCAAGAAGTGCGCACCTCTAGGGTAAAAGGAGCACACTTCTTGTTGTCGAGCCCGTGAAGCCATAAAACGAAGCGATGCCTTTTTTTCGAGGGAAAGCAAAACAAGAAAGTCGACGACTAATCACTTGTAAAAAATATTTTCTTTGCTTTTACATTCACGTACTTCTTTCCTATTATCAGAAATCAATAACATTACCACCCTTTCCCCATGGATACTTTCATACGCTTACTGAAAAGAATACGAGATAAATCCATCCTTAGTAGATGATTCACCCTTATACATCAATGGAATATCTACAAGTAGTTTGTATTTTTTAATCTGATCATTTTCTAATAAAAGCGTCATTTTAAGAATCTTATTTTCCTCTTTGGACGAAAGCAATGCTTTTATCTTTCCGCAAATCATATCATACTCTATATCTTTCAACAACCCTGTTTCATTAGACAAAATTGAAGAAATTTTAATTTTTGAAATCCCTTCCTCAGAAACAATATAGCACCAAATATCTAAGCGACCGTTCACTTCAGGATATAAAACAGCATACACCGACGTCCCCTCCAATTCATAAAAATGCGATATCTGTTTTGGAATATTCTGCAACAAATAATGATTCCATGCAAATATTGCACTAGAATTTATTTTTTTATCAGAACAAACATATAAACTCCCATCAGGATTATATTTGATATATTTATCAGATTGGGAAACCGAGCAAGGCACTCCATCAGGGTAGTACGAAATCATTTGTTCCCTTTGACCGTTACTATAAATTGCAAAAAATTGCAACTCCCCATTTCTATAAAAACATTTCCACTTTCCATCTGGTTTGCCTTTAAAATATGTACCTTGGACTTTGATTTGTTTACTTTGTGGATATGAGGCACTCCATGCTCCCGAATAAAGGTAACTCCCATCGAAAGGCAGCGCTCCATTTTCGTACCCATCATAATAATCAAAAATACCAATATATTTAGACGGAGGGTAAGTGTGCAAACACCCTGAACACACCAACAACCCTACAATTGTAAATAAAATATTTTTCATTTATTTTCTCCATTAATAAACATCTTTAGTTTATATTATCTCACTGATTATTGCAAGTAAAACATTAAAAAACCGGGGGATACCGAGCAACTTGTTCATCAAGCCTTCTACGAGCTCGCGCCTAAGAAGTGCGCACCTCCAAGATAAAAGGTGCGCACCTTTTATCTTCAAGCTCGTGAGGGTAACGAATACCGCATATAAAAAGCAGGAAAGTATTACGGAACTTATGTGGTTAAAATTCCCAAAGGCACCTTTCGTACCCCTTCGATGCCCGGCGAGCTCCAAGCGAGCTTATTTCCGTTTTTTCCGTGGTTAAAAATCACGCGTCAATTTTCGCTTCACAAAACATCCTAAAACGCCGAACCAACTGCAATTTTCTATAACTTATCGCCAATGGGGACAGTCCCCCAAGCTATTACTTTTCTCCAATGGGGACAAGTATGTATTGCGTCAAGGGGGAAAATGAAAAAACTTTTGTATGAAAGTTGTTTTTTAGTGAAAACGCTAATAGCGCGGACGTATCCGGCCGCGCATAGGGGTTCAGGGGAACCTCGTTCCCCTGATGGGGGCTGGGGCAACGCCCCAGCGTTGCTATAAATTTTGGCGCGCGCAAGGGTAAGAGCGAAACGTGCGCGCGCCGCTCTTAGCAATCTGCAATCTCCTCACTATCTGCAGTGTACATTGGTAGATCGCCATAGACTATCTTAGCTTGAGCTTCTGCAAATTGATTCCGAGTTCCATAACCAAGCTCATGCATACGCTTTGCTCCGATTGTTTGATAAAATGTTCGCATTTTGCGTTTAAAGAACTCCTCGCTATGTCGATTTGGCGTCGAATCCCCGCGAAGGATATGCCAACTATAGGTAAGAAGT
>JAZQYX010000040.1:0-8202 GCA_045633725.1 Acutalibacteraceae bacterium | reverse complement strand
TTATAGGTGCAGTAACGCACGTATTACTTGAAGACAGCACAAAAGGTTATGGGATTTTTGCCGAAAATATGCTCGAAACCGCGCAGAGTGTTGCAGAAAGTAATAAATTAAAAGATGTATCATAAATCAGAGCCTCCCTTGTGTAAAGGGAGGCCTTTGTTTTATTATACCATAAATTAAAATTATTGCAATTTTCAAAACAATGTGTTAAAATGTTTCTACAAATTACTTTTTTGGATAAGGATGAAACAATGAATATTATAGCAAAAATTGTTGAAACAGCATTGCCGTATATAATTTCTACAGCAGAACTTATGGGTATTTTTGTTGTTACTTGGACTGCCATTATGGCTTTCTGGCAATATATCCAAAATTCCTTTATGAAAAAGGAACATGATTTACAAACTCATCTTGCCAAAGGCTTAGCTACTGGTCTTGAATTTAAGATGGCGGCTGAGATTTTGAAAACTGTTCTTGTTAGAGATATGGGTGAGCTTTATATTTTAGGCGCTGTAATTCTTTTGAGAGCATTATTGAGTTTCCTTATCCATTTTGAAATGAAAAAAACTGAAAAGCATTAACATTAAACCCGATTCCAATATCTCAAGTTGGTTTAATGTTATAATTTATGTAAAAATATTTTCTATATGGGATGTTTTATGAATTTTATCAATATTACTGAAAATCAGATTCAAGTAAACACAAAAAACACAAGTTATGTAATGCATAATGAAGGCGGTTTTCTTTGTCATACATATTACGGAAAAAGATTGCCCGATTGCGACCATTCATATATGGCTAAGCGTCCGTGGTTTACTACCGACTTTAATTCCGATATTACAGAAAACTTACCTTCGCTTAATAGCGCATTGCTTGAATATCCCGCTTTTGGTGATGGCGGTATAAACACTCCTGCCATTGAAGTTTTAAATACCGATGGTTCTAATTTTGCGGATTTAAGAGTTGTTGATTACAATATTCATCAAGGAAAGCCTGCGATTGAAGGTTTACCCGCTTCTTATGCTGAAACAGAGGATAATGTTTTAACTTTAGAAGTTAAACTAAAAGATTTGGTTACAAATGTTGAAGTAAGCCTTTTCTATGCGGTATTTTATGATTACGATGTTATAACCCGTTGGGCAAAGATTACAAACAAAGGTGAAGGTAATATTACCTTACTTCGTGCAATGAGTGCTAACCTTGCATTTGATAACCGAAATTACGATGTTATTACAAGCTTCGGTACTTGGGCAAGAGAAAGACAAATTGAAAGGGCACCTTTATTACATACGGGAGCTACTGTTGAATCTAACTGCGGCTCGGGTGCTCACTATGCAAATCCATTTATGATTATGACTGAGCACAACACTACCGAAGATATGGGCGAGGCTATTGGTGTAGCTTTGGCATATTCGGGTAATGTACGTATGCATGCCGATTTAAGTCGCTATAATGTTGTTAACCTTTCAGGAGGTATTTCTCCTTACAACTTCCGTTGGAATCTTAAACAAGGCGAAAGTTTTTCAACACCCGAAATGGTTATTTCTTTTTCTGCAAATGGTCTAAATGCTCTTTCTCATAACTTCCACAATATAATTAAAAATCGTATTTGCCGTGGTAAATACAGGGATGAAAGACGCCCAATGCTTTTAAACCTTTGGGAAGGTTGTTATTTTGATTTTACTGATGAAACTATCCGTCAGGCTGCCGATTCTGCTGCCGATTTAGGTGTCGAATTGCTTGTGATTGACGATGGTTGGTTTGGCAGACGTAATAACGAGTTCGGTGCTTTGGGAGACTGGTACGTTAATGAAAATAAAATCAAGTGCGGCTTACCTGCGCTTTGTGACTATGTTAACAGTAAAGGCTTAAAACTTGGTATTTGGTTTGAGCCTGAATGCTTGTCGCCTGATAGCGATGTTTGTAAAGAGCATCCCGATTGGGTTATAAAGGTAAATGGCAGAAATCCTGCAAAGTGCCGTTGGCAATGGCAACTTGACCTTACAAATCCCGATGTTTGCGATTATATTTACGATTCTATTGCAAATATTTTACGCACAACAAATATTGAGTACATAAAATGGGATTATAATAGAGTTATTGCTCATGCAGGTTCTGAACATTTAAAACCTGAGGAGTATGGCGAGTTCTACCATCGTTATGTTTTAGGTCTTTATAGTGTACTTGAAAGACTTAATAACGATTTCCCACATGTATTATTTGAAGGTTGTGCTGCTGGCGGCGCGCGTTTTGATATGGGTATGCTTCACTATATGCCACAATTCTGGACAAGTGATGATACAGATGCTGTTGAGCGTACTGCTATTCAGCACGGCACCTCCTATATTTATCCTATGAGCTGTCAGTCTGCTCATGTTTCGGTTTGTCCTAATCACCAAACACTTAGAACTGTTACGCTTGAAGCTCGGCATATAATCGCTCTTACTGGTTCTTTTGGTTACGAATTAGCGCCACAAAGAATTCCTGAAGAAGATAGAGATTATATTAAAAAATTTATTAAATTTTATATCGATAATTACAAGGTTTTTCAAAGTGGTAAGTATTATAGATTATCAAACCCTGATAATGACGATTATGCTGTATTTGAATATGTTTTTGAAAACAAGATAGTTGTTGGATGTATGCGGCTTGCTACTCACGCTATCAATTTACAGTACACAATTAAGCTCAAAGGATTGGAAGCCGATAGGTTATACACCGATACTAAAACTGGCAAGGAATACTATGGCGCACAGCTTATGGAAATCGGTCTGCCGATTGAAGGTTCAATATGCAAACCTGATTATGAAACTTTTATGATAATGTTTGAATAATAAATTACACCGCCAAACTATTGGTTTGGCGGTTATTCTTTTTTTAGAAGATTTTCTAGACACTTTCCACAGGATATCTCTTTTCTTGTGATTTTTTATGAACGAGTATATAACAAGTGGCAGCGAGGAATTATTGTGTTTTTCGCATCTTTTACTGGTTTCTTTTTTCTTTTTAAGTATAGTATTAAAGTAGAATAATTAGTTTTTTAGGTATAGAAGTATTTATTTATAAAAGAAAATGATTACATAAATAATTATACACCGTCATATAATCGGTATTAAAATATTGATTTTGGCGGTGTTTTTTTGAAAATTATCGACCTTCATTGTGATACGCTTTTTAAACTGAGAAAAGACGGTTATGATATTAGTAAAAATAATGCACATATAACTGATATAGGCTTAAAATCCGGTAGGTATTTAGCAGAATGCTTTGCAATTTTTACACCTCCTGAAATTTATGGAGAAAATGCTTTTTTGCATTTCAAAGAGCAATACAAAATATTTAAAAAAATGGTATTTGCCAGTAAAATTTTAGAAAAAGCTGCTGAAGCAGATTATATTATTAATAATAGTCAACGGGGTAAGGTTTCTGCCATTTTAACAATCGAAAATGCCGAGTTTTTAAACGGAAAGCTTGAACGATTGTACGAAGTTAAAAATTGCTCTGCGCGGATATTAGGTGTTATTCATAACGGTGAAAATTGTTTAGGATATCCGCACTGCAGTGAAAATTTCCCTTTAAAAGAGTTTGGTAGGGAAGTTATTGATGCACTCAATAATACCAACATAATTGCAGATGTTTCACACCTAAATTACGGCGGATTTTGTGATATTAAAAAGCTTTCGAAAAAGCCTTTTATAGCAACACATTCTGCTTGCAGGGAGATTTGCGAGCATACCCGAAATTTGTATGATAGTCAAATAAAAGATATTGCAAATTCGGGCGGTATAGTAGGCGTTCCGTTTTATTCCTATTTTTTAAACGGCACTAATAAAACTGAAGTTGCTGATATTTTGAATCATTTACATTATCTTATTAAAATAGGTGGGGAAGATGTAGCGGCATTGGGTAGCGATTTTGACGGCATTGAGTGTAAGCTCTTTTTGAAAAATTGCGGTGAAATGCCTGTTTTAGTTGATGCACTAATTCAAAAATTTGGAATAAGCTTAACCGAAAAAATTTGTTATAAAAATGCTTTAAGAGTTTTGGGATAAACCGATTTTATTTACCAATAATTATATTAAGGATGGTGTAATTATGGCAAACAAAATAGGAAGAAGAACAATACAGTTAGAAAATAAACCTTCTATTATAAGCTACGGCTCAATTGTTGGCAAAAAAGAACACGAAGGCCCTATAGGTCATGAATTTGATCAATTTATTACTGATAGCTTTTTCGGACAAAAAAGCTTCGAAAAAGCTGAAAGTCAGTTGCAAAATACTGCGGTGCAAATAGCACTCGACAAAGCAAAACTTAAAGAGAAGGATATTGACAAAATTTTCGCGGGAGACCTTTTAAATCAATGTATCGGAAGCTCGTTTGGACTAAAGGGATTTGGAATACCTTTTGTTGGTTTATACGGCGCTTGTTCAACTATGGCGCTTTCGTGCGCTTTAGCGGCAATTTTTGTTGATTGCGGTGCTGCTGAAAAGGCGATAGCAGTTACGTCATCGCATTTTTGTTCCGCCGAAAGACAATACCGTTTTCCGCTTAACTACGGCTCACAGCGTACCCCTACTGCACAGTGGACAGTAACTGGTAGTGGTGCGGTAATACTGTCAAATGCTAAAGAAGGTCCGTATATAGATAAAATCACCTTCGGTGAAATAAAGGACTTTGATATTACCGATGTCAATAATATGGGTGCTGCTATGGCACCTGATGATGTTAAAATAAGACCATACCCATAGGGTTACGGTGTTCGGGATTTAGACTTGTTTTCGGTTGCTATTTTCGCTTTGGCGGTGTTAAAAATGCTCGAAATGCAGTAAAGCGTTTCTCCGCTTTTCGCCTTGCCAAAACGAAAATAATTTAAACCCTAAAAAACTTCGTCACACCCAAACACCGCTACCCTCGAAGGTATGGTCTTTTTCTACACACAAATCTACATAAAGGGAGGGTTACTACGCTACATATAACCTACATTCACAAAAGATAAACTGTCAAAAATAATTATTGTATTATGTGATAAAATCGGCAACAGATGTAAATGTGACGGACGGTGTCGTGACTTGATGGGGAATATATGTTATAATGAATTAACTCTCAAAAACAAGGAGGACACACCGTGACTTTTTGCGAAATAATAAAAAAACTTAGAACAGATAACGGACTCACGCAGGATGAACTGGCTGAAAAAATCCATGTTACGAGAACCGCAATCTCAAAGTGGGAGTCCGATAGAGGATTCCCGAACATAGAGTCTTTGAAGGCAATATCAAAGTTCTTCTCTGTCTCCTTGGATGAACTGTTGTCCGGTGAAGAAATACTGGCTATCGCCGAAAATGATCACAAGCAAAAAGAGAGAACGATTCGGGACTTGGTTTTTGGTCTACTTGACTGCGGTATGGCATTGCTGCTGTTTTTACCTTTCTTCGGTCAAAAAGCGGATGGCGTTATCAAAGAGGTGCCGCTTCTTGCTTTGAGTGAAGTTCAGCTGTACTTAAAAACTGCGTACATTGCTTTTGTATGTATTATGATAGTGTTGGGCATTATGACTCTTGCTATGCAAAACTGCCGCCAAAGGCTTTGGACTCAGAGCAAAAGTATTTTGTCACTGACATTAAGTGCCGTTGGCGTTTGCCTGTTCATCATAAGTCAACAACCTTATGCAGCAGTATTTGTATTTGCATTCTTGGTTATAAAGGCTTTAATGCTGATAAAACGGCAATGATACGAAGCGTATCATTGATGTGACGGCTAAATTCTTTCATTTTTCATTGCTTTTCCCTAAACTTGTATTCAGGTGAAAGCTAAAATACAAACCAAAAGGATGGTAGAAAAATGAAAAGAATTAGAAAAAGCTTTATTGCTTCAATGTGTTTGCTTACAGCGTTTGTGCTGTGGACGGTGGTAATTTGCTTTGTGGATGTGCGTGCAATTGGCCCACAAGGTTCATCTGTGGGATTTGCCGGCATCAATGGCTTTGTCCATAATCTGATGGGTGTACATTTTAACCTATACAACATAACCGATTGGCTCGGACTTGTGCCGATTTTTGTGTGTATTGGATTTGGCATACTTGGACTTATACAGTGGATTAAGCGAAAAAGTATATGTAAGGTAGATTGCGACATTCTTGTCTTGGTCGGGTTTTATATTGTTACGATTGCCGTCTATTTGCTTTTTGAGAGCGTGGTAATCAATTACCGACCAGTACTGATAAACGGATATTTGGAAGCGTCCTATCCGTCTTCAACAACAATGCTGGTGATGTGCGTTATGCCGACTGCTATAATGCAGTTCGGTAGCCGCATAAAGAACAAGGTGCTCCGCAATATCATTGCTGTTATAATCATCTCATTTATTGCCTTTATGGTAATTGGCAGACTTATTTCCGGTGTTCACTGGTTCACGGACATTGTCGGCAGCGCATTATTTAGTACAGGACTTGTGATGATGTATAATTCGTTAAACAATTTAAAAGCGAAGTAATATTTTGCAGAAAACAACCGCTGAAGCGTAAGAACTTCAGCGGTTGTTTTATTGCATAACCTTAATAAACCTGAACATTTCATCAGGACCTTCGTTGTGCTGGTGTTCCTCGTCATCAGGCATTTCGTGCGTGGGCTGAAAATATTCACACCAAAACTCATCAATCTTAAAACCACATTTATTAACGTAAAAATGTATGTTTCGTTTTTCAAAATAAGGCGTGCAGGTCTCCCAAACCTTTGTTTCGGGATGTAATTCCTCAATCGCAATCCAAGCACCATATCCAATACCTTTTGTATGCTCTTCGGGAGAAACAAAAAGAATTTCCAATTCGTTTACATTGGTTTCCTTGTCGATTTTAAGAATAACACCGCCTACATTTTTACCGTCTAAAACAATGCGGTATGTTTCATTGTTCGGTGCATCAATACAGCGTTCAATAGTTTTTCGGGAAATAATTTCACCATCATCATCAATGTGGTTATCTCGCTCGCCAAACTCTTGCAAAGCACCATATTTAAATGCCCATTGATTATCCAAAATAAATTGCTCTCTGTCATCCTCGGTTAAGGGAACAAGTGTAACATTAGTTTTTTTCATAAAAACCTCCTAAAAATAAAAAACCCCGGCTATTGCACACACAATAACCCGAGCTCACTCGGACACCTAATCCGGCATTTGAGCGCTACGGCACTCTGCCTCCGGTGACCAATATTTTTTAAAATTATAGCACACTTGTTTTAATTTTGCAACCTTTGTATACGCTTGTGGTGGAAATTTTAATAATTATATGATATAATCAAATTGGTAGATAAAAAATCAGAGGAGAAATTATGATGGAATTTATAGTTACTTTTCTTGTTGGAGTTATATTGATTGTTCTCGGTATTTCAAATATGCGAGGAAATATTTCGTCACTACATTCGTATCATCGCCATAGAGTTTCCGAAGAAGATAGGCTTCCGTTTGGAAAACAAGTGGGTTTAGGTACTGTTATTATCGGTGTGGGTATAATAATATTCAGCATTTTGTCTGCTATAACTTTATATACCGAAAATAACATCTTTGTTTTAATTGGAACCGCAGTTTTAATTGTTGCTATTATTGTAGGGCTTATTTTAAGCTTTAAGGCGATGATTAAATATAATAAAGGAATTTTCTGATTATATAGATATACTTTGCTAATAAATTAATAAAACGGAGCAAATACTATGAAAAAAGTTAAAGGATTGATTATAATGCTTTTAATATCACTCTCATTATTTGGAATGACCGCTTGTGGTGGCGATAATAAAAAAGATTCAACCTATGAACAGATTACCGCCGAGCAAGCAAAAACCATTATGCACACTGAAAAGGAGTATATAATTATTGATGCGAGAACCGAGGAAGAATTTGCCGAGGGACATATCGAAAACGCAATTTTAATCCCTGAATACGAAATTAAAGACCGTGCCGAAAAGGAACTGCCCGACAAAGAGCAACTGATATTAGTCTACTGCCGTAGCGGTAGAAGAAGTAAAATCGCATCCGAAGAGCTTGTGAAACTCGGCTACTCAAACGTAAAGGAATTCGGTGGCATCATCGACTGGCCGTATGAAACTGTAAAGGAGTAGCAACTATGCAAAATTACGATATAGAAGTACAAGAGCACTTCGGTAATACCGATGCCTATAAAGAGTACGAACAAAAAACCGATAACTATACTA
>JAZQYX010000039.1:0-1530 GCA_045633725.1 Acutalibacteraceae bacterium | reverse complement strand
TAACCGCCGAAAAATTTAACGCCAGCGGCGATAGCACCTTCGACAACTGCTTGGTTGCCTTGGAGCAGTAAAATTCTAGACATTCAGTTCACTCCTTTGGCTTATTTTTCTACAAAAATAGCATAGTCAGGGCAACGCAGTTCGCATTGACCGCATTTAATGCAGTTTTCTTCGTTTACAGCTTCAATTTTTTCAATTTCGCTTAATGCGAGTACTTGTTTAGGACAGAACGCAGCGCAAATACCGCAGCCTTTGCAACGTTCGGTAATGATTTTCAGACTCATTAAATTTTCCTCCTTGTCAAGAAAAGTTAAAATTGATTGCTTTTTAAAGCATAATAGCCTTATCTATATTATATGAAATATTTTTAATATATTAAAGTAGTTCGGAGGGATTTGAAATAAAATTTTTTCACAAACTGGTAATATCTTCCGAATGTAGGTATAATTAAATTTAGACACAAAGTGTGCTTTGAAGGAGGTAAAATCGTGCAGATAAATGCCAAATTATCAAAGGACAAGAGAATAGAAATTGCAGCGGAAGAAATTTTTTCCAAGTATGGTTATGAAAAGGCAACTTTGGATCAAATTATTTCTTTGGCTGATGTAGGTAAGGGTACCGTTTATAAATATTTTGGAAACAAGGAGCAGCTTTTTTACAAATTGGTTTCTGCTAAAAACGAACCGTTTGTAGAGGCTTTGCGTGTAGCTGTTGAAAGTGAAAGCGAGCTTAAAGACAAGCTCACCGCCTATTTTAAGGTGATGGTTGAGTTTTACCAAAAGAACTGTGCTTTGTGGCAGATTATTTATTATGAAATGCTTAATGACACTCATTGTACAGTTGTTTTTGATGCTGAGGACAATGCGCAAGTTATTTCTCGCTACAGTGAAGATACGGTTAGTGATGAAGTTAAAGAGCGTTTCTTGCGCTATCATAATCTGTTAACTTCTGAATTTGAGATTTTGTATAAGATTGTCGTGGATGGAATGAAAGAAGGAACTTTGAAATCCGGTAATGCTCGAATCGCAGGTAGTCATCTGTTTTTTGGGGTTGCTATGGGGATTTTCCACCACATTCGCCAATATAAGGACGAGCTTACAACAGAAGCTGCTGCCAAGATTATCGTAGATCGCTTCTTGTATGGGGAAGCTTGCCAAATTTAAAATTGAATAAAAATAACGCTAGGGGCGCGATAAGCTGAGAGGACGAAAGTCCGACCCTTTGAACCTGTTATACGGATAATACCGGCGTAGGAAAGCGAGAACATTTTATGGATTCAATCTATAACTTTATTTTATAAAAGCTGATTTCCTACGGGAGTCAGCTTTTTTATTTAGAAGTACCAAGAGCTTTTAAAATGGAGGAGGTTAAATTATGACAACTCAAATGCAATTTGCAAGACAAGGTGTAGTGACTAAGGAGATGGAATTTGTAGCACGAGAGGAAAATTTAAGTCCTGAATTTATCAGAGAGGGAGTTGCAAAAGGAACTATTGCTATTTGCTGTAATGTTAATCATAAGAATTTAAAG
>JAZQYX010000038.1:0-3033 GCA_045633725.1 Acutalibacteraceae bacterium | reverse complement strand
CTTTTATGCTATAATACATCAAGGCGATAGAAAATAAGTAAGAGAAAAAGTTGATAACTTGAAGTTATTTGTGTTGCAATTATATTTTGCTTTGTGCGATAATTAGCGTATTCGTGAGGTTATTATTTAGTGAAATATATGGAAAGGTGAATTTGGATGAAGATAGTATCTTTTATTTTGAGCTCAATAGCGCTCGTTCTATTTTGTGGTAGTTATTTTTTTGACAACAAAAAGAAATATCTCTTTTTCCAGTTAACCGGTAATGTTTTTTTGTCATTGTCTTATTTTTTTATGGGTGCTTATTTTACTATGATTTCGGTTGCCATTGGAATACTGCGTGGTTTAGTTTGCTATAAATATGAAAAGAATAAGAAAAAAGTTCCGCATATTATGATTTTTGGTTTGTGTTTTCTAACTGTCTTGAGTTTTATTATAATAAACTATGTTATTCTATCAGGAACCTCATCGCCATGGGATATTTTGTATATGGTCGCCTCTTGTATGTATGCAATCACATTCGCTATGAGGAATATAAAGTTAATGCGGTATGTGATATTGCTACCTCACATATGCTCAATAGCTTACAATCTGCTTGTTAAGGCTCCGATTTCCTCGGCGATATCCTATGGAATTGAATTTGTTATTACAGTTGTTGCTATTATTAAATTCAATATTCAAGCGGGCAGTTAAAGGCAAATATAATTGAGGCACCTTCCTTACTAACAGCCCCAATTTGTGCAGATAGCATAAAAATCAAGTAGAGTAACTTTTGTAACCATTGAATATTCTATTTGGGTTGTGATTTGTATAAATGCAGGGCTTGTGCAACGACAAGTAGCGAAATTTTACTTCTTTAAAGATGTTTCACCATAGAGAAACAGAGTTTTCAGTCTATCTGTGTATACTATAGTTTACATCGTTTGCAAACTATAGTTCGTTGACTCTGTTTATTATAAGTGATATAATGTTTTCATAGAGTGACATAAAAGGCTGGTGTTTTAGCATTCTCTCTATAATAATGTTTTAATTACCTTTGCAATACATATAATAAGTTGTATAAAGGTTTAATTAAATATAAACTGATAGGAGTTAGTAAATATGAAACTGATTATTAAAGAAAACTACGAAGCGATGAGTGAATGGGCTGCACAACATATTGCAAATGCTATAAACTCTCATAAGGAAGATCGTCCGTTTGTACTTGGCTTACCTACAGGTTCTTCTCCGATTGGTGTTTACAGAAACCTTATTGAAATGAATAAGGCAGGCAAGGTTACCTTTAAAAATGTAGTAACCTTCAATATGGATGAATATGTTGGTTTACCGAAAGAGCACGACCAAAGTTATTGGTATTTTATGCATGATAACTTCTTCAATCACATTGATATCCCTGCAGAAAATATCAACATATTGGACGGTATGGTAGAAGATTTAGAAGCAGAATGTCAACGCTATGAAGATAAAATTGCTTCGTATGGTGGAATTGATTTATTCTTAGGAGGTTGTGGTGTTGACGGACATATTGCGTTTAACGAGCCATTTACTTCGCTAACTTCAAGAACCGGCGTTCGAGCATTAACAGAAGATACTCTTATCGTAAATTCCCGTTTCTTTGATAACGATGTTAACAATGTTCCAAAAACCGCACTTTCGGTTGGTGTAGGTACCGTATGTGATTCTAAGCAGGTATTGTTGGTTATCAACGGACACAATAAAGCACGCGCATTGCGTCATTGTGTTGAAGGCGGTGTTAGCCATGCTTGGACCATCAGTGCTTTACAGATGCATCCCGATGGAATTATCGCTTGCGATGAAGCTGCTTGTGGAGAATTAAAGGTTGACACATACAAGTACTTTAAGGAAATTTATAAAAACGAAAAATAAGTTATAAAGTAAGGCAACCGAAATATGTTTGCTTAGGAGTTTGCCAATAATTCCTATTTTTGCTATTTTATATTTTTTCATTTTAATACCTACAATTATATTTTAGCGTAAAAAAGGTAGATACATGGTGGTTTTCCATGTATCTACCTTTATTTTACTATTGCATATAGCGTAGGATATTTATTTAATGTAAATAAAATTTTATGCCTTCATTATCTTTTTAATTGCAGGTATTTTAAATAAAGTTACGGCTCCGATGGTGGTTATAATAATTTCGGGTAACATATATCCGCCGTTGTAGCAAAGCGAATAAAGCCAAACATTGCTCCACTCTTCAGGAAGCCATATATCAAAAATAAATACGCCTGTTGCAAAGTGGCATAAAAATCTTAATATAAGCGCTAAAACAGTGCCTAAAACCATACCCATTACACCCTTTTTGCTAAATGCGCCTGCAAAACCTAAAACAAAATAGGCAAGTACATAGTCAATTAGGAAAGTAAGCACAAGGGTTAAAGCGGTAAGACCCCAAGAGCAAACTTCACCAAAGCTTAATAGCATTTGCCCTAAGCCATAAACGAATGAGCATACAAGCCCCCATTTTATACCGTACATACACGATAGCATAACAACGGGAAGCATACTAAAAAGTGTTACCGAGCCACCAAGCGGTGGGTCAAACACCTTAATGGTGCTAAGTACGGTTGCGAGCGCTATAAATATAGCGCTGACACAAAGGCGGTAGATGTTGTTTTTTAAGTTTTCTTTCATTTTTTGTATCTCCTTTTTTCTTTTTTGCAATTACCTTGAGTTTTAAGATAAACACTCTTTAAGAAATACAAAAAGCCGCAGGCAATTATACCTGCGGCAATACGAATACTGTATTTCCCTACGGCGGCATTATCCGCATCAGGTTATCGGTCGAAGTCATAGTTAAAACGGACTTCCTCTCAGCCTAAGTTTCATTAAGCTCCCTAATTGCAAGGACATTATACACCCGTAATAAGTGTTTGTCAAGAAGAAAATTACATAACAAATGCCATTACAATGGGGTGTTGATTTTGACTAATTTAGAATTAGAGAAAAAATATCTACTGCTTTTGATGATATTGCACCAGACAATTTCGAGAAAATTTATGCAAATTTTCA
>JAZQYX010000037.1:0-5493 GCA_045633725.1 Acutalibacteraceae bacterium | reverse complement strand
CTCAATTTCTCTCGAGAATTGTCGGGTCCTTATTATTGTCGTTGTTTAATTTTCAAGGTCCGTTTCGCTCCCTTTTTTCAGGGCGCCCGATTATAATACCACACTCATTCCCTTTTGTCAACACTTTTTTTGAGTTTTTTTAAAACTTTTTTCTAATTGTAAAAAAACACATCGAAAAGAGAAATATTATAATAAATTTTGTCTATTTATTATAATCTCAGCCACCTTTATGCCATCTACTGCCGCAGACATTATACCCCCGGCATAGCCTGCGCCCTCACCCGCTGGATAAAGGCCATTAACATTTATACTTTGCAAATTTTCATCACGCAAAATTCTCACAGGTGACGAGCTTCGAGTTTCAGGCGCAGTAATTACCGAACTTTCATTCGCAAAGCCTTTTATTTTTTTATCAAACTCTAAAATACCTTGCTTTAGACTATCGATTACGAACTGTGGGAAAATTTTACGCATATCGGCAAAAGCATACGAAGGTTTAACCGTAGGCACAACCTTTGTGATTTTCGGTTCTTCTCCAAAAACAAACTCTCCTACTGTTGTAACAGGTACATCACCCTTACATATATTATATGCGTTTTGTTCGACTTTTCTTTGTAGTTCACAACCCGCCAAAACATCCCCACTTGGGAAGTCTTCGGGATTAATGCCAACAAGTAACGCACTATTAGCATTTTTTCCGTCACGTTTAGAATAACTCATACCATTTACAGCAAGTCCGTTTTCTTCGCTTGAGGAGTTTATTACTTCACCGCCCGGACACATACAAAAGGTATATACACCCCTACCGTTTTCCAAATGAGCAGAAAGTTTATAGTCAGCGGCCGACAATGCAGGGTGATTATAAAATTCACCGTAGAGCGCTTTGTTTATATCTTCTTGCAAATGCTCTATACGCACGCCAACTGAAAAAGGCTTTTTCTCCATACTAACGCCGTTATCACGCAAAAGTAAAAAAACATCTCGTGCAGAATGTCCTGTAGCAAGCACTACGGTATCACATTCTATTTTTTTGCCATTTATCGTCACCGATTTTATTGCATTATCATATATAGTAATTTCTTCAAGTTTATTGCCAAAAAGAACCGTACCGCCCAAAGTTATAATTTCTTTTCGGATATTTTTTACAACACCCACCAAAATATCGGTGCCGATATGTGGTTTTGCATCAGTAAGGATACTTTTTTTAGCACCATGCGAAACAAATTCCTGCAGAACTGCGCGACAACGCAAGTCTTTAATACCTGTAGTTAGCTTACCATCCGAAAAAGTACCCGCGCCGCCTTCTCCAAACTGAACATTAGATTCCAAATTAAGCGGTCCGCCATTTAAAAAGTTTTCAACATCCTTTTGGCGTGTATCGACATTGTTTCCGCGCTCAACAACCAAAGGTTTTAGTCCTGCGCGTGCCAAAGCCAATGCACAAAACATACCACAAGGACCAAAGCCTACAACTAAAGGTCGCTTTTGCGGTAACGAATTCGCTTTCGGCCAGGTATATTCCTTACCCATATATATTTGTGCGTTTTTATTTTTCTTTAAAAGCTTTTGCTCATTAGCGGTTTCAACTAAAACCGAACAACAAAAATGCACATTATCTTTTTTTCGCGCATCAACCGACTTCCTATATAAGTATACATTATCGGTTTTAACACCCAAAAGTTTTTCAACTATTGGTTTTAAAGAACCAAAATCGGTATCAAGCGAAAGTTTTAGATTATTTACTAAAATCATTATTTTTCACCAATTGCATTTGCAGCCGCCATGGCGCTACTCCACGCCCACTGCAAATTAAAACCGCCACAGTCTCCATCAATATCCAAAATCTCACCAATACAGTAAAGGTTTTTACAATCATTGCTTTCCATAGTTATAGGGTTAAACTGTGTGGTATCAAGTCCGCCCGCAGTTACTTGAGCACTTGCAAAACCTGTTGTTCCCGTAACAACAAACTGCATATTTTTAATGATATCTGCAATTTTTTGTCCACTACCACTCAAAACACTAGCCTTATCTGAAAGCTTTAAGCCTGCCATTTTTAGAATAACCTGACCTACACGTTTATTAAGCATACCTGTAAAAAATTCTTCTAAATAGCGCTCGGAAAAACGCTGTACTCTGTCTTCAATCATAGAATTCAGTTCTTCAGAAGCAGTATCAGGCATAATATCAAGACCAATTAAATCGCCGCCGTTTTTAGAAACTTCACGCGACACCTGCATTATGGGAGGACCCGAAAGACCGTAATCAGTAAATAAAACTTCACCAAAATCTTGTCTCAACAATTTTTGGCCCTTCCAAAGCTTAACATTAGCATCAAGCTTAATACCTTTAAGCTGTTTGGTAATATCATTTTGGGTTTTTATTTGCACAATAGACGGTTGCGGTTTTACAGTTTTAAAGCCTGCTTTTTTAAGAATATCAAGCATCTCACCATCACAACCGAGTTTTTCACCACCTGCAAGACCGCCTGTAGCAATTACAACATTCTCGGCTACGAAGCCAAGCTTATTAGATAGTATTCTATAATTTTTACCCATTGTATTTATACCGGTCACCTTAGTATCGGTATGGATAATAACGCCTAATTCTTCTGCCGCAAAACGCAAGCAATCCACCACAGAGCCTGCCTGCAAGGAAGCAGGATATGCTTTGTCGTTTTCATATATAAAAGGAATACCTATATTATAAAAGAACTTTTCACAAACAGATAAATCATATTTTCTCAAGGCATATTCGCAAAAACTTACATTCTCACCGTGGTAACGCTTTATAGTAATATTTTTGTTAGAAATATTGCATCTACCATTGCCTGTGGTTATAAGCTTTTTGCCAACACGAGGTAAAGCCTCAAAAATGCGTACACTTTTTTGAGGTGCCAACTGTTTTATAGCAATAGCCGCACAAAGTCCCGAGGCGCCGCCGCCTATTATAATTACATCCGTTTTCATACAAATAATTCCTTATACATATATAGTATACAAATAATAACACAAAATTTTACCTTTTACAAGCAAAAGAAAATCCCGACCTTTCAGTCGGGATTTAAAATCTAAACCTCTACAGATTCTTTTACTTATTCTTGGATATCTTCAGCATAAGAAAGCATCGGTTTAACATCCTTTTTGTATAGCTTGCGGTCAATATAGTTCTTAACAATTTTCATAACTAATGGAGTAAGTATCAATACACCTATAAGGTTGGGCACCATCATAAGACCGTTAAATGTATCCGAAATATCCCAAGCAAGGCTTGAAGTAAGCACCGCACCAAATATTACGGTTATAACGTGTATAATGCGGAAAACAAAAGTTGTCTTTGCGCCAAAAAGATATTCCCAAGCCTTTGAGCCGTAGTGTGACCAACCAAGAACGGTAGTGAAAGCAAACAAGAACATTGCAATAGCTACAAACCTTTGACCTATATCACCCCAAGAGAATACTTGGTTGAATGCGCCACCTACTAAAGTGGCATCAGAAAGACCTTGTGCAATTTCGCCGGTTACAACATTAAATACGCCACCTTTAAGACCACCTGAAGTTAGAACAACTAAAGCAGTCATCGTGCAAACAACCATTGTATCAGCAAATACTTCAAATATACCCCACATACCTTGCTTAACGGGTTCTTTAACGCTAGAGTTAGAGTGCACCATAACCGAAGAACCAAGACCTGCCTCGTTAGAAAATACGCCACGCTTAAAACCGTTAGTCATAGCAACAATAATGCCGCCTATACCACCGCCTACAAAAGCTTCGGGCTTAAATGCGTTTACGAAAATTGCTTTAAATGCAGGAAGAATAGCATCATAGTTAACACCAATAATCACAAGGCTGCCTGCTACAAAAAGCACCACCATAAATGGAACGATTTTTTCGGCAACACTGGCTATTCTCTTAAGACCGCCTAAAGTAATAAGGGCGGTAAGTGCCATAATTACAACACCTATAATAATATTATAAAGTGAAATATTTCCTAATACATTTATAGAAGAAAGGGCTTTAACATCGAAAGCAGCCGCAACATTAGCAACGATCTTGTTAACCTGACCCATACTACCAATACCAAAGGAAGCAAGCATTGTAAATATACAAAATAATACTGCTAAAGTTTTACCAATCCATTTACAACCTTTTTTAGCACCAAGACCGTCACTTAGGTAGTACATTGCTCCGCCTGACCATTCGCCGTTTTCGTTCTTGCGGCGATAGTAAATACCTAAAGCATTTTCAGCAAAGTTTGTCATCATACCAAAAAATGCAGCAACCCACATCCAGAAAACCGCGCCTGCGCCACCTAGGCAAATAGCAGCAGCCACACCTGCAATATTACCTGTGCCTACGGTAGCGGCAAGAGCTGTACAAAGCGCTTGGAAGGGAGAAATAGTCCCCTTTTCTTTTGTATGACCTATAACATCTTTCTTAAAAAGACTTCCGATTGTTTCTTTCCACCAATGGCCAAGGCGTGTTACTTGAAACACCTTTGTGCAAAAGGTTACAATAATGCCTGTGCCAATAAGCAAGGCTAAACCAAATACACCCCACACAACGCCATTGATACTGCCGTTGATTTCTGCAATTTTGTCTAACATTTTTCTTCTCCTTTTTCTTGCACTTTTTATTATTGAATACCTTTTTTGAAAAATGGAACTAAAAACAAAAACCGAGTCAAATAAAAAGACTCGGAAAAGCAAACAAATTTAAACCCTTTGTCCTTTTGCCTGAGAGATTAACGGTTAAACCGCCTTGCCCCTTCGGCATCTGCTTAAAGGTATAAACCTTTGTCAGAATTCTCCAAAGTCCTATCCGTTCACAGTCGCATTTACCTTCTGCAAACTTCATTTAGTATTCAATTTAGTAACATTATACCACACTATGTAGAAATTTCAAGTATTTTTTTAAAATTATTTTGATTGACTTTTAGAGATGAAAGTAATATAATCAATATAATATAGTTTTATATATAAAAGGAGATTGTATTTATGGCTTATTATTTTAGTGAAGTATCGCATACCTTCAACGAATATCTCTTAGTACCGGGATATTCTGACAGTAATTGTGTGCCGGCAAACGTTTCTTTAAAAACTCCGCTTGTTAAGTTTAAAAAAGGTGAAGAACCCGCTATTTCGATGAATATTCCCATGACCTCTGCCATAATGCAATCGGTTTCAGGCGAACGCTTAGCAGTAGCTCTTGCTCGTGAGGGCGGTGTTTCCTTCATTTATGGTTCACAGTCTATCGCAGACGAAGCTGCTATGGTAGCCCGCGCAAAATCGTATAAAGCCGGATTTGTTGTAAGCGCTTCAAACGTTACACCTGAAGATACATTAGCTGACATTTTAGCACTTAAAGAAAAAAATGGCTATTCAACAGTTGCTGTTACCTCTGACGGAACTGCAAACGGTAAACTTTTAGGTATTGTTACAGGCCGCGACTATCGTGTAAGTCGTATGACTACCGATATTAAGGTTAAAGA
>JAZQYX010000036.1:0-59717 GCA_045633725.1 Acutalibacteraceae bacterium | reverse complement strand
CAAAAGCAAGTCTATTTTTTGGCAGGGGTAGAAGGACTCGAACCCTCACAAACGGTTTTGGAGACCGGTGTGCTACCATTGACACCATACCCCTATGTATATAATAATTAACGATAATTTTTTGTTTTTGCTCATTTTGGTGGACCAGCAGTTTCGGGAAACAAAAATATTCCGGGGGAATGTTTTTGTCCGAAAGTCCCTGCCACAGAAAACGAGTGTAAGCGAAGTTTGATGTGTAAAACTAAGTTGATATGTAACCAAAAGACAATAAGCGACTAATGGTTTTTGCTCATTTTGGTGGACCAGCAGGGACTCGAACCCCGGACCAACCGGTTATGAGCCGGTTGCTCTAACCAACTGAGCTACTGGTCCAAACGAGCAAAACTTATTATAACAATAAAAGGTGAGTTTGTCAATACAAAAAATAAAATATTTCAATTAAATTTTCCTGTCTGGTATTCTATCTATATACACTATTTAAAATGTTAAAAAAGGTTACAACTATGCACAAAAGGTTGACATAATGAGCATTTTTTGGTAAAATAATATGAATTATTATGGGAAGGTATAGATTTTAAAAACGCCGTTCCTATATAATTGAATTTTTAAAATAGGTGAATTGTATGGTTAGAAGTATGACAGGCTTTGGTAGAGCAAAAGCACAGATTGATTGCCTTGATATTACTGTTGAAATAAAATCTGTAAACCACAGATATTTTGAGTTTTCCTGCCGTGCACCAAGAGCATACTCATTTTTAGAAGAAAAGATTAAATCTAAATTATCTACCGCTATTTCACGCGGTAAGGTAGAAGTGAGTGTTCTTATTGACGATAATAGCGAGAACGCGACTTTAATCGAAGTTAATCGTGAATACATAGGTGCTTTTTTAAAGGCGATAAAGTCTATTTCCAAAGAGTATGGTATAAAGAATGATATAAAAGCTTCGTCTTTAGTTGGCAATAGCGACATTTTTAAAGTTAAGCGCCAAGTTTTAGATGACGATGTTATAACAAATGCGATATTTACTGTTTTAGATGAAGCTATAGAAAATTTTATCGCTATGCGAACAGTAGAAGGCGAGCGTTTATTTAATGATGTTAAAGCACGCACCGAATTTATACTCGAAAAGGTTGCATTTATAGAAGAGCGTTCACCAAAAACCGTTGCAGAGTATCGTAACCGTATTGAACAAAAAATTAAAGAGCTTTTAGGCGATACAACTATAGACGAGCAACGCATTTTAACCGAGGTTGCCATTTTTGCAGATAAGGTTGCAGTAGCAGAAGAAACCGTAAGACTTCGCAGCCACATTAAGCAGTTTGACTCTTTAGTAGCATCGTCTGACCCTGTAGGCAGAAAGCTTGATTTTATAGTACAGGAAATGAACCGCGAAGCAAACACAATAGGCTCTAAAGCGCAGGATATCGAAATTGCGCATACTGTTGTTGACATAAAATCCGAAATTGAAAAAATTCGCGAACAAATTCAAAATATGGAGTAGTATATGAAGCTTGTAAATATTGGCTCAGGCAATATGGTTGCGGCAGAAAGAATAGTAACTATTTTAACCCCAGAATCCGCACCTATAAAAAGAATTATACAGGATGCTAAAGAACAAAGGGTTTTAATTGATGCCACAATGGGCAGAAAAACCAAAACCGTTATTATTACTGACAGCCACCACATTATTCTTTGTTATTTAAGTTATGAAAAATTATCAGCACGTGTTAGCGATTGTGCGGTAGAGTTTTTGGAGGAAGATGATGAATAAAGGCGGAATTTTTCTGATTTCGGGCCCTTCAGGCTCAGGAAAAGACACATTACTTGTAGAGCTTTTTAAAAAACGTCCTGATATAGAGTTTTCAATTTCTTCAATAACCCGTCCAATGCGTGAGGGTGAGATTGAAGGGCAGAAATACAACTTTATTACCCGCGAAAGTTTTGAAGATATGCTAAAAAACGATATGCTTTTAGAATTTAATGTTTATGCGGGTAATTATTACGGAACCCCGAAACTTCCTGTAATTAACGCTATTGAAAATGGCAGGGATATGATAATCGAAGTTGATGTAAACGGTGCTGCTAAAATCAGAGAAAAGCTTCCGCAGGCAGTAAGTGTATTTATTATGCCACCTTCATACGATGTGTTAAGAAATAGACTCTCAGGTCGCGGTACTGAAACTCAAGAAATTATCGACAAGCGTATGGAGATTGCCCTTTTGGAAATTGCGCGTGCAACCGAATATGACTACATTGTAGTAAATGATGATTTATCTACTGCTGTAGATGATATAATTTCAGTTATGGCAAACAGTCGTTTGTTATTAAATAGACAAAAACATATTATTGATGAGGTGCTTAAAAATGCTTAATCCTAATATTGGAAAACTTATTAAAAACTATGATAACAGATATCGCTTGGTGCTTGATATTGCCAACACTGCAAGAGATATTTCTAAAAAACAAGAAGAAAGTGGAGAAATTTCTACCTGTAAGCCGGTTAGCGTTGCTATAGATACCTTGGCTGAAAAAGTAGAAGAAAACTAAAGTTTATGATAGCAACTGTAGCAAAAATTGCATTACAAGGTGCTACTTTATCGTTTGATAAGCTTTACAGCTACGCTGTTCCCGAAAATATGAAATTGTCTAAAGGTTGTAGGGTATTAGTACCTTTTGGCAAAGGCAATTTGAAAAAACAGGGAATGGTATTCGAGCTATTAAGTGAAGATACAAGCGGTTTAAAGCCCATAATTTCGGTTATAGACAGCGAGCCTGTTTTAACCGAAGAATTTACACAGATGTGCAAATATATGCAAGAAAGCATTTTTTGCACCTATTATGATGCAGTAAATGCTATACTACCTACCGGAATTACCCATAAACTAATTGATTTTTACTCTGCGAACCAAGAATTTGTCACTTCTCTTTTAACAAAGCAAGAGCTTTCGGTTTACGAATATCTATTAAAAAAAGGCGAAACCGCCGAAAAGGATTTAATTAAAATATTAGATATTTCCCCAAAGTTACTTTTATCTCTATGTAAAAAAGAAGCGATAATCAAAAATTGCGATTTAAAACAAAAGACTAATGATTCTCTTGAAAAGTGGGTTAGGTTATCCCCAAATTATGAAACAGTCAAACTTACCCCAAGACAAAAAGAAATTGTAGATTTACTAATTGATATATATTCGGCAAGCATTAAAGAAATCCGCTATTTTACCGGTGTTTCGCTTTCGGTAATTCAAAACCTTATAAACAAAGGTGTTTTAATTACCTACCAAAAACAGATTTTCAGAAAGCCATACCAAGTATCAAAAGAACCTAAAAAAGCCGAAATAACCTTAACAGAAGAGCAAAATAAAGCATTTGAGGGTCTTTGCTGTGACTATACTGCCAAAAACGGTAAAGTGGCATTATTACACGGCGTTACAGGGTCTGGTAAAACACAGATTTTCTTAAAGCTTGTCGATAAGGTTTCGAGTGAGGGTAGAGGGGTTATTGTAATGGTACCCGAAATCGCTCTGACTTCGCAAATGATTAACATTTTCACAAGCAGATACGGCAGCAAAATCGCTGTTTTTCATAGCGCTATGTCACAAGGACAGCGTATGGACGAGTGGAAACGCATTAAAAATGGCGATGCTTTAATCGCAATCGGTACTCGTAGTGCAATATTTGCTCCTTTTAAAGATTTAGGTCTTATAATAATTGATGAAGAGCACGAGCATTCATATAAATCGGAAAAAACACCGCGTTTTCACACAAGAGAGCTTGCAAAATTCCGTATAGCTTTTTCTAAAGGGCTTTTATGTTTAGCATCTGCAACACCCTCGATTGAAAGTTTTACTAAAGCTAAATGCGGAAAATATTCTTTATATACTATTAAAAACCGATACGGTAATGCGGTATTGCCCGAAGTACAAACCGTTGATATGAAGAATGAAGTTTTAAACGGAAACTCTTCAAGTATTAGCACTGTTCTTTATGAGCAACTAAATGAAGTGCTTGAAAATAAAAATCAGGCAATAATTTTGCTTAACCGACGCGGTCATAATACATATATTTCTTGTCCTAATTGCGGATATGTTGCATCCTGTCCTAATTGCAGTATTTCTATGACCTACCATTCCGCAAATAATAGGCTTATGTGTCACTATTGCGGTCATTCGGTGCCTTATAATAATAAATGCCCCGAATGCGGTGGAGAGCATCTTAAATTTTTAGGTGTCGGCACACAAAAAGCAGTCGAAGAACTACAAGCACTATTTAAAGATGCAAGAATTTTGCGCCTCGATGCCGATAGTACTATGACACGCGACTCATATTCAACATATTTAAACGCTTTTGCAAACGGCGAATATGATATTCTTTTAGGAACACAAATGGTTGCTAAGGGACTCGATTTTTCTAATGTAACCTTAGTTGGCGTTATCGGTGCGGATGGTGCATCATTCTCTGAAGATTACCGAAGCTTTGAAAGAACCTTTTCATTATTGACTCAGGTTGTTGGCAGAGCAGGTAGGGGAGAAACACGCGGTAAAGCGATTATTCAAACAGTTAATCCTGACAATAACATAATTGAGCTTGCTAAAAATCAAGACTATGAAACTTTTTATAATCAGGAAATACTAACTCGTCGTCTTCTTACTTATCCGCCTTACTGTGATATTTCGGTTGTAATGGTGCAATCGGTTTTCCAAGAAAATGCCATAAATACAATAAATGACATTTTTGCTAAAATTAAGGAAATAATAAATAAAGAATACTCCGATGTAAAGCTTATAATTTTAGGACCGTCACCGTCGAGTATTCCAAAAGTTAATAATCGTTACCGATACAGAATAATTATAAAACATAAAAACAGCAAACGCTTTAGAGAAATGCTTAAGAAAGCTTTAGATATTAAACTTAAAAATGATGTTTCTGTAGGCGTAGATATAAACCCTGAAACCTTTATTTGATAGGAGTGTAAAAATGGCTATTCGAAATATTGTCACTTACGGGGACGATGTTTTACGGAAGGTTTGCCGTACCCAAATGCAGTTTGATGAAAAACTTCATACTGTGCTTGATGATATGAAAGAAACTATGTACAAAGCAGAAGGAGTAGGTCTTGCCGCACCACAAATAGGAATATTGCGCAGATACTGTATTATCGATGTAGGCGACGGTCTTATAGAGCTAATAAACCCTGTAATAGTTGAAACAAACGGCTCGCAAACCGATAATGAAGGTTGTTTGTCTTTACCTAATAAATTCAGTGAAGTTACAAGACCTGAAAAAGTAACAGTTCGCGCACAGGATCGCTTTGGTAACAATTTTACAGTAACCGGTGAAGGCTTAAAGGCACGCGCATTATGTCACGAAATCGACCATTTAGACGGTGTTTTATATATAGATAGAGCCAATAAAGGAAATTAATATGAAGATAGTATTTATGGGTACGCCCGATTACGCGGCTATTACCTTAGAAGCTTTACTTAAAACCGAACACGAAATTGCGGCAGTATTTGCTCAACCCGATAAACCAATTGGTAGAAAGCATATTTTAACACCGCCACCCGTTAAAGTGTTAGCGACTGAGCATAGTATTCCTGTTTATCAGCCAAATTCTTTAAAAACGGGCAAGAGTGCCGAGATTTTAAAAGAAATCGCACCCGATGTTTTGGTAGTAGTTGCTTACGGAAAAATTTTGCCAAAACAAATTTTAGATATACCAAAATACGGTTGTGTAAACGGTCACGCTTCACTTTTACCTAAATACCGTGGTAGCGCACCTATACAGTACGCTATACTTTGCGGTGAAACCGAGACCGGTGTTACCACTCAACTTATGGATGAAGGCATTGACACTGGTGACATTTTAGAAACCGCAAAGGTATATATTGGCGAAAACGAAACAGCCGAAGAGTTATTTGACCGTTTAGCAGTAGTTAGCGCCAACCTAATGATATCCACCTTAGAAAAACTTGAAAAAGGTGAAATTACGCCCAAAAAGCAAGAAGGCGAGCCAAGTTACGCACACATAATAAAAAAAGAAATGGCCGTTTTGGATTTTTCAAAACCAGCAAATGAAGTACACAATGCTGTAAGAGCTTATTACTCATGGCCTTGCGCACATTTCTTTTTAAATGGTAAACGTATTAAGGTGATAAAAACCTTAATAGGCAGTAAAACCGACGCTAAAAGCGGAACTGTAATTGGTAATACCGACGAATTGGTTATTGCTTGTGGTGAAAATACATCTATCCGTATTTTAGAATTACAGCTTGAAGGCAGTAAACAAATGACTGCAAAACAAATGCTTTGCGGAAAGCCTATTGAATTAGGCACCGTTATTGGTGAATAGTATGCCGAATGCCCGAAAAATAGCTGCTCAAATACTTTTAAAGATTGAAAAAAATAATTCTTATAGCAATCTTGCTTTAAATTCTTATTTTAAAGAGCTTGATATTTTACCGCAGGATAAGGCATTTGTAACCACATTGGTTTACGGTGTTATTGAGCGTAAAATCACTCTTGATTACATTTTAAAAAAGTTTATTAAAACCCCGCTTAAAAAGGTACAGCCGTTTACCTTGGCTAATTTACGAATTGCGCTTTATCAGATTATGTTTTTAACTAAAATTCCTGTAAGCGCTGCAGTAAATGAAGCGGTGAAAATTGTTAAAGGCTCTAAAGAAAGCCGTAATGCAAGCTTTGTAAACGGTGTTTTACGTTCGGCTTTAAGAGGTGATTTATCTTTACCTGATGGCAATGATTTAAACATTTTAAGCATTAAATATTCCTGCCCAACCGAGATTATTAGTAGTTTTATTAACGATTATGGTTTAGAAAACACTAAATTGCTTTTGGACGAAAGTCTAAAGCCCGCACCGTTGACCGTTAGAGTCAATACACTCAAAACCGATATTTCTTCATTTATGGAAAATATTAATGTGCATACAACCCAACACAAACCGTTAGGCGCTGTTATTTTGGAAAACGGTTTAGATATATCTGCTGACAAGCTTTATAATGACGGTCTTTTTTTCGTGCAGGACTCTGCTTCACAAACAGCGGTTACTGTATTAAGCCCAAAACCTAATGAACGAATGCTTGATATGTGCTCTGCCCCCGGTGGAAAAGCCTTTAGTAGTGCTATTTTAATGGAAAATAAAGGTGAAATAATCGCTTGCGACCTTTATCCCCATAAAACTGATTTAATTAAAAAATCCGCAAATCGTTTAGGCTTGAATATTATAAAACCTAAAGTTTGCGATGCAACGGTTTATAACGCTGATTTAGGCGAATTTGACTGTATTTTATGTGATGTACCTTGTTCGGGTCTTGGAATTATACGCAGAAAACCTGAAATTAAATATAAAGATTTCGCCGAATGTGAAAACTTATCGCAAATTCAGTACGAAATTCTTAACAATGCAAAAAAATATCTTAAAAAAAGCGGTAGATTGCTTTATTCTACCTGCACCTTAAGAAAAGCTGAGAACGAAAAGATAGTTGAACGCTTTTTGAAAGAAAATCCTGATTTCAGTTTAAAATATATGCATACATTTATGCCGTTTACTGACGGCACAGACGGATTTTTCGCAGCATTACTTGTACGCTGACAAGGAGTGATAATTTGGAGAAAATCGACATTTTGTCTTTTGACTTAAATGAGTTGTCTTTGTTTTTAGCAAATTTAAAACAACCTAAATTTCGCGCAAAGCAAATTTTTAAATGGTTACATTCGGGCGTTGAAGACTTTGACCAAATGACCGATATACCCAAAAGCTTTCGTGAATTATTAAAGGAAAAATGCTATATAGCAACTGCTGAAATAGTTAAAAAGTTTGTATCGAAAATTGATGATACAGTAAAATATGTTTTTAAGCTTTATGATGGAGAATATATAGAATCGGTGCTAATGAAGTACAATCACGGCTATACGGTGTGTATTTCTACTCAGGTTGGTTGCCGTATGGGTTGCTCGTTTTGTGCTTCCGGTATAGATGGTCTTTATAGAAACCTAACCCCTTCAGAAATGCTGGCACAAATAATTAAAGTGGGTACCGATAATAATATTCGCGTTTCGAATGTTGTTATGATGGGTATGGGAGAACCACTTGATAATTTTGATAATTCGGTAAAATTTTTAAAATTAGTATCAAGTAATGACGGAATAAACATAGGGCTAAGGCATATTTCGCTTTCTACAAGCGGTGTTGTAAGTGGCATAAAAAAGTTAGCCGAATATAATTTTCCTATTACACTTTCAATTTCGCTTCACGCACCTTTTGACAGTATCCGTAGTGATATAATGAAGGTTAACAAAAGCTGGAATATTGCACAGCTATTAGCTGCTTGCAGAGAGTATCAAAAAGTCACCACAAGGCGCATTTCCTTTGAATATGCCTTAATTGAGGGTGTAAACGATTCTGATGATTGTGCTGACAAGCTTTCTGAAATACTTAAAGGAATTATGTGCCATGTAAATTTAATTCCTGCAAACCCTGTTAAAGAAAACTCTTTTAAAAAACCTAATCTTGCTAAAATACACGCGTTTCAAAAACGCTTAACATATAACGGTATAAACGCTACTGTTCGCAGAACTTTAGGTGCTGATATTGATGCTTCCTGCGGACAACTAAGGCGAAAAGCAAAGGAGGTATGACTCAATGATAATACACAGTAAAATTGATAAAGGCATTATAAGAAATAGCAATCAAGACGCCTACATAGCGGGTCAGCTATCAGAAAATATCGCCTTTGCTATTGTGTGTGACGGTATGGGCGGTGCAAATGCGGGCAATATCGCAAGCGAAATCGCTGTAAAAACCGTAAGTGAGTATCTTTATAATTCTTTCCGTGAAAATTTAACTATTGATGAAATCGCGCGATTGGTTAGTAGTGCAATTTCAAGCGCAAATTTGCAAATTCATGAACGCTCTTCAAAAAATGAAGCGTTAAAAGGTATGGGAACTACTATTGTTGTTGCTGTTACATTAGGTAACCAAGCGGTAATTTCTCATGTGGGTGACAGTCGTATATATCTTGTGAATGAAAATATCACTCAACTTACAAAAGACCATTCAATTGTGCAGTCGCTTATTGAATCGGGTAAAATATCCGAAGCAGATGCAAAGGTGCATCCGCGCAAAAATGTTATAACGCGCGCTTTAGGTGTTGAAGAAACCATTATTGTTGATGATGATTTTATTAACTTATCGCCTGGAGATACATTACTTCTTTGTACTGACGGACTGACAAACTTTGTAGATGTTAATACAATTTTTAATACATTTAAAAATAATGATATTTCGCTTGTTTGTGATAAATTAGTTGAGCTTGCAAACTTAGGTGGCGGCGGTGACAACATTACTGTTGTAACATTAACCGCAGTTTAAGGAAAGGAATGTTTTTAATGGATAAATTTTTAGGAAAACGCCTTGACGGCAGATATGAAATACGCGAGATTATCGGCGTAGGCGGTATGGCGGTTGTTTACAAAGCATTCGATAATTTGGAAAACCGCTTTGTAGCAATTAAAATTTTAAAGGAAGAATTTCTTTCTAATCAAGAATTTTTACGCCGTTTTAAAAACGAAAGTAAGGCAATTGCTATGCTTTCACACCCGAATATTGTAAGCGTATACGACGTAAGCTTCGGTGACCTTATTCAGTATATTGTTATGGAATATATTGAAGGTATTACTCTAAAAGAGTTTATAGAGCGTGAAGGCAGTCTTAGATGGAAGGATGCAGTGCATTTTACTATTCAGATATTAAAAGGCTTGCAGCACGCGCACGATAGAGGTATTGTACACCGCGATGTTAAACCACAAAATATTATGGTTTTGAGTGACGGAACAATTAAAGTTACCGACTTTGGTATCGCTCGTTTTGCCCGTAGTGACCAACGCACAATTACCGATAAGGCAATTGGTTCGGTGCATTATATAAGTCCCGAACAGGCGCGAGGCGAAAAGACCGACGAGCGAACAGATATTTATTCTGTAGGTGTAATGCTTTATGAAATGCTTACAGGTAGGCTACCATTCCAAGCAGAAAGCGCCGTTTCGGTTGCAATAATGCAGTTACAGCGTGAGCCTCAGTCACCTACTGAAATTAATGGTTCTATTCCTTTAGGGCTTGAACAAATTACAATGCATGCAATGCAAAAAAGTGTTGACAGACGTTATCAGTCTGCTTCGGAGATTCTTTGTGACCTTTCCAATTTCCGCAAAGACCCGTCTTTAACTTTTCCGTACACCTATTTTGTGGACGATGCTCCTACTAAGTATGTTGGCGGTGTAAGTGATGTAGTAACTGACCACGATAATACCCCTGCAAAACAGGAGAAAAATAGTTTAATACCCATTTTAACAGGTGTTGCTATTGCAGTTGTTGCGGCTATTATTGTTTTGGCAGCTATATTTATACCAAAACTTTTTGCTTCAACTGGTGATGAATTTGAATGCCCTAATTTTGTAGGTCAGAACTTTGAAGATGTTCAAAATAATGAAGAATATAAGGGGAAATTTATATTTACATTTGAACCCAAAGCGAGTGACGAATACGAAGAAAATATTATAGTTGAACAATCAATTACTCAGGGCTCTTCATTAAAAGAAGGCACCAAAATTACTCTTTATTACAGTAGCGGTAAAACACTTGTGGAAATTCCCAACGTTTACGGTTATACCGAAGCTGCTGCTAAGACCGAGCTTGAAGACATCAATGACTTTAAGGTTGTTATCAAGCAAGAATTTAATGAAGATGTTGAAAGTGGTATTGTAATTAAAACCGAACCAGAGCGTGGTAATCGTGTTCCAAAGGGAAGCAAAATTGAAGTTTATGTATCTTCGGGTAAAGAAGTAGTAAGCGTTGAAATACCCAATATTGTAGGTGAACCTATTGTTCAGGCAAAAAATAAGATTGAAGACGCAACTCTTAAAGTAAAGGTAGAAAACGTAAATCTTACCCCTGCAGACAGTAATCAGCCCAAGGATTATGTTTTAAGACAAGAACCACAGGGTGGTTCCGAAAAAGTGCCTGAAGGTACCACTATCACTCTTTATGTAAGTAGTGGATTATATGAAACCGATATTCAAGTTGCCGTACCTCCTGTGTATCCGCAAAATATTTGTCAGCTATCCTTATGGCTTAACGGAACCTGCGTAAAAACTGGTGAGAGCATCAATCTTTCACAGGTTAAAAACTATACTTTTAGGGATATCACCTCCCAAAATAAGTCTGAAAATTACCTTATTATGATAAAGAGTGAAAACGGGGTTTGGGAAGATTATCAATCAATTTCGGTTGATTTCAGAAAAGAAAGAGATAATGTAATCGTTACAAGCACAAATACCTTTGAAGCGACTTCTGTTCCGTCTGATAGTTCTACTCAACAGAATGCTAATTCATCACAAAGTACTACTTCAGAAAATACAAATTCTTCTACTACTTCTAACTAAAGGCAGGCTCTAATGAACGGAAGAATTATTAAAGCATTGTCTTCATTTTATTATATTGAAACCCGAAACGGCGTTTTAGAATGTAAAGCAAGGGGGAATTTCCGCAAAAACGGACTTTCTCCTTTGGTGGGCGATTTAGTTGAATACCAAGCTATTGATAACACACACGGTGTTATCAATAGTATTTTACCACGCAAAAATGCTTTAAAACGCCCAAATGTTGCTAATATTGATAAACTGTTTATTGTTTCATCATACGCAACTCCAATGCCTAATACCTATATAATAGATAAAATTACTGCCATAGCCCGCTATAACGATATTGAGCCTATAATCGTCTTTAATAAAGCGGATTTAGGTGATTTTAAGAGGCTTAGTGAAATTTATATTAAATCAGGCTTTAAAACCTTTACTGTATCTGCTCAAAGCGGTATGGGTATGGAACAATTAAAGCGTGAATTAAAAGATTGTATAAGCGCTTTTACGGGTAATTCAGGTGTAGGTAAATCAAGTATACTTAATTACCTTTTCGGCAACCAAAACATCGCTACGGGTGATGTAAGCGAAAAGTTGGGGAGAGGTAGGCATACTACACGACATATTGAAGCCTATAAGCTCTCTTTTGGCGGTTTTGTGCTTGATACACCCGGTTTTTCGTCGATTGAATACGATAACAGCGATTACGATTTCAAAGAAAATTTAGCAAGCTGTTTTTACGATTTCGGTGATAATATTTATAACTGCAAATTCACTTCTTGCACTCACACTAAAGAGGTGGGATGCAAGGTTATTGAAGCGGTAAAAAACGGTGAAATACAACAAAGTCGGCATGACTCGTATTGTGAAATTTTTAATGATTTAAGAGATTTAAAGGCTTGGGAAGCAAATAAAAAACAATATCGGTAACATTTTAGCATTTTCCCGATATAATGATATTGTAAGGGGGAAACAAAATGCGAAGATTTACATTTAATAAAGGGTTTATCGCAATTGCGTTTTCAGGCGGTATGCTCATAAGCTGCTTTTGTCCTCCTAAATTATTAATTGCGGTATTGGCAATTTGGGTAATAATACTTGGCTGCAGTAGCGCAAAATGTTAATGGGGGTACCTATTATGAAGGTAGTAATTTTCAAAGGTCCTAAGTTTTTAAACGGAATTTTAAGAATGTTTTTTGGTATAAAAAAACAACCACAGGATAATACATAATCTGCACTTCGAGGCACTTTCCGTAAGGAAGGTGCCTCAGCTATATTCGCGCTTCGCACGAGCGATATATCTTTGATGCGATTTGTGGCGAGGCGCGCGATATATGGTTTTCGCTGTACTTAAAAGCACGAATATAATATCGCAAAAGCAAAGGCTTTTATATCGTTTTTGCCGCAAGGCAAAAATATTGTTGTGAGACCTGATTCGGAGCTTATTTATTATATAAAATATATAATAAATATATTGAAAATTCTTGATTTTAGTGGTAAAATAAATTGATATATTGTTTTTTATCAAAGATAGGCGGTGATAATATGGGCTTCAAAAAATGGATTGTAAGGGAAACTGATCGAGCTTTGGCAAAACAGTTGGCTAATGATTGTGAAATTGAGCCAATCCTGGCTTTAATAGCTTCAGGGCGTGGTTTTACTGACCCTGCCGATTTAGAACAGTTTTTCTGTGATGAACCAAACTTTTGCGATATATACGCATTAGCCGATATTATGCACGCCGCAGATATTGTTAATATGTTTATAGCACAGAACAAAAAAATTGCTATTTTCGGCGACTATGACTGCGACGGCGTTACCGCAACTGCTATTTTATATAAATACCTAATTAGTAGAAACGCAGACTGTATTTACTATTTACCTGACCGTTTTAATGAAGGCTACGGTATGAATTGTAAAGCGGTAGAGTACCTTAAATCCCTTGGTGTAGACCTTATTATTACTGTCGATAACGGTGTTGCTTGCGCACAAGAGATAGACCTTGCAAATAAGCTTGGTATGACTGTTGTTGTCACAGACCACCATTTGCCACCCGATATATTGCCTAATGCAGCAGCAGTTGTTAACCCCCATAGAACTGACTGCCCTTCTGAATTTAAGTCGGTTTGCGGTGCTCAGGTTGCTTTTATGCTAATTTGCGTTATTGAAGGTAAGGAGCCTGAAGAATTACTAAGTGATTATGCCGACATTTTGGCGGTTGCGGTTATTGCGGATTTAATGCCCTTAATATACGAAAACCGCAGTATTGTAAAGCTCGGTATTAATAAGATTAAAACAAATGCTATTGTCGGTTTTTCGGCGCTTTTAAATGTTTCAGGTGTTAAAATCAGCGATGTTACTGCCGAAAGAATTGCATTTACAATTTGTCCGCGTATAAATGCCGCCGGCAGAATGGGAAGCGCAAAGGTTGCGGTTGATTTACTCTGTGAAACCAATATGTTAAAAGCACTTAAAATTGCTAACGATATTGATGCGCTTAATGCAACCCGTCAACAAACAGAAAAAACCATTTTTACCGAGGCGGTAAGCAAAATTGAAGAAAACAATTTACAAAATGACCGCGTGATTGTGGTGTGCGGTGAAAATTGGCATTCCGGTGTTATTGGTATTGTTGCCTCCCGTATATGTGAGCACTTTGGCGCCCCAACAATAGTTTTGTCGAGTGATGGTGATATTGCTCATGGCTCAGGCAGAAGCTATGACGGTTTTTCGCTATTTAATGCGGTAAACAGTTGTAAAGATATTCTACAAAAATTCGGCGGCCACGATTTAGCCTGCGGAATTACAATTGACGCTGATGATATTGACGAATTCAGAGAAAAAATCAATATTTACGCTAACTTGCAAGATTATATTCCACCCACATTAACAGTTGACTGTAAGCTTCATCCGCAAGCTTTAACAGTAGATTTATCAGAATCTTTAAATCAGTTAAAGCCGTTCGGTTTTCAGAATCAAATGCCGATTTTTGGTATATACGGTGTTACTTTGCAGCGTATAACACCGCTTTCCAACAACCGCCATTTAAAACTTTTGTTTACAAAAGAAAAAAACAGCTTTCAAGCGCTTTTATTTGGCGTAGGAACTGATAACTTTTGTTTTGATATAGGTGCTACAGTAGACCTTGCGGTAACTGTTGAAACTAATAATTATAACGGCTATGAGTCGGTTTCTGTTCAAATTAAGGATATTCGCGTATCAAAAACAGACGATAATGAGCTGTTTTCTGCTCTTCAAAATTATCGTTCATTTATTAAGGCGTTACCCTATAACGCCATTGCTATTACACCTACACGCGAACAGATTGGTGAAGTTTACCGCTATATTACCGAAAACGGCGTATTACAAGATAAAGTAATATATAATTTTATAACTTCGCTTAATTATGCAAAAACCAAGTTGTCTTTGGATGTATTGGAAGAACTGAATCTGATACATAAAAAAGACGGCAAATATTTTAAAGCTTTAAACTCTCAGAAAACTAATTTAGCAAACTCTGCAATATATCAAAAACTTATAAAGGAGTGTGAAAAATAGTGACCGATTTACAGCTTAAAAATTATGAAGATTTTAAGCTTACACTTGATAATTTTGGCGAAGATTATAACTATAACCTTATCAGAAAAGCTTTTGAATTATGTGTAAGCGCCCACGAAGGACAAAAGCGTATTTCTGGCGAAGACTATTATTACCACCCCTTTAATGTTGCTAAAATTGTTGTATCTCTCGGTATGGATAGTGAATCTATTGCAGCATCATTATTACACGATGTTGTAGAAGATACCGATATTTCAATTGAATATATTAAATCAATATTTGGCGATGAAGTAGCGCTTTTGGTTGACGGTGTTACAAAAATCGGTAAGCTTAACTTTTCATCCAAAGAACAGCAGCAGGCCGAAAGCCTTAGAAAAATGCTTATCGCAATGGGTAAGGATATCAGGGTTATTATTATAAAGCTTGCCGACCGTCTTCATAATATGCGTACAATAGATGCTATGCGCCCGCAAAAACAGCGTGATGTTTCAGTTGAAACGCTTGAAGTTTATGCGCCAATTGCTCATAGACTTGGTATTAGAGGCGTAAAAGAAGAGCTTGAAGACCTTGCAATTAAGCATCTTGACCCTATTGGATATAACGAAATTGAAGAACTTTTAAAGCACCGCAAAAACCACCGTGTGCAAATTTTAAGCGAAATCAAATCGCGTATTGAAGAGCGTCTTCGTGGCGAAATGCCAAACACTACACTATCTTTCCAAGGCAGAGTCAAGTCAATACACGGCATTTATCGAAAAATGTACGCACAGGGTAAAACCTTCGATGAAATTTATGATATTTATGCTATTAGAATTATCACAGACACTGTTGCCGATTGCTATAATATACTTGGCTTGATGCACGATATGTTCCGCCCTATTCCAAATAGGTTTAAAGACTATATTTCTACGCCTAAGCCTAATATGTATCAGTCACTTCATACCACGGTTATAAGCCGTGCGGGTATTCCGTTTGAAATACAAATCCGTACATTTGAAATGCACCATACTGCTGAATTTGGTATTGCAGCGCATTGGAAATATAAAGAAGGCATAACCGACAATGATAAACGCATGGAAAAGCGCTTAGAATGGGTGCACGAGCTTATCAACACTCAAAAAGCTTCTACCGATGCTTCTGATATTATACGCACAATCAAGGTTGATTTATCAGAAGAAGATGTTTTTGCAGTTACCCCTAAAGGAGATGTTATAAATCTTCCTGTAGGCGCTACTGTCGTCGACTTTGCTTTTGCTATACACACTGCAGTTGGTACTCGTATGGTTGGTGCAAAGGTTGATGGTAAGATTGTTCCTATAAATCACGAAGTAAAAACGGGTGAGGTTATCGAGATTTTAACCTCTAACGCCGCTAATAAGGGACCCAGTCGAGATTGGCTTAATATTGCTGTTACTTCTTCTGCAAAGGCGAAAATTCGTTCTTGGTTTAAAAAGGAAAAACGCAGCGAAAATATTGTTGCGGGTAAAACCGAATACGAAAAGGAACTTCGCCGTAATAATGTTAACTTTACTGATGACGAGTTAGAAGTCTATACCGAAGAATTAGCCAAAAAATACCGTTTTTCAAATAGTGAAGAATTTTTTGCTGCTATTGGCTACGGCGGAATTTTGCTTACAAAGATTTTGCCGCGTATTAAAGACGATTATAATAAACGCATTGCCGATACAAAACCGCCAACTCTTGTTGCTACAGTTGAAAATAGAACTAAATCTTCCGAGGGTGTTATTGTTGAAGGTATAGATAACTGCCTTATAAAGCTTTCTAAATGCTGTAACCCATTGCCGGGTGACGAGATTATCGGCTTTATTACCCGCGGACACGGTGTTTCGATTCACAAACGTGACTGTAATAATGTCCCGCTTGACATTTCTTTAGATGACGAGCCTGACCGCTGGATAAACGCTTATTGGAATAGTAATAAAACTGAAACCTTTACTTCAACCCTTAAGGCAGTTGCAATTGACCGCGATGGCATTCTTATTGAAGTGATGAATGCGCTTAACAATATGCGTGTTGCGATTCATAGCATAAGTGCGCGCCAAACCAAAGACGGAAACTGCATTATTATTATGACTATAAGCGCAGAAAGTGTTGAACATTTGCGCAGTATTATTGCAAGAATAGAAAAAGTACCAAAGATATTCAATGTTGAAAGGATAAATCAGTAATGAAAGCTGTTATTCAAAGGGTGAGTGAAGCCTCTGTTAAGGTTGACGGCAAAATTGTAGGGGAATGTAACCAGGGTTATATGATTCTTTTTGGCGCCGTTCAAGGCGACACCGAAGCCGATATTGATATTTTAGCTCAAAAAACGGTTAATTTGCGCATTTTTTGCGACGAAGATGACAAGATGAATAAATCTATTCTTGATATTGACGGTGAGATTTTAGCTATTTCTCAATTCACTTTAGCTGCCGATGTTAAAAAAGGCAACCGACCATCCTTTATAAAGGCGTTAGAGCCTACTCTTGCAGAAAAGTATTATGATATTTTTTGCCAAAAGCTTAAGGAATTAGGTGTAAAAAGGGTTGAAAAAGGTATTTTTGGCGCTGATATGAAGATATCTCTAATTAACGACGGACCCGTTACAATACTCTACGATACAGAAATTTGGAGAAAAAATGGAAATTAATGTTATCCCTTTAGGTGATATTCAAGCTAATTGTTATCTCATATCAACAGATAAAGCCGCAGTTGTTATTGACCCCGGTTTTAATTCTTCTGCAGTTACCAATTTTTTAAAAACGGCATCCGATAAAGAAAGGCTTATTTTACTTACACATAGCCATTTTGACCATATTGGTGGGGCCGCGAGTTTAAGAAACGATACTGATACAAAAATAGCAATTGGGAAACTTGATAACTATGCTCTATCTAATACACAATTCAACTTAGCGGATTTGTTTCACGCAAAATTGACGCCATTTTCGGCAGATATTTTACTTGATAACGGTGACGAAATTTCGGTAGGCGATATTACTTTTAAGGTGATTTACACCCCTGGTCATACCGTTGGGGGAGTGTGTTACTTAACCGAAAATATTCTCTTTTCAGGGGATACTCTGTTTTGTGGCAGCATAGGTAGAACCGACTTTTATGGCGGGAACTATGAAGTATTAGAAAATTCTATTAAAAATCTATATTATACATTACCTGAGGATACAGTTGTGCTATCTGGCCACGGTGAAAAAACTACAATTAAACAGGAAAAATTTGAAAACCCGTATATCAGAGGATAATTATGCGACTTTGTCTTATAAACCACGACCATAGATACGAAACCGAAAAGCTTATTCGTATTTTTCTGCCCTTTGAAAAAATTGAATTTACTGAAAAGGAAGAAATTACCGATTTTTGTCTTGTTACAAAAATTGAGGCTAATTTTGCTTATGCCGAACTTTACTTTGAGGGTAATATCTATAAAAATGAGCAAAAAATAGAAGACATTAACAACATCTTTTCAAAAGATGCAGAACTATTTTTAGCGCTTGCAGTTTATAACTGTTTTACTGCCGCTACAGGCTATTTTCCAGATTGGGGAATATTAACGGGTATACGCCCTGCAAAACTGTTTTCCCGCCTTAAAAAAGAGCATGGGGAAGAGTTTACAAAAAACTATTTTAGCAATTATTTAATGGTTAAGCCTAAAAAATTATCGCTTTGTACCGAAGCGTTAAAAGGTGAAGGTGATATTACCGCTTTATCACAGCCAAATTCATATAGTCTATATATTTCAATACCGTTTTGTCCTACAAGATGTTCTTATTGTTCATTTGTATCTCATTCAGTAGAAAAAAGCCAAAAGCTAATACCCGAATATCTTGAATATCTATGCCGCGAGCTTATCATTACAAGCGAAATTGCAAAGCGCAATAATTTGAAGCTTGAAACTATTTATATAGGTGGAGGAACACCTACTACACTTACTGCTGATGCGTTAGAAAAAATAATGCTTACCGTAAAAGAATGCTTTTCTTTTAATAATCTAAGGGAATATACTGTAGAAGCGGGAAGACCCGATACAGTAACTAAAGAGAAATTAGAAGTTATTAAAAAATATGGTGCTTCACGTATTAGTATAAATCCTCAAACAATGAATGACGAAGTTTTAAAAGAAATCGGCAGAAAGCACACTTCAAAACAAACCGTTGATGCCTTTAATTTAGCAAGAGAATGCGGTTTTACAAATATTAATACTGATTTAATAGCAGGGCTACCCGGTGATACACTTGATAGCTTTAAAGATACTATTCACAAAGTTTTAGACTTAAATCCCGAAAGTGTAACTGTACATTCGCTATCAATGAAGCGTTCATCTACGCTTACAAAAATCGGAGTAATACCAGAAATCGAGATGGGTAAAACTGCTTCCTTAATGGTTGATTTTGCTTATAAAACCTTATGCAAAAACAAAATTAAACCTTATTATATGTACCGCCAGAGCAAGACTGTTGGAAACCTTGAAAATGTGGGTTATGCGAAAGCAGGGGCTGAATGTCTTTATAATGTGTTTATTATGGACGAAACACATACAATTCTTTCGTGCGGTGCATCGGCGGTTACAAAATTGCGTCAACCCGGTGGTGACTCGATTGAGCGTATTTTTAACTATAAATATCCTTACGAGTATATAAATCAATTTCACGAAATTTTATGCCGCAAAAATCGTATTGACGAGTTTTACGCTTTATATAAAACTTGATTTACCACTAAAATTATGATATTATATTAAAAACGGAGGTTTTGCTATGGATTTTTTTGATAATGCACTAAATAAAGCAAAAGAAGCTTTGGAAATTGTTTCCCAAAAAACCGAGGAAGTAGTTGCTACAGGCAAGCAAAAATATAATATTGCAACCCTTGAAAACCAATGTAATAAATCCTTTAAGGCTTTGGGTGAACTATATTACAATAAAGCAAGGGACACCGAAATCGAAGATACAGAAATTAAATTTCTAATTGATAGAATCACACAAATCAAGGCAGAAATCAAAGCCTTAAAAACGGAACTTGAATCCGAAAAATAATGCGTTTTTTAGGAAAAATGGCTCAAAGCAGCCATTTTTTCATTGGAGGAAGTATGGAAAATTTAAAAATTGGTATAGTAGTAGCCGATATTGACGAATATAAGCCGTTTGCCGCTTTTATTGAAAATGGTGAATATGAGAGCTTTACCTTTTTAAAACGTCAAGGACATAAATTTACCATTGAAAAAGACGGAAAAAAAGCAGAAATAATTTCTCTTTTATGCGGTATAGGTAAAGTTAATGCCACAGCCGCTGCAATGCATCTTATTGATATTGGTTGCAATATTATACTAAATTACGGTCTTTCAGGCGGTGTTTCGGGCATTTGCCGCGGTGAAATTACTGCGCCGAATAGATTTTTAGAGCATGATTTTGATTTAACTGTCATAGGTCGTGCGCTTTGTGAAAAACCCTTACAAGAATATATTTATTCAGCTGATGCCGAGCTTTTAAAGATAGCACAAAATGTTGTTAAAGGCTTAAAACTTGGTACCGCAGTTTCGGGTGACCATTTTATTTGCGATAGTAAAACAAGAGATTCGCTTAAAAATAATTTTTCAGCTATGTCTTGCGATATGGAAACTGCCGCTATTGCTTATGTTTGTGCATTTTCTTCGGTTCCGTTTTTAGCATTAAGGCGTATTTCTGACGATGCAGGGGAGAACGCTACCGAAGCATATAATGAAATGAATTCTCAAGACGATACCCTGCTTTCAGATTATTTAATAGAAATTATTAAGGAAATTTTATGAAAAAAACTGCCAACACTTTAGCGGAAAGCTCTTTAATTTTAATACTGTCTACCGCTTTGGTAAAAATAATAAGCGCTTTTTTCAAACTACCGCTTGCAAGCGATAGCTTTTTAGGTGAAGTGGGTTTCGGTTATTATTCTGTAGCTCACGATTTATATATGCCGTTTTACCTTTTGGCAATAACAGGTCTACCTACCGCAGTTTCTCATATTGTTGCCAAAAAAGCTTCTAAAAACGCTCATAATGACCTTTTAAACTGTTTTTATTCTTGCAGGCGATTGTTTACATTACTAGGGTTTTTTATCGCCTTGGCGCTTGTTTTAATCACGTTAATGCTTTGTCTGTTCTCAAATGGCAAAAATTATAGCTATTATAACATTTTCGCTATTATACCATCAGTATTTTTGTGCTTTATTATTTCGTCATATAGGGGATATTTTGAAGGCTTTTCCAATATGTATCCTACAGCAATTTCAAAAGTAATAGAAGCGATTTGTAAATTACTTTTAGGGTTGTTATTTTCTTTTGTTGCTTTAAAACTGACCAATAGTGTTGCTTTAGCATCGGTCTTTGCTATAATTGCAATTACGCTTTCAACTGCAATTTCCACACTTTATTTGCATATTAAGTTTAAAAATAACATCTCTTTAAAAGGTACAATTTCTAAAACTACTCAAAAGGGTGAATTAAATCTATATTTACGACTATCTTTGCCCTTTGTTTTTGCAGGACTAACAGCAAGTATAGTTGCTTTATTAGATGTTTTTTGTGTAAAAATACCGCTATCACTCGCGAGTGATAGTTATATAAATACGGTAATTTCACAATTAGGTGAATCTTCAGGCGATTTTTCTGCTTTACTTTACGGCATTAGAAGCAAAGCCTTTACGGTTTACAATTTAATACCAACCTTTACTGCAAGCTTAGGTGTTGGCGCTTTGCCTATAATAACTTCATTAGCAGTCAATGATAATAAAACCAAGCTTAAACAAAATATTAACTACACATTAAAGCTAATATCTGTCGTAACATTTCCGTCTGCAATCGGTCTTACAGTTTTAAGTGATGAAATTATGCATCTACTATATTCTAATTCCACAGTTTTGGGTGGAAATTTGCTTAAAATTTACGGTATTTCGGCACTATTTGCCGCTTTTTCAATACCGCTGATTACTGTTTTACAGGCAATTGGTAAAAAGCGAACCGCAATTATAAATATAACAATTGCAATTGTTATAAAAATAATCTCCAGCTTAATACTTGTGTCTTTTGCACAAATCAATATATATGCCGCCGCTTTAAGTACGCTACTGTGTTATTTATATCTTTGTATATCGGTATTTATTGTACTATTTAAAACAGTAGGGAAGTGTGATATTAATAATGTACTATTAAAACCACTATTTTCAGCTTTAATGTGTGGAATTTCAGCGCTATTTGTATCACAAATTTCTAACAGTAAATCGTTTACTGCTTTAGCAATTCTAACAGCTATTCTAATTTATTCTATTTTTATTTTATTAACAAAGACTTTTTCTAAAAAAGAAATCTCAGAATTTCCGCTTATTAAAAGACTTTATAATAAATAATTTTAGCTTCTTTGTGCATTTTACACAATAATTTTCCACACAATTTTCTGTTTTTAATAAAATTTCTATTTTCTATTGATTTTTTAATATATATATGATATAAATAATAGGTAATAATGTGCTTAATTGCAACCTGAGTTTATAACAATTAAGTCGTTAAAAAAATTTTTGGAGGTTCTAAAAATGAACAAGACTGAATTAGTTGCATCAATTGCTGAAAAAGCAAACATTACTAAAAAGGACGCAGAAAAAGCAGTTGCCGCCTTTGTTGACACTGTAGTTGCTGAATTAAAAGCAGGCGAAAAGGTTCAACTCGTTGGCTTCGGTACTTTCGAAGTTCGTGAGCGCGCTGCAAGACAAGGTATCAATCCCCAGACTAAGCAGGCTATCACAATCGCTGCTTCTAAGAATCCTGTATTCAAAGCAGGCGCAGCTCTTAAAAACGCAATTAAATAATCAAGGTTTTTATTTAAGCCGTCCTAAAATAAAAGGGCGGCTTAAAATTTAGTTATTATGAGATTAGACAAATATTTAAAAGTTTCACGAATTATTAAAAGGCGAACGGTTGCTAATGAAGCATGCGATAACGGAAGAGTTTTAGTAAACGGTAAACAAGCTCGCGCTTCTTATGATGTAAAGGTAGGCGATTTGTTGGAAATTTCTTTTGGCACGCGTGTGTTTAAAGCAAAAGTGACCCTTGTTACTGAAACAATCGGAAAAAGTGATGCTTCCTTAATGTATAGTATTGAGGAATAACAACAACACCCTTTAAATATAAATTTAAGGGGTGTTTTATTGTGCAAGAAAACAACACTATAGTAGGCGGAAGTATAATTATTGAAAATCGAAAGGTTATAAATCTTTCAGGAGTCAGCGAATGTTTAGGATTTGACGAAGAAACAATTTTACTTGATACAAAACTTGGAAAACTTACAATTAAAGGTAGCGGACTGCATATACAAAATTTTAATACCGCTACGGGAGAGCTCACGGCAGAAGGTAGGATACATGCAGTTGCTTATACTGTAAGTGATTCAAAACGATCCTTTTTTGGTAAAATTTTTAGGTAAATTATGTGGGAGATAAGTAATACATCACAAGCAGTAAATATTTTATATTCGGTTGTTTTGGGTATAATTTTTGGCTTAATTTATGACTTTTTTCGAAGCCTTAGAAAATGCAAACCACATACAATTCTATCGGTATTTATAGAAGATATTTTATATTTTTTAGTATTATCGGTAATAACCTTTATATTTTTATTAGCTATTACCAACGGTCAGGTAAGAGCTTATGCTTTAATTGGTATTTTATTAGGGTTTTTGCTCTTCATTTTTACGCTTTCTAAATACTATATTATTGCTTTGTGTTTTATTTTAGAGCAGTTTTTTAAGCTTCAAAGCCTAATTTTAAGGGGATTTTACTTAATAATAGGAAAAATTGATTACTTTATTATTGCTTTTTTAAAAAATACCTTAAAATGTTTTAAAAAAGGCTTGAAAAAACTTATATGTTTGTTGTATACTAATAGAAAATCAAAATAAATCTGTTAGGGGTATTTATGAAGCGGAAGCCTAAACAAAAGCGTAGTATAATTTTAAAGTTTCTGATATTGGCCTTTTGTGTTTATATGGTTGCTACTTTATCAAACCTATGGTCTACTCTTGATAAAAGCCAAAAGGAACTTGAAGAACTAAAACTTATCTATGCGGATGAACAAAAAAGCATTGACGAATTAAAAGAAATGCTTAAAGATGAATCGAACAAACAAATTATCGAAAAAGCGGCTCGTGAACGTTTGGGTTATATTTATTCCGATGAGCAGATTTTTATTGATATTTCAGGCAATTAAACACTTTTAGGGGGATTTTTACACTCTATGCAACTCACTGTTGGAGAAATTATTGAAGGCAAAATTACAGGCATTACAAACTTTGGTGTATTTGTTGATATTGGCAACGGCAAATCGGGTATGGTACATATTTCGGAGCTTTCTAATACATATGTAACCAATATTAATGAAATTTTTAAGGTAGGGGATACCGTTAAAACTAAAGTTTTAACTATTGGCGAAGACGGAAAGATTGCTCTTAGCATTAAAAAAGCAGAAGAGCAACCTAAAAAGAATTTCAAAGAACGCAAAAACTTTACTCAACCTAAGCCCGATGGTTCTTATACCTGGACCCCTAAAAAAACTGAGCCTGCTTCCTTTGAAGAAATGATGAACCGCTTTAAGCAGTCGAGTGACGAAAAATTCTCTGACCTTAAACGAAAAAATCCGGATAATACACGCAGTAAGCGACGCGCGATGAAATAATTTTTTTAGCGAAGCCATATGGTTTCGCTTTTTTTAGGAGTAAGAATGAGTAATATTAAATTAGTAGCACCGTGTCTTTTTGGTGTAGAAAAAATTGCAGCAGACGAATTTCGCCGTATGGGTTTTGAAAAAATCACTACCGAGAATGGTCGCGTTTTATTGCAAGGTGAGCCTAATATGTTAGCACGTGCTAATATTTGCTCACGCTTTTCAGAACGCATTTTAATAAATGTCGGTGAATTTAGTGCTCTTACTTTTACGGAACTTTTTGATAGCGTAAAAGCGCTCAATTGGGAAGATTATATAGGCAAGGATGATGCTTTTCCCGTAAACGGATGGAGCATTAACTCACAGCTTTTCAGTATCCCTGATTGTCAATCTATTATTAAAAAAGCTATTGTAGAACGTTTGAAATTAAAATATAAGATATCGCACTTTGAAGAAACAGGTTGCGAATATAAAATTCGATTTTCAATTCACAAAAATCAAGTTACTATGATGATCGATACTTCAGGCGAAGGTCTTCATAAACGTGGTTACAGACGTAATTCTAACGACGCTCCGCTTAAGGAAACCTTGGCTGCAGCAATGTGTGATTTAGCGCGTATTTATCCCGATACTAAAATTTATGACCCGTTTTGCGGAAGTGGAACAATACTTATAGAATCAGCATTAATGGCAACAAAAACTGCGCCTGGTTTAAGACGCTTTTTTTCCGCAGAGCGATTTGGCTTTTTAGACAGTAAAATTTGGCAGAATGAGCGCATGAGAGCACAAGATTCCATACTTAAAAACATTGATTTTAGAGCACAAGGCTTCGACATTGACCCAAATTGTGTTGAATTAACCCTTGCAAACGCTAAAAAAGCAGGTGTTGAAAAGTATGTAAAGGCTGCCATTGCCGATATTAAGGATTTTTCGGCGCCAAAAGAACGCTGTATTACAGTTACAAATCCGCCTTATGGCGAACGTCTATTAGATATAAAGGGTGCTGAAGAGCTTTATAAAAAGATGGGTGAGCGCTTTATATCCGGTGACGGCCAAAAATACTATGTAATAAGCCCGCACGACGAGTTTGAAAAGCATTTTGGTAAGCAAGCCGATAAACGTCGCAAGCTTTATAACGGTATGATTAAGTGTCAATTATTTATCTACTTTAAGTAATTGACAAACATATTATTTAGTAGTATAATGATTAAAATTGGTTCTTCAGGGCGGGGTGAAAATCCTCACCGGCGGTATAGCCCGCGAGCCGATAGGCTGATTTGGTGAAATTCCAAAGCCGACCGTACAGTCGGGATGAAAGAAGATATGTAATTTATATTCTGCCCTTGTTATATTTTTATAGCAAGGGCATTTTTTTGAGGTGTTTTTAGTGAAAAAAGAGCAAATTGTTAAGGTTAGTGTTACAGGTGTTTTTTGTGCTTTGGTATTCATTATGACAGCTATTTTGCGCTTTAAAGTAGCGCATTTGTCTTTTGATTTAAAGGATACTATTATTGCTATTGTTTCCTTAATGTATGGCCCATTATATGGAATTATTTCCGCCGCAATTGTTGCTTTTTTAGAGTTTTTATCTGTTAGTGATACAGGTTTTTACGGTCTTCTTATGAATTTTCTTTCATCGGCAACATTTACATACTTAGTAGGCGTAATTTATAAGTATAAAAGAACGTTTTCGGGCGCTATAATCGGTGTTTGTCTATCTGTTGTTGGTGTTTGCGTTGTAATGTTGCTTGCAAATATCTTAATAACGCCACTTTATATACCGACTGTTGATTCAAAAGCTGTAATTGCTATGATTCCAACCTTACTTTTGCCATTTAATTTCTGCAAAGCACTTATAAATGCGGCGGTTACTGTAGCAATTTATAAACCCGTTAGGGGAGTGTTAAGAAGAGCTCGCGTAGTTTCGGGTAGAGAAAACACAACTATGACCAATCCATATAAAAGTGTTATTGTTTTTGTTGTTGCTGCTATAATAATTGCAATCACTGTATTTATACTTTTAAAGGTTATGGATGGTAATGTTAGCATTTTGTAGGGTGAGCACTATTGTTAATTATTTAACAAATGATAAGTTAATGTATTTTATATAATAGGTTAACCTTTTTAAAACTTAATTTGCATTACACCGATAGGCAACATAATAAATTTCTATTACTTCATCAAAATTTTGTTTCAATATTCGAAATTTATTTTAATAACACTTTGTAATGTTTTACTATGTATGAACTTAAAATCTCTTTTTAAATCATAAAAATTAAAAATAAAAACCTTAGTAATAACTTATTTATAGAATTAAGTAAAATAAGCAAAGAATAACACTCATTCTCAGGCGATAGAAATTTTTTTGACAATCTGAGTATCGTTTAAGAAAAAGTTATTAGACGAGGATTTTTACATAAATTTAAAAGGGCGGCAGATTATTAAAATTTTCAATTTAAATAAGTAACCGGTAGTATATTTTTAAAAACAATGTAAGTTTTAAAACTTTAATTTAAAAATTTATATTCATCTAAAATAATTTGATATTTATACATAATATATAATTGTAAAACAATAGGCTATATAAGTGCAAAATAGACATATATCATAAAATACCACTATATACATTAAAACCCCTTCCCTTAATTCTACAAAATATTCATTTAGTCTAATTCGACCAATAAAATTATGCCCCCCTGCTTTTAACTACTTGTTTAAAAAATTGGGGTTACATTCAATCAGAATATTGTTTAATAAAAAATAATGCTATCCTTTTAGTTTGGGATAGCATTATTTTCTTAATCTTTTATCATAGTCTTAACGAGTTTTATATTGCTTGCGAAAAATGGTATCATTGATTCAAAAGCCGATAAGAAATTTTTATCTTCAATAAGCATCTCTTTGATTCTATCAGTAACCTTTTGGTTTTTATAAGCAGCCGCCACGAGAATAATAATAGCAGTATTTACTGTATCCCTATCCCCTTTTCTAAAAGCAACATCGATAATATCATAAAATTTTTTGATTTGCTTGTTTGTGCCTTCTTCGAAAAGACGGATAAGACGTGGTCTTAAATGTTCACCGTAAAAGGTTAAGTATAAAAAATTACCGTAAAGCGACACATGATTTTTGTATTCATCTTTTAACGCGGGAAAAACATCTAAAATCTTTTTCGAAAAAGCAGTAACATTTGTAGAGCCGCCTTTTGTAGCAGTTGGCAAATCAACAATGTTATTAAGAGTTCTGCCAGATTTTATGCCAAATTCCTTACGTAAAGAAATAATAAAGTCTAAACCTACAGATACAGCATCTTTTTCACTATAGCTTTCATCGAAAAGCCATGCATTAATTTCGCGGTAATCATCTATAATGCCATCTTCAATATCAGCAACCGACAAGGTGAACATTTTTCTATCATCCGCATAATCAATTTTTATAGCTTTATTTTGGTTCGCATAGTAACCGTCTTTAGCTTCGATATTGTGTTCACTGAAAAACGGCGATAATTCCTTGAGTATTACTTCAAAATACTTATTTTCCAATTAAAAATCACATCCATAATAATATATAAAACTATTATACAACACTTTTTCTGTTTTGTCACTAAAAATTTTATTGTATTTATAAAGGATTTAAAGTATAATGTTTTTAAGTAATTATAGGAGTTAATTTATGGAACTTTCTAACATAAAAACCATACAATCAATTTTAAATGAATATGGCTTTTCTTTTAAAAAATCTTTAGGTCAAAATTTTCTTATAAACCCTCAGGTTTGTCCAAGGATGGCTAAGCATGCTGCTGATAGCGAAATGGGTGTTTTAGAAATTGGGCCCGGTATAGGTGTTCTTACAAAGGAACTTTCAAAAACCGCAAAGAAAGTTATTGCTATCGAGCTTGACGAACGCTTAAAAACAATTTTACCCAAAACACTTCAGGATTGCGATAATGTAGAAGTAATATTTGGTGATGCGATGAAGCTTGATTTAAAGCAGATTATAGCCGAAAAATTTGCAGATTGCAAAGCGGTTTCGGTTTGCGCTAATCTCCCCTATTATATAACTTCACCTATAGTAATGATGCTTTTGGAAAGCAAATTACCTATAACTAATATAACCGTAATGGTACAAAAAGAAGCTGCCGAACGTCTTTGCGCCAAGGTTGGCACACGAGATGCAGGCGCAGTTACTGTTGCAGTATCATATTACGCGGATGCTGAGATATTATTTGAGGTTGACCGCGACAGTTTTATGCCACCACCAAATGTTGATTCTGCGGTTATTAAGCTCAATATTCTCGATGAGCCTAAAGTTAAAGTTCTAGATGAAAAAAAGTTTTTCTCCATTGTAAAGGCATGCTTTGCACAACGGAGAAAAACCCTTGTAAATACTGTTTCAAATACTACTTCCTACCCAAAAGAAGCTTTGAGAAATGCGCTCGAATCAATGAATTTAAGCGCAACTGTACGAGCTGAACAACTCACTATTGAACAGTTAGCAGAGCTTTCAAACAAACTCTGACTACTCTAAAATAAGTGTGTCTGATAGCGAGAAAGAATATATAACCTTTTCTTTTACTTTTAGATTAAAAATCTTTTCACAAGCTTTAGCGTAGGCATTCAGTTGTTGACCGTAAGAAGCACCTAACTCACTGATATCGTCTACCCTATCGGTTTTAAAGTCAAGAATTACTAGTTCATCATTCTCAATAAAACAAATATCAACTGCGCCTTGTAAGGTGACCTTTTCATTAGCTAAATCCCCTTCTAAAGTATTATCTAACTCAAAGGCGGGTATTTCGGTTAAAAAACGCATCTCGCGTTCTAATCTATCGGCATTTTTAATACGATTAAAGATTTCGCTTTCAAAAAAGTCCTTTAAAGCTTTTTTCGAGAGCGAATTTTTTTCGTCCTCGGTTATAAATTGCCATTCATAAAGACGGTCAATTTCCCCGTCTATATTATCAGTTTTTGAGAAATCAAAAAACTCTATAACCTTGTGCATCGCACTGCCCCTACCTGTAGCAGAAATGCCATTTTTGCTCATAAACGAAGGTTTATCCGAGAAAAGAAATTTTTCACTCTCTGCTTTATTTGTAAGTACAGAAACCGAAATTTTAGACTGCACTTCGGTTAATTTGTCATAAGGATAGGTATAACAAAAATTCTGCCTTATAGCGTTTGCCATCATTTCGTCTACAGTTATATCGGTTTTGTTGTCGCAATTATCGACCGATTTAAGATTATCACCGTTAAGTATGCGTATTTTAATTTGACTGTTTAGAAGTGTATTTGCAGTAGAATAACCGCCAATAACTGCATTGTAATCAGGGTTTGCAAGCAAGCATAAAAGCAACCAATCGGCATAGGATTTTGTACGCGATATCACATTATAACTATCAACTTCACCACTACTTAAAAGTAAGTTTTTGCTGTTCGCTATCGCTTTTTCGAAGTTATTAAATGAACCGACAAAATGTAATTTGTCTTGTGCGCGAGTCATAGCAACATATAAAAGGCGTAGCTCCTCCTCAAATTGAGAAGATTTAATTTCATTTAATATCACTTCGCGCGAAATGGTTGTATATTTTGTTTTATCGGTTTCGTCAAAGTACTTAAAGCCAAGTCCATATTTTGTTGAAAAAGCCGTAGAAGAGCGTGATTCGGCGTCATTGAAGCGTGAAGTTGTATTTGCAATAATACACACAGGAAACTGCAAGCCTTTTGATGCGTGAATACTCATAATATTAACTGCATTACCGCCTTTGCTGACACCATTAACAGAAGATAGCTTTAAAATATATTCACAAAAAGCTGTAATTGAACAAGATTTTTCGGTAGTAAACTTAGCAGCAAATTCGCAAAGCAATAAAAGATTATTGCGTCGTTGCTCACCATTAGGCATTGCTGATACAATATTAAGATACTCGGTGTCAATAAGTAATATAGGAATAAGTTTAGAAAGCGGTAATGTGACCGATTTTAAGCGAAACTTTTCTATTTTTTCTAAAAATCCGCGAGTTTTATCATCACCCTTTTCGGCAGAAAAAATCAACGCTGAATAAAGGTCATCATCTCTTTTATTAAGTCTGATTTGTGCTATGTTATCGGGCGAAAAACCAAACATATTTGACATTAGTACAGTTGCCAACGCAATATCGTTTTTAGGATTATCAATCACCCTTAAAAGTGATAAAAATGTTGTAACTTCTACGCTTTCGGCAAAATTATTGATATTTAAATTAACAGGAATGCCTTGATTTTCAAGTTCATTTACAAGCTGTGGCGCTTTGGTAGAAACATTTCGCAAAAGTACAGTAAAATCACCATAATTAGCATTTCTGAGCGTCGTATCATCCTGTTTTATACAAGCAGGACCGTCAATAGTATTCTTAATAAAATCGGCAATTGCACAAGCTTCAAGTGTTAGCTTGGTTTCATCTGATTCGCTACAGTCTATAAAATCAAAACTAACCGAAGCACCTTCTGTTTCGGGGAATTTTGCCGCTGGGATAAGCATTTCTTCCTCGCCATAAATAATTTCACCTGTAGTTTCAGTCATAAAAATAGTGAAAAAGTTGTTAATAAACTCGCAAACAAGGTCTTTTGAACGGAAATTATTGCCTAAAATAATTTTTTTAGCATCAGAATCATTTGCTTGATTTAACGGAATATAACGGTTCTTTTTATTTAAGAAATTTGATGGATTGGCACCACGGAAGGCATAAATACTCTGCTTTACATCACCAACTGAGAAAAGCCTTTTTTCATAACCTGACAAGATATAAAACAGTAAATTTTGAAGGTCATTGATATCCTGATACTCGTCAACCATAACTTCCTTGTACTGTTCAATTAGCTCTTTACCGTTTTCCGATACTGTTATCTCTCCGTTTTTAATATCACATAAAAGCTCAAGCGCTAAATGTTCAGTATTATGGAATGTAAATAAATTATTTTCCTTATACGCTTCAAATACCTTTTGGTCAAATTCATTTAATATATCAACAAATAGTTTTACTAAAGGATAAAGCGTTTTAAACTGAGCATTTATAAACTCAAAATCGGCATAGAAAATCTTATAAAGCGGGTCTAAAGCCTTGCCATTCAGATATTTATATATATCTTTCACAGCAATAACCTCATCCATCTCTCCTACGCCGCGTATTGTTGGGAGCTTTGGAAGAGTGTAAGCTTCTAATTCGTTATAAAAATCGCTCCAATCGCCTAAAATTGCCTTTTCTTTTAAATTTAGTATTACTGCTAATGCTGCATCAAAAACAGGATTATAGCATTCATATACCTTATCTATGCCAAATATTAGTTTTTTAGCTTCTAAAATGCTTTTTTCCATACTTTCAGTTATGGTTTTCGCCTTAAAAAAAGCATATTTATACCACAAATTATCGCTATTAAAAACACCATTATTATAATTATCTAAAATTTCATTATACCAAAGCTTTGGAAAAGGTAATTGTCTTGAAAAATCGTAAACTGAAAAAATAAGGTTGGCAAAATTGCGCTCATCAAATTCACTACCTACAAGGTCTAAAAGCGCTAAAAAATCCTTATCACCTTGTTCAAAATAGCGGCTGATAATTGAATATAATACTTCCTCATTTATAGCCTTCAAATCGGTTTCTTCGGCAATCTTATAATCGGGTGCAATACCTAATTTTTCAAAATTTTCACGCACTAAATCAATGCAAAAAGCATCAATAGTGCATATTTTTGCATTATTTAAAAGATTTTTTTGAAGCAGTAATCCGATGTTTTGCGGATTTTTTCTACATTCTTCATCAATACGCTTTTCTATTCTTGAACGCATTTCTGCTGCAGCGGCATTTGTGAAGGTTACTATTAATAGCTCATCTGCACGAATTGGATTATCATTTGAAGTAAGTTTTCGAATAACACGTTCAACAAGGACAGCCGTTTTACCCGAACCTGCAGCTGCCGAAACCAAAATATTGCCGTTTTCTTTAATTGCATCTTTTTGTGCATCAGTTGGTTTAAATGCCATCCTTCTTCCCCTTTTCCATTATTTTAAAAACTTCTTCGTTTTTAATGTCAGGCACTCTGAAAACTTCTTTGTTTTCAATAGCGCAAATCGACTTAAAATCGCAGTAATCACAAGCCGCAGACTCCCTACCATCGGTTGGCTTTGCTTCAATTTCACCATTTAAAATAGAATCCCCGGTTTGTGCCATTAATTTTTCAATATAATCAAAAATTTCGGTAAACTGGGCATCACCAATAAATGAAGATGCCGTTTTAGAAACGCTACCATCTTTATTAAGTGACAATTTAGGAATGTATTCTCCCCTATTTTCCTTTTCCATTGCCGTTACTAAATCCAAATCGCTCTGCATTAAGCCGTTCATAGCCATGCCGTCATTATTTAAATCACGTTTTGCAGGCATATAGAATATACCTGCGGCTGAGCTATCAGGCAGGTTTTGACCACGAGTTATTGCATAGAGATATATAAGCATTTGGAGATTAAGGCCAAAAAGTATATCGGGCAATTTAAAGGATTTTGTACCGGTTTTATAATCAATTATACGAACATATCCGTTATATTTATCTACTCGGTCAATACTACCTAAAATATTAATTTCGCCCGATGAGAAGGGGAATTTAAGCGGTATACCGTCGAAACCTATAGAAAGCTCACAATCGCTAGGTTTGAAGTCGCTTTGTGAAAATTCAAGTGCTAAGTGGTATAAAACCTCTTTTAAAGAACGCGCAATTTTTGAAATAATAAACCTATGCCTTGCGGTTTCTATGCTTCGATAGCCTTGCACCGAATCAAGATATAGCGCAATATATTGGTCACATAAATTATCTAATTGATTATGTGTCAGGTCTTTGATATTTTCCTTGTATTCCGAAATTATTTTTTCAAGCACATAGTGAACAATTGTACCGCGTTGTAAAACATCAAAGTCTGCCGGCTGTAGTTTTTTAAGACGCAAACCATACTTGCAAAAATGCGAAAATTTACAACGGTGAAAGGTATCAAATTTAGTTGCCGACATATTAATATTATTGCCATATAATTCGCTCGCATTAGCTTTAGAAAGCCTTGCAATACTCAAATTTTCGCCTTTAATAATATCTGTATTGAAACACTCTTCACTTTCTAAAACGGCTTTAAGAGTTAAAAAATCGGCATTATTACCTACACTACGGCAAAACTCAGAAAAAGCGGCGCTTTTTGTTTCAGGCAGTGTATTTATGTTTAGTTTGTTATTAGGCTCAATATGAATTTTAGGGTTTAATTTTTCTTCAATAGCAGTTACAAAGCTTGATTTTTCTAAAGGTTGTCCGTTCAAAGTAGTCTTAGCATAAGAAATATAAAGCTTTTCTGTTGGAGAGCACAGGTTACTGTAAACTAAAAACCTTTCGTCAATTGAAGTAAAAATTTCATTATCTGCAATTTCTAAACCTAAATCAATCAATGCTTTACGCTCTTTAATGGCAAAAATTCCGTTATTGTCGGTAAACTTCGGGAAAACACCCTGATTTGAGCCTAAAATAAATACTACCTTTGTGTTATTAAGTCTGATGCGGTCAGCCTGTCCGAAAATCACTTGGTCGAGCGTTTGCGGTATTAAACCTACATATTCAAGTGATAATGATAAATAAAGCGCTTCATAATACTCTTTTGGTGTAAGGGTGGCATTATTATAACAGGTAACTATACTGTCCAAAATATTCATAAATGCGGCATAGCTTTGCTTTAATGCATCCTTAGAATGTGTGTCACCGTCAAATTTATTACAAAGATTTAAAAGAGCTTCAGTTGCATTGCAAAATTCCAAAAGTTCAAATACAGCTTTGCTCATTTGCTTTACATCGCCATAGAAATTAGATTTAAGATTAAGAATAGGTTCAATTGCACGACGGCGTAAATTATTTATTCTTTCTAAGGCTTCGGTATTGTTTTGGTTAGGCTCATCAGTTACAAAACCGCGAACATCCATATCCCACTCATCAAGCCAAATCTCCCCACCGATTTTCCAAATATAAGTGTAGTTTTCAAGTTCGGATATTTCTTCAGTAGAAAGTAAACCAATACCCGATTTATGAAAGCGCAGTATATTTTCGGTCGAAAAGTTAAGAGATTTTATAGCCGCTAATACGCTAATTGCAAGCGGAAAATATAGTAACGAAAGCTTTTTGTCAAAAAAGCAGTCAATATTATTCTTTTTACAAGCATATTCTATCGCTTCGTTATATCTTTCGCTATCACGGGTTATAATAGCAAAATCTTTATAACGAAGACCCTTAGTTCGTACTAATTTACGGATTGTGCGGGCTGCAAATTCTGCTTCGTCAAATATAGTTTTGGCTTTGCATATAGTGATATCGTCACCACAGTCGCCTTCTGTATTATTTTCGCTAATTAATCGTTCGAGCAGTGACAATGAAGAATTATAATATGAACCATCTAAAATAAGCGGTTTTTCTATTTTTATTGCGTGTTTTTTTGCAATTGATTCAATTTTGTTAACCGCGGTACGAATATTTGTAAATACATCATATTCTCTTATTGAAGCAGTATCGTTAGTAAAGGCAAAATATACATCATCAGCACTTTGAAAAACACGGTCAATAATTTTATATTGCTGACCTGTAAAGCCCATAAAACTGTCAAAAAAGACAGTTTTATCCTTAAAGTAATTTATATTTTCAAGTTTATGATAAAGACGTGTAAGCTTGTCTGCGGGGTCTATAAAGCGTTCATTTGTAAATAAATCATAGGTTTCGTAAATAAGCGCCGAATCATTCAACTTACGCTTAAGGCTTTCGCTAGTAACCTTATTAGCGGTTTCTTTAAGTGTGGCGGGAGTTATACCGTTGATTTTAAATTCGCCAATCGCATCAAGCATACTTTTGGCAAATGTAAGCAATTTTGCATAACGCGACCAGAGTTTAAGCTCGCCCGCAACACTTTTAAGTGATTTATTCATAAAAATGATTTTATCGGAATCATTAAGATTGCGCGCCGCAGTACCACCTGTTTTACGACATACTTCATCATAAAGCCGAGAAAAGCTTAAAATTTCAACACTTTGTGAAAATGAGTCACCAATTGCTTTATAAACTGATTTTTCGGTTTCGAAGGATGCTTGTTCGGGCACAATAATAATTGATTTTTTTCCGCTGTTCGCCAAAGCTTTTACGCTGTTTATAATTTGAGTGGTTTTACCAGATTTAGGTAAACCAAATATAAATTGAAGCATACCGTTTCACTCCTTTAATAAATATTTTACACAATCAATGTACCTTAAATGGTACTTTCAAATTATTAAATTGAAAAATAATAGGCCAATAACACCAACTGTTCCGAAAACACCGCTAACAGCTACTGTCATTTTGTTAATTGCAAGCGAAAGACCTGTAAATCCTCTTGTGTAATAAAGTAACAATAAAACAAAAACTCCTAAAACTGCATTAAAAAATAGGAATTTAAATGCTTTTTTACTGCGTGCTGATAAAATCAGCATTGCCAAAATGTAAATCGCCAAGCACGAAAAAATAAAGTATTTTAAAAATTCCATAAAATCACCTTATAGATTATATGAAATTTCAAAGGCTTAAATTCTTAAAAATGCCATCTCGAATTAAGAGATGGCATTATAATTTTAAGGCTCATGCGATTCGGTTTCAATCTCTACAGCATCAAAGTCGTCAACTTCATCTTGGTATAGAACGATATCATTATTAAGATTTAAAGAACGGCGCACTAAATATACAATAAGCAATATTAAAAGTGCCAAAACACCTAAAATAACTATAGAGAGCGTAATAATTATAATCTTTCCGTTGGTAGAAAGTGAGCCAAAACGTGTGAAAACATTGTCATTTTTAGCGGCAACTTCTTTAGTGTTTAATTCTAATTCAGGATAACGCTGTAAAGTTTCTTGCGCTGAATCATAACGGTAAACACCAAAATTGCCGTCAAAGAAGCAATACACATACTTAAATTGCGACATTTCAATATTGGTATCTGCATAACATTCAACTAAAAAGTCTGAGAAATTAAGATTTGTAGTGTAATAAGTATCAGGTATAGTAATATCATCCGGCATTGTGGCAAAAATATAAGAATTTTCACCAATAGTTATGTACTTTATTCTTTCAAAAGCATCAAGTTCCTGGTCATATGAAAACGGAATGAGAACATCTGTGTCTTTTTCGGTTAAATAAAAAATTCTGTAATTGTTTTTATCATCAACGGCAGTTTCAATGGTGTATCCGTTTACATCGGTTTCTTTAATTTTGAATCCGTTAAATAAGGCTTTTTTAGGGATTTCGGTAGCAATTAAGTATGTCTTACCATCAATAATTGTTTCAAGTGTTGTTGATGTATCAGAAACAAGAGTATCGTCTTGTGTTGTTTCTTCTTCACTTGAGGTGTTCTCTTTGGAGGTAACTTCTTTCTCCTTTTCTTGACGGGTGATTTTAATTTTATACTCCTTTTGAGTGCCGTTTTCAGCTTCTACAGTAACAACAACAGTATTACTGCCTACCTTTAAATTTGTATTACCTTCAACAGATTTAATTTTAGCTTTACCACTTGACGCAGTTGCAACAATACTAACCTTTTTAGTTTCGTAAGGTACTTTTGCGGTATAGCTTGTTTTTGAAGAGGAAAAGGATTCGTTTAGTTTGTATCCACTGATTTTAAGTGATTTAAGCTTTGCGTTATCAGAAAGCTTTGCATCGCGAACTGTTAAACGAGCAGAAGCACCGTCAAAAGCCACTTCTTTTGAAATGCCATCCTGTTCAATAACATAAACACAGTCAGTTACCGAAATATTGCTTGTACCAACTGCCAATGCAGAAAACTTAAAACTAAAAGTTGCCTTTTTTTCACCTGTTGGCGATTCAATAATTTTAAGTGCTCCAGCACCGCCTGTTCCGTCGCCACTATCATATTTGAGTACGGAATCGTCATACTGTAAATAAAATTCTACAGCATACATAGCCTTGCCGGGATCAACAGTAACCGAAACTGTAACCTTATCCCCTACTTCTATTGAATTTTTGCTAAAATATAAAGTGGTTCCCTTTGCGGAAGCAGGAACAATAATGCAAGAAAGCATTAAAAGTAAAATTATAAAAATTGAAGAAATTTTTGTCAGTATTTTCATTTTATCACTCCGTCATTTAATTGTTAAAATTCCTAATAAGTGTAACCTTATATTTGCTAAATCAATTATTGTAACCTTATTATCGCCGTTAGTGTCGGCTGCTTTTAAATTATCACCCTTAAGGGTAACTATATCAAGCAAATGAAGCCGAACATTAGCAAGGTCTATTATTGTAATTTTCCCGTCACCTGAACAGTCGCCGCGCTTTATTGAAGCAGAAGAAATTTGATTTTCTGCACTGTTACTGTTAAAAGTGATTGTAGCGGACTTTTCTGCATCGACATTAAGAGTATATGCATTTAAATAACCTGTTTCTGATTTTACTATAAGTTTAATAACATTTTGGCCCTTTTTAAGTGAAAATGATTTTTTAGAACTTAAAGATGCACCTTTAGGAAGTTCGTAATTAAGAACCGCATCACCATTAGTTGATAACGAATATTCAAAAGTATATCTGTTAAACGAAGGTGTTAAGCCTTCGGCGCTAATATCAGAAAAATAATAATTGTTAAGCTTATTAGTTTTTTCAGGTAAAGCAGAGACTTCTGAAGGTAAATTTTCAAACACAGGAATACGGAAATATAGTTTTGAATCTTTCATATCCCTATAAATATTTTTTAAAAATTTAGCCGAATTTACAGAATCTGCAACATTTTGTGCGTATTGGTGTGATATTTCGTTAGGGTGAATTACATTATAGTTTTTATAAAAATATGTATTTTGTCCTCGGTTAATATAGTTAACTGCATAGTTTACCGCACCACCGATAATAGATTTTGAAGGAGTAGACCAACCCTTTTCGTATGCATATTTCTTACCTGACAATAAAACCGCAGATGCGTTACTTCCTGACGCCCCAAAATTAAAAAAGTTATAAACAGTGGTTTTATTATAGGTTGTTCCTTTTGATAATGTAGAACCATTTACTCCTTGCTCTTGCAAAATTGTAGCAGCTAACACCATCGGATTTACGGAAGATTTTTCAGCTGCAACAAGTATAACCTCTGCATAGCGTTTATTGTAATATTCATCATTTTTATCGGTAATTTTTGCATCTAAAAATGAACCGTCAACGAGTTTTTCAACAGAACTTAAGGTTTGTGTTTCAGAATCATAGCTTTGGGGCATAAAGACGTAAATATCATTGGTATTAAGAAAATTGCGTGGGTCCATATAGTAAGCAATAACTTCTCTTGAAGCACCATACCAACCGCCCGAATCAGTTTCAATAAATTTGCCGCCAGACCAATCGTAACAACCTTTTCTTAAAGAACGCCACGAATTATACTTAGACTGCACAAGCTTGTAAAACAAATTATCTTGCAAAGCAACAGAGTCAGTAAAATTTAGCGGAACTGCTTCGGGAATAAAAACCCAATTAGGATATTCTTTATTTAAATCTTTTAAATAACTTCTATAACTTTTTGGAAAAAGAGAAAGCTGCTCGTCAAAGGTATCGGCAATTGTATATGTATAAATATCAATTAAATCTTCACGCACATAGCCTTTTACATTTTCCCCCGAATATGTAAAAGAAACATTGTACCAAATATACGCTTTATTAGTTTCGGGATTTTTAGCATTTTTGCTGTCGTTTTCACTTCCTAAAACAGTTACAGAAATCTTTGATACCACTGCAACTGATTTAGCAGTTGTTGTTGGTGATTTTCTAATGTTTACATTAGTTTCAAATATATATCCTTGTGTAAAAGTTTCTGCTAAAGAATTTATTGGAGTATAGACAGAGATAAAAAGTAAAACTAAAGAAAATAAAAAACTGTTAAGTTTTATAATTTTATTCATAGTCATCCCTTTCGTCAAAATACTACATTAATTATATATTTTTTATTCCTTTATGTCAACTAAATATAGTATATTAAACATAAAAATCCACTAAAAATAGTGGATTTTTTGTATAAAGTCATTTTTGATTAAAGTTTTTGTATTGTTTCCATTAAATAGTCGCCAAATTGACTGCAAGTAGCGCTGCTTTCACTGTCGTCAATAACAACTTTCTTTTCGGTTTCAGCACAAATATTAAGCGCTTTATTAAGCTTATCTGCTTTATTGGTAAAGCCGATATGGCGAAGCAACATTTCGGTTGCTTTAAACATACTTGTCGGATTAGCATAAGCACCCCTGCCTGCTTCAATAAGTCGCGGAGCAGTTCCGTGTATTGGCTCAAACATAGCGTATTTATCACCTATATTAGCACTTCCAGCAGTACCTACACCACCTTGAATTTGTGCAGCTTCGTCGGTAATAATATCGCCATAAAGATTAGGCATTACAAACACCTGAAAGTTTGCACGTATATTTTCATTAACAAGATTTGCAGTCATAATATCAATATACCATTCTTCTGCGTTAATTTCGGGATAATCCTTTGCAATTTCATGTGCGATTTGAGAAAACTTTCCATCGGTTTTCTTCATAATGTTAGCCTTTGTAACAATTGCTACATTAGTTTTACCGTTTGCTCTTGCAAATTCAAAAGCGGCACGACAAATACGCTTTGTACCTGCGTTTGTAGTTACCTTAAAGTCCATAGCCAATGTATCGGGAATATCAATACCACGACTTCCTAAAACATATTCGCCCTCGGTATTTTCGCGATAAAATGTCCAATCAATATTTTGTTCAGGTACACATACAGGGCGTACATTGGCATATAAATCAAGCTCACGACGCATTGCAACATTTGCACTTTCTAAAGTACCGCCTTTTAAAGTTGTAGTAGGAGCTTTTAAAATTACATTACAAGCCTTTATTTCTTCTAAAACATCATCCGGGATAGCCTTATTTTTAGCAATACGGTTTTCGATTGTAAGACCTTCAATTACTTTAAGCTCTATTTTACCACTCGCAATTTCATCCTTTAAAATAAAGTCAAGCAGTCTTTTACTTTCTTTAGAAATAATAGGTCCAATACCGTCGCCGTAGCAAATACCAATAATGATTTTTTCGAGTGTTTTATAATCTACGGCGCCACTATCTTTTTCCATTTTTTGCTGACGGGCAATTTGTTCTTCTAAAACGGCTTTAAATTGCTCTACGGCGCTATTTATGTAATTTTCCATTATCTATATCTCCTTAGTGTAAGCAAGCAATCCACCGGCTTTTAGAATAGATTTTTGCCTATCTGTAAATGTACATTCTAACAAGTAACTTTCGCCTGTAGTTTCGTTTTCAAGCGAAATTTCACCCTTTTCCATACCATCAAATACATCAGTAAGGGTTAATTTATCCCCTTGATTAAGCTTGTCATAATCTTCGGGATTTTTAAAGGTTAAGGGCATAATACCTGCGTTTATAAGGTTAGCGACATGAATACGCGCAAAGCTTTTAGTAATAACTGCACGAACGCCTAAATACATTGGAACAAGCGCAGCATGCTCGCGCGAGGAACCTTGACCGTAGTTACTGCCGCCAACAATAATAGATTTTCCAAGTGCTTTTGCTCTTTCGGGAAATGTTGTATCACAAACTCCAAAACAGAACTGTGACAAATGCGGAATATTTGAGCGATAAGGAAGTATTTTAGCGCCTGCTGGCATAATGTGGTCGGTAGTAATATTATCACCCACCTTAAGTACTAATTCAGCACTTAAGGTATCTTCTTGCGGTAGTGACTCGGGGAACGGTTTAATATTTGGACCGCGTAATATTTCTAAGCTTTCTGCTTCTTCTTCAGTTGAAGGCTCTATAACTGCGCTATCATCAATTTTAAACCAAACAGGCATTGAAACTTGAGGCATTTCACCCAACAAACGCGGGTCGGTAATTTCGCCTGTTAAAGCGGCTGCAACAGCAGTTTCGGGAGAAACGAGGTAAACACTTGCATCTGCAGTACCACTTCTGCCAATAAAGTTACGGTTAAAAGTACGTAAAGATACACCTGCCGAGTTCGGAGAAAATCCCATACCGATACAAGGACCACAAGCACATTCAAGTAAGCGCGCGCCAGAAGCTAAAATATCGGTTAAAGCGCCACTTTCTGCGAGCATTGATAACACCTGTTTAGAACCTGGTGAAATCGAAAGACTAACAGACGGGTTAATAGTTTTGCCTTTTAAGAGTGCAGCAACCTTTAACATATCAAAAAGTGAAGAATTTGTGCAAGAGCCAATACAAACCTGGTCAACCTTAATACCCTTTAAGGATTCAACTGTAACAATATTATCCGGGCTATGCGGACAAGCAATTAACGGCTTTAATTCGTTTAAGTTGATATCAATAATTTTGTCATATTCGGCATCTTTATCACTTGCAAGCGGAATATAATCTTCTTCTCTGCCCTGTGCCTTTAAAAATTCACGTGTAACCTCATCGGAAGGGAAAATTGATGTAGTAGCACCTAACTCGGTACCCATATTTGTAATGGTTGCACGCTCGGGAACTGAAAGATATTTAATACCTTCTCCGCCCCATTCAATAATAGCGCCAACGCCACCTTTTACCGAAAGAATACGCAAAATTTCAAGACTAATATCCTTAGCAGTAACAAAAGGATTCAACTTACCAATTAAATTAACCTTATACATTTTAGGCATTTTTATATAATAAGCGCCTCCACCCATTGCAACTGCAACATCAAGACCGCCTGCACCCATGGCAAGCATACCGATACCGCCGCCGGTTGGTGTATGACTATCAGAGCCGATTAAGGTTTTACCGGGTTTTCCAAAACGTTCGAGGTGAACTTGGTGGCAAATGCCGTTACCGGGGCGAGAGAAATATATACCATGCTTTTTGCAAACCGATTGAATATATCTATGGTCGTCAGCATTTTCAAAACCCGACTGTAAGGTATTATGGTCAATATAAGCGACACTGCGCTCGGTCTTAACTCTTTTAAGGCCCATTGTTTCAAATTCTAAATATGCCATTGTGCCTGTAGCATCTTGGGTTAAGGTTTGGTCAATTTTTAGAGCAACCTCGCTGTCAACCATTAAATTACCACTTAAAGCGTGTGCTTTAATAATTTTTTGTGCAATAGTTAAACCCATTTTATATTAGTCCTTTCCAATTATGTGTTTATACGCATTTTCAACATGCTGTGATGCATATAAAATTGCTTTTTCTTTGTTGCGAGCTACAAGGGCATCAAAAATTTGTCTATGCTCTTCTACCGATTCCTTTGCGCGAGATTTTGACTGGATAGATGCCTTACGGTATTTTTGAACCTTTTTATGTAGTGATAATAAAATACTATAAAAAGTAACACTTCCTGAAATTTTATAAAGGATTTCGTGAAAACGATTATCCATAGTTTTTATTTCTTCGGCATTATTCTTTGCAAGATAAAATTCTTGGAGCTCTAAAGCGGATTTCAACTCTTCAATTTCTTCGTCGGTAGAGTTTTGTGCCGCAAGACCTACCGCTAAGCCTTCTATCTGACGGCGGATAGTAAAAATATCAGCTAAATCTTTTTCGGTAATGCCTATAACAACTGAGCCCTTACCGCTTTCTCTAATAAGTTTTTCCTGTTCAAGACGGCGAAGTGCTTCTCTTATAGGAGTGCGGCTTACACCCAAGATTTCACATAATTTATTTTCGGTTAAAAGGTCGCCACGCGAATATTTACCGCTTAATATATCAGTTTCCAAAACTTCGTAAACCTGATCTGCAAGAGATACAGTTTTATGGTTTAACATACATTTTCCTCCTTAAATCTTGGGAAATTTACCGCCGGATAGCTCGTTAATTTTTGCTTCAAGCTCGCAATCGGAAAGTGTGGTTTGTCTACCGTCTTCATACTCGCGGTCAATCCATTGCTTAAGCTTTACAACAAGTGGGTCTTTCTTGTCAATCTTCTTATCATTGGGAAGATTGTAGTTATTGTTGATCCAATAAGCAATACCGGCAAGTCCGCTTGCCTTTCCAACAAGCACCGAAGCCGGACGGTTTAATATTTTTTTGGTATTAAAGATGTTGTAAATTTCTTCATCTTTCAAAAGTCCGTCAGCGTGAATACCGGCTCTTGTAACATTAAAGTTTTTACCAACAAATGGTGTCATTGGCGGTATATTATAGCCAATTTCGTTTTTAAAGAAATCTGCAATTTCGGTAATGACAGTTGGGTCCATACCATCAAATGAGCCACGAAGAGCAGCATATTCCATAACCATTGCTTCAAGCGGAACATTACCTGTACGCTCACCAAGACCTAAAAGTGAACAGTTAACACCCGATGCACCGTAAAGCCATGCAGTAGCGGCATTTGTAACACCCTTGTAAAAATCATTATGTCCGTGCCATTCGAGTAATTCGCTTGGAACATCCGAATAATGATGCAAACCATAGATTATACCGGGTACACTTCGTGGCAGAACAACCTCCGGATAAGGTACACCATAGCCCATAGTATCGCAAGCGCGTATTCTTACAGGTATTTTAGCGTCATGCGACATTTCCATTAGTGCGTTAACAAAAGGTACTACAAAGCCGTAAAAATCGGCTCTTGTAATATCTTCTAAATGACATCTTGGCATAACACCTGCTTCAAAAGCTTCAGCAACAGTTGCTAAATAGGTGTCCATTGCCTGTTTGCGTGTCATTTTAAGTTTATTGAAAATATGATAATCACTACACGAAACCAAAATACCAGTTTCTCGAATACCTAAATCCCTAACAAGCTTAAAGTCTTCTTTTGTGGCACGTATCCAAGTAGTAATTTCAGGGAATTTAAGACCTAATGCCTGACATTCTTCAATAGCCTTTCTATCCTTTTGACTGTATACAAAAAATTCAGTCTGACGGATAAGACCATAAGGACCGCCTAAACGAGAAAGTAATTTATATATTTCAACAATTTGTTTAACCGAGTAAGGCTCAACTGACTGCTGCCCATCACGAAGTGATGTGTCGGTAATCCATATTTCTTCGGGCATACCGATAGGCACGCGACGATGGTTAAAAGCAATACGCGGCACCTCATCATAAGAATAAAGGTCGCGCTGCAAATTTGGTTCACTAACATCCTGTAAAGAATATTTATATGCTCTTTGCTCGAGCAGATTTGTTTTATCGGATAATTCAAACATAACAGTACCTCCTGCATATATGTATACAATTATACATATATTCCGTAAAAAGTCAAGCAAAAACCCATAAAAAATATGATTTTTACGGGTTAATATATTAGTTCTATTTTATTTTGATAATTTATAAACTCGGTTGCATAATCATTGTTTAAATTTATAATTTGCTTGCCTTCCTTTTGCGCATAAGTAAGAGTATTGCGCGTTCCGCCTTTTTTGCCATCATACCAAGTAATGACGCAGTCGCTATGGTCTACCATATACATATTTCTTATCTGAAAAGCTGAAATATTATATTCATCCGATGAATAAACAACTTCATCGCAAGTAGAAAATATGGCATTATAGCGTTTTTTCCAAGAAAATTTTACAGCTTCATTATGCCTTAAAAAAGGTAAGACACAAACAAGCCTTAAGCTTTTATATTTTTTCTTAAGACTTAATACTACTTCAGCACAAATTAAATCAAAACCTTCTGCCATACCGCAATAAAAAACCGAGCATCCGCTATTTATAAGATTAATAAGCATTTGGGTTAAAGAAGTAATCAATTTTTTGTATTCAGTATTATTTTTTTCAAGAGAAAACGGAAATTTTCCGGGTCTATATCCTGTGAAACAGGCTTTTTTAATCAAATTTAAATTTTCCATATTGTTATTATAACGAACAAATGTTCATTTGTCAATATAAAAAACCGAGTGTTTAACACTCGGCATAATAATTATTTCATACTAATTGCTTTTAAGGCTTTTTCTACAATGTTTTTGGCACGAAGTCCAAACTCATCAAGAAGTTTTACAGCAGGACCCGAATGACCAAAAACATCATTAACACCAAGTTTTACAACTGGTACAGGATATTCTTCTGTCAAGCATTCGGCAACTGCGCTTCCAAGACCACCGATTACTGAGTGTTCTTCTGCGGTAACAATAGCACCGGTTTCCTTAGCGGCATTAAGAATAATATCTTTATCCAAAGGTTTAATGGTAGCAATATTGATAACTCTGGCACTAATACCCCTATCCTTTAACAAATCGTGAGCCTTTAATGCTTCGCCTACCATAAAACCGGTAGCAATTATTGTAACATCGTTACCATCTTTAAGTTTTACGCCCTTACCAATTTCGAATTTATAATCTTCATTGAATACAATCGGCACAGGAAGTCTGCCCAAGCGCAAATAAACAGGTCCATCGTGCTGGATAGCAGCTTCAACCGCTAATTTTGCTTCGATAGCATCTGCAGGGTTAATAATAGTCATTCCGGGAATAGTACGCATTAAGGCAATATCTTCATTACATTGGTGAGTTGCACCGTCTTCCCCAACAGAAATACCTGCATGCGAAGCGCCGATAATAACATTTAAATGTGGGTAACCTATTGAGTTTCTAACCTGTTCAAAAGCACGGCCCGCGGCAAACATAGCAAAGGTACTGCAAAATACCCTTTTGCCGGTTGAAGCGATACCTGCGGCAATACTAACCATATTTTGTTCTGCAATACCGCAATTATAAAATCTTTCAGAAAATTCTTTTTTAAACTTACCAGTTTGTGTGGCCGCAGCAAGATCCGCATCTAAAACGATAAAATCATCACGCTTTTTACCTAATTCTACAAGAGTTTCGCCGTAAGCGGCTCTCGTAGCAACATTTTTAATTTCAGACATAGCTTTCTCTCCTTACTGTAATTTTTCGTAAACCTTTTTAAGATCAGCTATTGCAACCTCGTAAAGCTCATCATTAGGTGCGACACCGTGCCAAGAGCACTGATTTTCCATATAAGAAACATCTTTACCCTTTATTGTATTAGCAATAATACAAACCGGCTTATCAATTTTTTTAGCTTCTAATACTGCATTTTCAATTTGGTCGAAATCATGACCGTCAATAGTAATAACATGCCAATTAAACGCCTCAAACTTTTTATCAATTGGATAAGGAGAGTTAACATCACTAAGTGAACCATCAATCTGCAAGTTGTTATAATCGACAAATGCGGTTAAATTGCAAAGATTTTTGTTACCTGCAAACATAGCGGCTTCCCAAACTTGACCTTCTTCCAATTCACCGTCACCTAAAACGGTGTATACCTTATAATTGTCACCAAAATGTTTGGCCGATAAAGCCATACCGCAAGCAGTAGAAATACCCTGACCCAGTGAACCTGTTGACATATCAACACCAGGGATATATTTCATATCGGGGTGACCTTGTAAAATACTGCCAATTTGGCGAAGTGTAGTAAGGGTTTCTACAGGAAAAAAGCCACGATAAGCCAAAACCGAATACAATGCAGGCGCTGCGTGTCCTTTAGAAAGCACAAAACGGTCACGGTCTGATTTTTTGGGATTTTGCGGGTCAATGTTCATTTTTTCAAGATACAAATAGGGTAAAATATCTGTACAAGAAAGTGAACCACCCGGATGTCCGGCTTTTGCGGCGTGTACCCCCTCGATAATACCCATTCTTACCTTACAGGCAATTTTTTGAAGTTCAAGTTTTCTTGATGCTTCCATTTTCTCCGTCCTTTCAAAATCTTTTTCTATTTTTCCTTAAAAACTTTTCAAAGTAATCTGGCAATGGCGAATCAAATTCAAGATACTCACGCGTTACAGGATGAATAAATCCGATTTTTTTAGCGTGCAAGCACTGTCCCGAAAGCTCGGTAATAACCTTTTTAGGACCATATACATCATCACCTGCTACAGGGTGACCTATATAAGCCATATGAACCCTAATTTGATGCGTCCTGCCTGTTTCTAAAAGCAATCTTAAATGAGTAAAATCACCAAAGCGCTCCAACACCTTATAATGCGTAACCGCATTACGAGAAGCAGTAGAAATTACTGCCATTTGCTTGCGCTTTAGAGGATGCCTTCCAATAGGTGCATTAACTGTACCATTATCATCCTTAAGATTACCATAAACTACGGCTTCGTATTCCCTTGTGAAAGAGTGTTCTTTAATCTGCTGTGCCAACAGATTATGAGCATTATCATTTTTTGCGACAATTAAAAGCCCGCTTGTGTTTTTATCAATTCTATGTACTATACCGGGTCGCATAACTCCGTTTATGCCCGAAAGATTATCTTTACAATGGTACATTAAGCCATTTACAAGAGTGCCATCAAAATTACCCGCCGCCGGATGCACAACCATACCCTTAGGTTTATTCACAACAAGCAAATGCTCATCTTCAAAAACGATATTAAGGTTAAGGTTTTGCGGTAAAACATCGTATTCTAATGGCTCGGGTATAACAACCGAAACTTTGTCCCCCATTTGCAGTTTATCGCTTTTTTGAGCAGTGGTATAATTTATTTTTACACATCCATCAGCTATAAGCTTAGCTGCGCGAGAACGTGTAACATCGGCTATTTCGCTTACAAATACATCAATTCTTTGACGTGAATCGTTATTATATGTTTTTTCTATAATATCCATTATAACTGTTGTGATGCCTTTAACTTCTTTTCTTTTGATTCTCTGATGCTATCGTATATAAAATAAACGATAAGAAGACCGCCACCAACAACAACTGCGCAGTCAGCAACATTAAATATCGGGAAGGTTGGCCAAAATTGAAAATGGAGAAAATCAACAACATTGCCGTCACGGAAAATACGGTCTATCATATTTCCGATACCACCAAAAAGGACTAAGGTTATAGCCCAAAATAAAATTTTATTACTTTTGCCTAACTTCAAAAGCAATGTGAAACAAATAACCATAACTATTGCGGTAATTGAAAGTAAAGCCCAGGTATAGCCATGCAAAATACCCCAAGCGCCACCTTTATTATTGATGTAAATGATATCAATAAATCCTTTTAAAAATTCAGCAGTGCCGCCAATTTGAAAATTACTGACAATGTAGTATTTTGAAAGCTGGTCTACGGCCAAAACGGCCACTCCACAAATAATTGCTAAAATATAACTAATCAAAAAGTTCACTCCAAAAGTAAAGTTTATTCTTCGTTTATAGGTTCTTCTATTCTAAAGCCTGTTAAAGCTTCCTCAATGGGTTCATCTTGTACAGATTGCTCTTTTATTTCAGGATTAATAAAATTATTAATGTCAACTTCCACATCAATTTTTGCAGTAATAAGTTCTGCTAATTTTTGCGGATCCATATCTACTGTATCAGGAATGGACTGCAAAAGATTCAAATGCTCTTTATATTTTGAGGTAATACTCGATTTAAAATTGGAAATTTCTAACTTTAATTTATCAAATAAAACCTGTTGTCTGTTAACAGCATCAAGCGCGGCATCAGTAATACTTTTAGCTTTAAGCTCTGCTTTTTGGGTTAAAATATCAAGCTCTGCTTGTAGATTAGCCTTGCGCTCGTTAGCCTTTAGCTCAAAAGCATCGGAAAGTTCTTTTTCCTTATTGGTAATAACATTGATATTTGATTCGGCACGAAGTATAATTTCTTCGCTTTTTTCTTTGGCTTCGCACACAATTCTGTCAGCTAATTTTTGAGCATTTAAAAGAACGGTTTGAATACTATCTTGAGCACTTTCAAACTCATTAATTTTAGCTTGTAATGAATCAATCTGGGATTTGTAATCAGTAATTAGACGCTCAATATTTATATAATCAGCCTCGATTTTATCCAAGAAAGCCTCTACTTCCTCTTGCTTATAGCCCTTAAAAGAGCTTGTAAAAGAAATGTTTTTAATATCTTGAGCAGTAAACATTTAAAATTCCCCCAATTATTGATAATTTTTGTAAATTAAAACAATCCTGTCTTTTTTGGTTCGTTTTTCGGTTGAAACAATAACAAATTTATCCTTATGACGCACTGATAAGACATCACCCTCGCAAATTTGCTTTGTAGACTTTTCGGTTATTACTGAATTAATACTTACCAGTCCGCTTTCAATCATAGAAACAGCTGTTTTGCGCGAGCAGTTTACCAAAACTGAAACTACACAATCGAGCCTTAAAGATGCGACTGTTGCAGAAGTTTCTTGTAAAGCATCGCGTTTTGGTAAATTCTGTAAAGGTAAAAACTTGGCAGTAACACCTACATTGCCTACTTTTGTTAGATTTTTGGTAACAAACTCAGCAATATCCATGTTTAAAAATACAACAGCTCTACCCTTTTCAATTAAAATATCACCAACCGTTTCGCGTTTTAACCCAAGCGCCATTAGCGCACCTAAAAAATCACGATGTCGAAGAATATCAATTTCGCGAAAAGTAAATGTTACGGCGGTTATCGGAAACTGTGGTTGGTCTAACCACTGCGGAAAGCAGCCTAAATAAGTGCGCTCACAATCAAAAGCGCCACCAAAAAATGAAAACTTTACATTTTGGTTAGTTAAATAGTTTCTCGCGAAAGCAGCTTCTTCAACCGATAAAAAACCTAAAAATTTAGGCTTTTCTGTACGGAAAACAGAGTCCACAGTATCTTTAATTCTCGGTAAAAGGATATTAGTATCCATTAAAAGTACATATTTGTATCGCCAAATTCTTCAAGACTTACTTCACCCTGAATGTCAACCTGATTAGGAACAATAATAAAGGTAGAAACTGCAACCTTGCGAACATTGCCCCCTATAGCGTAAGCTGCACCGCTTAAGAAGTCTACAATTCTTCTTGAAACACTGCTTTCACAAGCTTCAAGGTTTAAAACAATAGTTTTATTAGCGGTTAAATGGTCAGCAATAGCTGAAGAATCTTCATATCTGTCAGGCTTAACCAAAATAACCTGCATTTGATTAAGGTTAAAATTGACAGTTTTAGATTTTCCACCGCCTAAAATACGGGGTTGTGCTTCACGCTTTTGTGGGGCAGGTTCATAAACAGGCTTCTTTTTAACAGTTTCTTCTGCCTCTTCTTGGTATGTTTCTTCAAAATCATCCTCTTCGGGTATAGTCATAATGTTTTTAATGCTTTCGAAAATTCCCATTTTTATTTTCCTTTCAAAATTTTATATTTAATTAACAATTATTATAAATAATTGCGTTTTCCAAATAATGCAGTACCTACTCTTACAAGGTTGGCACCTTCTTTTATGGCTAAATCAAAATCGTCAGACATTCCCATAGAAAGAATGCTTATATTAGTATTATCTATCTTTTGGTCTTTAATGTCAACATATAGGTTGTACATTTCACGAAAAAATTTAATTTGTGTTTCGGTCTCTTCGCATATAGGTGGTATTGTCATAAGCCCACAAATACGCAAATTACTAAAAGTAGATATTTCCTTTACGGCGCTTAAAGTATCTTCAGGTAAAAATCCCCATTTGGATTCTTCTTTACCAATATTTACCTCAAGCAGAACATCCATCAAAATATCCCGTTTTTGTGCTTGTTTGGAAATTTCACGTGCAAGCTTTATGGAATCCACCGACTGTATAAGTGATACTTTATCAATAACATCCTTAACTTTATTGGTTTGTAAATGACCGATAAAATGTTCGGTTACAGTATTTAAGGAATCGTGTTTGGATAATAACTCTTGTACCTTGTTTTCTCCAACATGAGTAATACCTTTAGAAATTGCGTAATTGATAGTATCAACATCAACTGTTTTAGTTGCAGCCAAAAGTACTACATCATTCGGAGTTTTTTGTACACTCTCTAAAGCAGAATTATATTTTTCCATAACTGCTTTATAATTTTGGTCAAACTCTTTAGCTGATAATTTTTCCATCTTTAAGATTTTTCCCTTTCACTATTACTTGGTCATATAATCTCAATGAGCCGTCCAATTCTCCCTTTTTACAAAGAATATAATCGTCGGCGGTGTAAACTATTTCAACTTCCTTAAATTTAACCTGCATACCACTTACAACAAAAACACCTGGCTTAGAATCAATTACTCTAAGCGCTTTTTTAGGAATACGAAGACCACTATATTCGTGTTTAACAACCGTCATAGTACCTGTACGCATATTTGCAAGCTCACTGTTCATATCACTACAAGCGAATATAATTACCGCATCGGTTCCATTTTTTGATAAATTTATATTTTTAACGGATACCTTAAGTTTAGGCGATGCAACAGTTTCGGTATAAATTGTGAGGCTATCGCCGACCTTATAATTCAATGAATCGGTTAAAGAAACATTTGCTGCAATATACCACTCATAATCCGAAACTATTTTACCTATAACAGCAGAATCAATATCATACTTTTTAAGATTGTCCAAAAATTCGGGAGTAATGGATGTTAAGTTATTTGTTTGAAAAGACATTTCATAACCGTCAATTTTTGAAATAAAATAACCCGACTGTGAAGATTTAATTTTTCCTATAGGCGATGACAAAGAACTTTCTAAAGTAGTTAATTCTGCATTTAAAGCAGAAAGCTGAGAAGTGAAATTGGTAGTATCACCCAAAATAGCTTGCCTTTTATTTAAAGCATTAAGCAGACCTGCGCTACCGTCTGAAACACCTGAAAAATTACCAAAAGAAGAAGCTAAAATCAAAGAATTTAATTTATTATCAACATTGACATTAGCAACATCAAAATTAGCTGCTTGAACACTATTTTGTGAAAGTATATCTTCAATATCGCGTATTTTGTGCTTAACCGAATCAATTTTATTTAGTGTAATAGAAGCGTTTTCGTTATTGTAAATATTAGCAATAACTCCGTCTTTTGAAACACGGTTGCCGTCAGACACTAAAAAGTGCAAAATACCTTGCTTTTCAGATTTTATAAAGGTTTCGTCGCGGATAATTACACCCGTGATTTCCAAACCGTCAGTTGCGTTGTAAAATGTGGCGCTTTGGGTAGAAATAGGCTTATAAAATATCGAAACTAGTTGGTGAATAACAAAAGTAAGCACTAAAAAACTGAGCAACAGTTTTAGCGGTGAAAACTTTTTCATACCTATTTCTCCTTTATAAATTTATCAGTTAATGACAAAATGTCGTATAATGTATCGCCTTTATCGGGGTAAAACCAATTTACATTTTTTACATTTTTAAACCAAGTTATCTGCCTTTTAGCATAACGACGTGTTGACCTTTTAAGACCTTCTACAGCTTCGTCTAAGGGTATTTCACCGATTATATACGGATAAAGTTCTTTATGGCCAATTGCCTGAAATGCACCGCTTTTAAGATTATCATTAAAGCTTTGCTTTGCTTCTTCTAAAAGACCGTTTTGAAGCATTATATCTATGCGGTCATTTATTCTTTTATAAAGTACATCCCTATCCGTATAATTAAGGCCGATAACCAATGGCTCAATTTCGCTCTTATTTTGTTTCGAAAGAAGGTTCTGTTCGGTTATAGTTTTTCCCGTAAGATAAAAAACTTCAAAAGCGCGGATTATTCTTCTTCTATTGTTAGGGTGAAGCTGCAATGCTGAGTCAGCATCAAATTGCTGAAGTTTTTCAAGCATTTTTTCTCCGCCTAAGAAATCAAATTCGTTTTCTAATTTTTGACGCAACTCATAGTCGGTTTTTTGATCGGTATACTCTATATTTTCAAGTAATGAAGAAATATAAAGACCTGTACCGCCCACAATAACAGGTAATTTACCGCGTAAATGAATGTCACGAATAGTGTTTCTTGCTATTTTTACATAGTCGGCTACCGAAAATTCATCATCTAAAGTTAAAAATTCAATTAAATGATGCGGTACACCCTCTTTTTCGCTTTCACTGGGTGCGGCAGAAGCGATATGTATACCTTTATAAATCTGCATAGAATCAGCAGAAATTATCTCACCATTAAATCTTTTTGCAAGCTCAATACTAACCGAAGTTTTACCCGACGCGGTAGGACCTAATATAAAAATCGCTTTAATCATTGTATTCTACCAAACATTTTCTCAAGCTCTCGCTTTTTAATTTCAAAAGCAACAGGTCGTCCGTGGGGACAATATAAAATATCGTTATTTAAAAGTACCTTTTCGGCTAATTTCTGCATTTCCTCTATACTGTTTTTAGAGCCTGCTTTAATTGCCGCCTTGCAAGCTACTGTGTGGAACAAGTGGTCCCTTGCTTGAATCTCAACCTTGCCGGATTTAAGTAATCCGTCCGCTATTTCAGACATTAAAAGGCTTAAATTAGAACCTACAAGTGTTGTGGGGATTGCCCTTACAGTTACGGTTGAGTTGCCAAAATCTTCAACATCGAAACCACATTTTAACAAAAGCTCTGTATTATCGGTTAAAGCGCCGTACTCTTCACGGCTTAAAGTAACAGTAACGGGAGTAAGAAGCGCTTGCACTTCGGTTTTTTGAGTGTTTTTAAGCTGGTTGAAAAGTATACGCTCATGTGCAGCGTGTTTATCAATCAAAAATACACTCTCTTTAAATTCGGCAACAATATAAGTAGCAAATGCTTCGCCTATTAATTTAACAAATTCTTCCCCCTCTACCAATTTTTCTTCAGCAAAAGGTAAAACCACAGGGTCGGGTTTTAGTGTTTCGCTAACCGAAACAGGATTAGGCATTGACGAAACTTTAGGTAGTATTTCTTCCGCCGTTTTTATAGCTTCTTTAGAAATATTTACAAAAGTATCTGTTTTAGCAAAAGAATCGTCTTTTGGGGATTCAAAGGTTAAAACCGTCCTTGTAGGCGGTACTTCGGGTAAATTGGTAATTTTAGGTTGTACAGGGATTGCGGTTTGCTTATATTCTTCGGTAGTATTGCGTACAAACGGATTAAATGTATTAGTAGTTACCTTAACTTCGGGGCGTGTATCACCCCTTGCTAAAGAATTTTTAGTAGCAGTATAAACAGAATCAAAAATTCTTTTTTCGTCTGAAAAGCGAACTTCGGTTTTAGCAGGATGAACATTAACATCCACTGTATCAAAAGGAACGGATATAAACAGAATAAATGCAGGGAATTTACCAACCATTGCGCTATTCTTATATGCCTGTTCAACTGCGGCCACAACTGTACCCGAGCGTACAAGACGACCATTTAAGAATGTATACTGACCGCTACGGGTAGATTTGCAAGCAAAAGGTTTGCATATAAGACCGCTAACAAAAACACCTAAGTTATTGCTTCTCTCAACTTCAATTAGTGAACTTGAAAATTCCTTACCTAAAACACTGTAAACAGTATTTTTTAAATTACCGTCACCATTTGTAGAAAGAGTAAGCTTGCCGTCACGAATAAATTTAAAAGAAATTTCGGGATGCGAGAGCGCAATTCGGTCTATAACCACGGCACAAGCATTACCCTCTGAAACATCTTTTTTCAAAAACTTCATTCGTGCAGGAGTGTTATAGAATAAGTCTTTTATAATAATAGTAGTGCCGTCCGGACAACCCGAAGGAGAATTTTCGACTTCAACACCGCCTTCGATTTTATAATAAGTACCATTCTCGTCGTCCTTAGGTTTAGTTAACATTTCTATCCTTGCAACAGAAGAAACCGCCGCCAAGGCTTCACCTCTAAAGCCTAAGGTAGAAATACTGTTAAGGTCATCACTATTAGTGATTTTACTTGTTGCGTGGCGTAAAAATGCTAACGGAACATCAACCGATGATATACCGCAACCGTTATCGGTAATTCGCATATACGAAATACCGCCGTTTTTAATTTCTACCGTAATGATTGAAGCACCTGCATCTATAGAGTTTTCAACAAGCTCTTTTATAACTGATGCAGGCCTTTCAACAACTTCACCTGCGGCAATAAGCTCGCAAACGTGTTTTTTAAGTAGATTGATTTTAGGCATTTTTACACCTCTTTTATTAAATATCTTTAGCTCTGTTGCAAATATCAAAAAGTATCTGCATAGCTTCAATCGGCGTTAATGTATTAACATCAATAGCCGAAAGTTCATTGTATATATCTTGCGCATTTTGCGACTCTAAAGATAACTGCATATCAGGATTTTCCGAGAATTTATAAGTAACTATTCCCTGCTCTTCAGTTTCTTTTAAAATTTCTTTTGCGCGAACAATTACTGAGTTTGGAATACCGCTTAACTTCGCTACTTCGATACCATAACTGCGGTCAGCACCACCCTTTACGATGCGGCGTAAGAAAGTAATATCGTCACCGCGTTTTTTAACCGCAATATTATAGTTTTTAACACCGCTTAGCTGCTGTTCCATAGAAGTAAGCTCGTGATAGTGGGTTGCAAATAAAACCTTAGCGCCCAAAGTCTTTTTATTCACTACATATTCGAGTACGCTTTTAGCAATCGACATACCATCATAAGTAGATGTTCCCCTCCCTATTTCGTCAAGGATAAGAAGACTATTTTTAGTAGCGTTTTTAAGGATTGAAGCAACCTCACTCATCTCAACCATAAAGGTAGACTGACCAGAAGCTAAATCGTCAGATGCACCTACACGAGTGAAAATTGCATCAACAATACCAATTTCAGCATATTCTGCAGGAACAAAGCAACCAATCTGCGCTAAAAGTGTAATTAAAGCGGTTTGGCGCATATATGTAGATTTACCCGCCATATTGGGACCGGTAATAATTGCGCAACGATTATCCTTAATATCCAAAAATGTATCATTAGCGACAAAGGGCATTTTAATAACTTGTTCTACTACAGGATGTCTGCCCGATTTAATATTTATATTACCGCTATTATTTACAAGCGGTCTCGTATAATAGTTTTCAGAAGAAATAAATGCAAAAGACGCAAGTACGTCAAGATTTGCAATAGCAGAAGCGGTTTTTTGAAAACGCTTAACCTCGTTTGCAACAGTTTTGCGAATATTATCAAAAATTTCATACTCGATTTGAATTATTTTATCCTTTGCAGTAAGTACACGTTTTTCAATTTCTTTTAATTCTTCTGTAATAAATCTTTCGGCATTTGTAAGGGTTTGTTTTCTTATATAATCTTCGGGCACTTTATCAAGAAAAGAGTTAGTAACCTCAATATAATAACCAAAAACCTTGTTATAACGAACGCGCAAATTCTTTATACCTGTGCGTTCCCTTTCTTTTGCTTCAATTTCGGCAAGAATAGAAGTACCGCCGTTCATATCGTGGCGAAGAGTATCAACAATTTCATTGTACCCGTCCTTAATAATTCCGCCTTCACGAAGCGTCAATGGTGCATTTTCGTTGATAGCCGAATCAATAAGAGATGTAATATCTTCTAATGTATCAATATTAGTATAAATCTCATTTAAAAGCTTAGAATTTGTACCATGTAATAATGCCTTTATATTTGGAAATTTTTTGGCGGTTAGTGAAAGATTAAGCAGGTCTTTTGCGTTGGCAGTACCATACACAATCTTTGACATAATGCGTTCAATATCGCGAATACCAAAAAGGCTTTCAATAATTTCACCGCGTAAAATTACATTAGATACAAGCTCGTCCACCGCGTTAAGACGAGAATTTATGGCGTTAAGGTTAAGTAACGGTTGTAAAACCCAGTTACGCATAAGGCGTTTGCCCATAGCGGTTTTAGTTTTATCAATAACCCATAAGAGCGAGCCTTTTTTAGATTTTGTACGCAAGGTTTCACAAAGCTCTAAATTGCGAACAACCGTTACATCCATACGCATATACTGACTGTCGGTATAGATATTAACCTTGTTAACAGTAACATGACCGTTTACACCTGTTTCGTAAAGATAGTCAAGCACTGCTCCAAAGGCAGAAGATATAGGCGAATTGGTTTCAAAGCCTAAAGCTTCAACGCTTATAATATCAAAATGCTTTAATATCAGTGGCTCTTGTGTTTTAGATTCAAAGGCTTGGTCTTCGCGTTCAGTAATAACACCCGTAAAGTTTAGTTTTAAAAACTCATCCACTATAGGTGCTTTAATCAAGAAGTTTTTAGGGATTAGTATCTCACGCGGAGAAAAACGCGAAAGCTCATCTATGATTTTATTTTGAAAATTATCTTTAGGAAGTGTTGTTGCGTGACATTCACCGGTTGATGCATCACAAAAACAAAGACCAATATCACCATCGCAAAAGGCAATACTGCAAAGGTAGTTATTTTTACCTTCTTCAAGCATATTGTCTTCTAAAACAGTACCGGGGGTAATAGTTCTTATAATTTCACGCTTGACAAGACCTTTGGCTTTTGACGGGTCTTCAGTTTGCTCGCATATAGCAACCTTATAGCCTTTATCAATTAGTCTTGCAATATATGCTTCACAACTGTGGTATGGCACTCCGCACATCGGTGCGCGCTCTTCTAAACCGCATTCCTTACCTGTTAAAACGAGTTCTAATTCTTCAGATGCTTTTTTTGCATCTTCAAAAAACATTTCGTAAAAATCACCTACACGGTAAAAGAGAATACTGTCTTGATTTTCAGCTTTTATTTGGTTGTATTGCTTCATCATCGGGGATAATTCAGCCATTTAAACCAACACTCCTAAATTATTGTAAATTAAAAATTAGTGACATCCGCCGCAGGTTGAGCAACTGCCTGTGCAACCGCTATCAATAGTTAAGGTTTCGGGGTCTTCGCCGTCAAGTGACTTTGATAGCACAATGTTTACTTCATTCATCATTTGGTCAAGTAATGCTTTAGCAGTGTTGTATTCAACCATAGCCTCACTAGCCATAATTTCGCCGTAAACCTTACGAAGCTCCTCGTTTAATTCTTTAATTTTTTCTTCGTCTTTATTTTCTTCGCTTGCAGCTTTTTCGAGCTCCATACGCTTAATGTTAAAGTTACCGATAGCATTCTGTAAGTCGGCATCGTTATCATTAGCAAGTCTTGCTTTAGCATAGCGGATAAAACGCTCGTCTTGTTGAATAGCTTTTCCTAATTCGCGGGCTTTTGTAATTACATCCATTTTTAATACCTCTTTTTTAAATAATTTTTCCAATGAATCCGTTATCATAAGATTCTATTTTAATATTTACAAATTTGCCTAGCATACTTGCATCGGCTTCAAATTCAACTACTGCAGTACCGTTTGTATGACCACTCATATATCCTTCTCTTTCGGAATGTGCATCACATAAAACGCGGTAGGTTTTGCCTAAAAATTTATTTATATTTTCCGCCGCTACCTTTTCCTGTACTAAAAGCAGTTCGCTAAACCATTTGCCTTTTTCGGCGCGAGAAATATTGTCAGGCATCTCGGCGGCGGGTGTACCCTTTCGCTTTGAATAAATAAATGTAAAAAGCGAAGCAAATTTTACTTCCTTTACCAGACTCAAGGTTTCCTTAAAATCTTCATAGGTTTCACCAGGGAAGCCAACAATTATATCACTTGTAAGGTCAACATCAGGTAAGCGCTCTTTAGCGTTTTTAATAAGTTCTAAATACTTCACCCTATCATAATAGCGGTTCATTAAAGCAAGTATCCTACTACTTCCTGATTGAAACGGCAAATGCAAATGTCTTGTTACCTTTTTACATTCTTTTATAGTATCTAAAAGTTCAATTGTACAGTCTTTAGGATGGGATGTCATAAACCTTATAACAAACTCGCCTTCAACATCATTGAGCATTCTTAAAAGCTTAGCGAAATTAACACCGTGTGCTTCACCCTTGCCATAGGAATTAACATTCTGACCTAAAAGAGTAATATCCTTATAGCCGTCTTTTATCATTTGCTTAAATTCGGCTAAGATTTTTTGCGGGTCGCGTGAACGCTCACGACCTCTTACATAAGGCACAATGCAATATGTACAAAAATTGTTGCAGCCATACATTATTGGAAGCCAACCTTTAAATTCACCGTCACGCCTTATCGGTACATCTTCAACGATTGTATTATCTTCCATACTAAGTTCAAAAACTCTGCGACCGCCATTTAAACGTTTATAAATAAACTCAGGCAAACGATGTTCTACATGTGTACCTAAAACAAAATCAACATACGGGTAGCTTTTGCGGATTTTTTCGGCAATATGATTTTGCTGAACCATACATCCACATACTGC
>JAZQYX010000035.1:0-4379 GCA_045633725.1 Acutalibacteraceae bacterium | reverse complement strand
GCACTTACAATACCTGAACTACAACAAAAAGCTAAGCTTACATTGGTATCGGCAACAAGTATTGTTGAAGGCGGCGCACACGATGTTATTCAAAAGGAAACCTCATTAGGCACAATTAAATAATAATGCGTAATTCGTAATAAAAAAGCCACAGTTATATTCGCCAAAGGCGAGTTATATTGCTTCGCAGTTATATTTGGCTTCGCCCAAGTTATATTCGCTTCGCGAGTTTTAAGGGCGAATATAATACCACTAAAACCAAACTTTGCCGTAAGGCAAAATAACACTGTGAGACCTGTCTCACAATATCACTCATTATATTATCTTTGAGACGAGTATTATTTCAAAGTATGTAACCCACTATGACACTTTCATCCATTGAAAGTGTCTTTTCTTTTATAAAAAACGATGGAAGACAACTTCCTTCGAAGTGTCTTCCATCCGTGGTTTTATTGTATAAATTTATTAACAAATCAATTATCTAAGACTATTGAACCGCCTTGTTTCATTTTACGGCGCATAGCCGCAAAGTCAATAGTTTGTACTGTTTTATTGCTAGTTAACGCTTCAAATGCTGCAACGCCCGCTGCTTCACCAGTCTGGTTTAGTGAAATCATAACTCTTGCCGCAGCTAATGCACCCTTGTCAGCATCAATAGCTCTTCCGCAAATAAGAAGATTAGGAATATCTTTCGGTAACATAGAACGATAAGGAAGTTGCCAAAAAGTAGGCATATTATCGGTCTTTTCACGCCAATTAACAAGGATGTTGGGCTTACCTTTTTCTACAATTTCCTCTGTACCATCTAAAAATCGGTATGCAGTTTGCTTATGCTGATGATGAATATCAACCGGATAAGCACAGTAAGCAATAGCATCGTCGAATTTTCTACCATAGCAAATATCATCCATAGTAGTTTGATAAGAACAACGAAGCTGTCTAGTTTCACGAATACCTATGGTAGAAGAAAGGGCTATTAACGCTAAATCTTTTGCTTTGGGGTCCTTCTCCCACAACACTTCAAGCATTCTTCTAATCTGAGCACGTCCTGTTATTTCGGCATTAGTAAGTATATCCGCATTAGAACAATCAGCAGTTATATTACTTTTAAACCAGTTGCGTACATTTGGCACATCAGTAAAGAAGTCATCCCAACCGGGACGGCAACCTATGTAATCTTGGTTTTCGCTGAGTAAATTTAATGGGTCGGTCAAATCATCCCAACCATAAACACGCGCAGCCGTAGTTGCAGGTTGAAGTGTTTCGTGGCTATAAATCTCCATACCCATGTCTGCACCCAAAAATCCATCAGCAGAAGCATCAATAAACTGTTTAGCGAGAATCGCACCACGTCCTGACCTGTTTTCCACTATTACACCGCAAAGTTCTCCGTTTTCTACATACGGAGCAGTATACATGGTATGCAAGTATGGAATAACACCTGCTTCCATTATCATTTTATCAAGCTCAATTTTAAGCTCTTCAGCATTAAAATGATAGTTTGCGTATGTGCTTTTTCTAAAAATATGTTTTTGTTCTTCAGTAGGGAGTATTATTTTAATACCGTGGGGAATTTTTTTGAGTCTTTCAATAGTTTCTTCGGTAAGACCACTAATAATTTGCTTGTTAAAGGTCATATCGCAAAGAGTATGCCATACACAAACAAAACCATTTGTTGCAGCGCCACCGAATGCATTGGATGCTTCAATAATAGCAACCTTTGCGCCAAGACGTGCTGCACGTATAGCAGCGAAAACGCCTGTACAACCACCGCCTACAACAACTATATCAACTTCATTAATAACCGGTATTTCACGAGCTGGTTCAATTATCTTTTTCATAGTATCACCCATCATTCAAGAATTGCATTTTGTTTTTTAAGATTTTCCTGTAAAGCTTTGACATTTATATCCTTAGGGTTAAGGTTCTCCTTAACACACATAGCCGCCGCACTACCTACTGCTTGACCCATAGCCATACAAATGTGCTGAACACGTATTGCGCCTAAGCCTTCGTGAGTAGCCGATACACATCTACCCGCAACAAGAAGATTGTCACAAGAAATAGGAATCAAACAACGGTATGGAATATCATAATGAGCACCCACAGGCAATTTTTCAAGTTTGTAGGTAACATCTGTAGGACCGTGAATATCGATTTGGTAACAACCCTGTGCTACAACATCGTCAAACTGACGGTGAGCACGAACATCGTCACCAGTCATAGTGTAAAGTCCCTTTATTCGTCGGCTTTCACGTCTACCTACCTTTGGTGAGCTTTCAATTAAATAACAATTTTCAAAACCGGGAATATATTTTCTTAAAACTTCCACACCCTCTTTAACCTGAAGCCGTCCTATGTAAGAATCCTCAAATAAACGGCGAGGGTCGAGTGTGGGGTCTGCAAAAATACGTCCATAGTTAATACCTACAACACCCGGCAACCACGGAATGTTATACATCGAGCCGATAGTCTTTTTAGGTATAAAATCAAGACCATCCTCATTAGCCTTTTCAATATATGGACGAAAACCGTTACCGTTAATATAAGTGCGGTTATCATCAGTAAGCCAAGCTTCGTGGCGATTTAACTTTTTAATGGTATCAAAATCAACTCCGCCAACAAAAAACATTAAGGTATAAGGCTGAATTGCGCCATCCTCTTCCCTACCAATATCAAAAGGCACCCCGGCAAGCATAGAAAGATGCGCATCTCCTGTTGCATCGATAAATTGCTTTGCCTCAAGAGCAATACAGCCCTTAAGAGTATTGATAAGGATTTTAGAAATGATATTTTCTGTCATATCTACAGCTACTAGAGTCGATTCTAAATAAACATCCACCTTTGCCTCTTTTAGCATTTCATCTAAAATAAGCTTGTAGGTTTCCATATTAAATGGCTCCCACGCATGAAAGTGTTGAATAATAGCATCTTTTTCTATAAGTTTATCATAAATTTCTCTAAACACGCCACCTATAACGTCGCGATTACCATCATTATAACCAGAAGAAAATACATTAACTCCGCCAACGGTAGCAGTGCCACCAAGATAACCCATTTGTTCCACAAGAGCTACCTTTGCGCCGTTTCTTGCTGCAGATACAGCAGCGCTAACGCCCGCAGGGCCACCACCGCAAACTACGACATCATATATTTCTTCTACTTCACAGCTAATTCTAAATTCCATTTTCATCCTCTTTTTCAAATTCGTTTTACCGTATAAAAGCATTATTATGCCAATATTCACAGGTATTGCTGTTATAAGTCCTCTTGCAACAGGCACCTTTTCGGGTGTTTCGAGTCTTGCGTTTGAATGATTAATAACCACCGAAAGAACAGATTTAGATATAACTGCAGGTGTTGCAATATCTATCATAAAAATGCCCATAGTCTTGTCTTTTTTTTAAATCGAAACACTTCAATTTGTAACGAATTTATTATACCATACCTAAAAAAATAAGTCAATATCATAATTGAAAGCCACGGGAATCACTTAAAAAAGAACGACACTTCAGGTCGTTCTTTAAAACATTTATAGATATTCATAATAATTCCGCATTACGAATTACGAATTATAAGAGTATGCAAACAAGTCCGTTACAGCCTTCGTTAATTACCCTTTCAATCGTTTCCTGCACTCTCATTCTGGCGTCGATAGGCATTTTTGAAAGCTTGGCGTGAAGCCCTTCGTTGACAAGCTCGTGTAAAGATTTACCGAATATATTGGAATCCCAAATTTTAACAGGGTCTTCTTCAAATCCACTAAGCAGATACATAATAAGGTCTTCCGACTGCTTTTCACTACCCACTATAGGACTTACTTCGGTTGAAATATTGGCTTTCATAAGATGTATAGACGGCGCCGATGCTTTAAGCCTCACACCGTAGCGTCCACCCTGTTTTACAATTTCGGGCTCTTCTAACTCTAACTCTTCAATATCGGGCATTATTATGCCGTAGCCTGTTGCTTCCACCTCTTCTAAAGCGTTTTTAACCTTACTGTATTCCTTTTCGGCTTTAGAAAGTCTTGATAGGGTTTCCATTAGCTCTTGCTCGTCTTCTACACTGATTCCCGTAATCTCGCTTAATATATTATAAAACAGGCTTTGGTTTACGCTAACTGAAACTTCGGCACAGCCATCACCTAAGTTAATGTTATCTACCTTGGCAGATTCTACACTCTCACAAGCTTCAAACGCATCCGAAAAAGCAACGATATCCCTAATATGATTTATACCCGAAAGTGAGCCTTTTATAGCCTTTAAAAGTTCATTCCGAAGCGGATGCGAAAGCGGCAAATTGTTTATCCATCGCGGATAGCATACACTGATTTCATTTACAGGAAACTCGAACAAAATTTTACTTAAAATATTCTTTAT
>JAZQYX010000034.1:0-17709 GCA_045633725.1 Acutalibacteraceae bacterium | reverse complement strand
TCGGCATATTCTGTAGGTTGATTAAACGGCTCTGTAAAGCGGATTGAAGAAAGAATTGCAAAGTTACAGTTTTCGGTACGCTTTTCATCCTCTGCATATGAATGTCCGTTAGCGGTGATGATTCCGTGATTGTTTTCAGCTGATACAAGACCACCCTTATTAAAACAGAACATTCTGCAACGGTCTTCAAAGGTTTTGGTTTTGTAAAGAATTTTAGGCTCGTAAATCTTGTCGGAAAATTCCTTCCAGATAACATCCTTCATCTCGACACGAACACCGATGTCAATATGGTTAGAGCTCATTTTTATACCAAAGTTACGGCAAAAATCTGCTACAAAGTTAGCACCGCTTCTACCTGTAGCAATAATAATTTTCTCGGCACTAAGCTTTTGGCCATTTGTAAAGTTAAGGGTATAACCATCTGCCTTTTGGACGCTTGTGCAGTTGTAATGGCTAAGCATTGTAACACCCATTTCGCTTAAAGCAGCAATAAGGTTTTGCATGGTGATAAAGTTTTTATCAGTACCTAAGTGTTTAACATTCATATCCAAAAGACGAAGATTGTTTTGGATACACTTAAGCTTTAAATCTTCATTCGATTTATAAACTTTAACCTTGCCTGAGGTACAGTATTTGTCAAGAATTTTATCTACCTCATCAATGTACCGGTTAGCAAGGGTGTCACCTAATTCTTCACCTAAAGTGCCGCCATATGCAGTACCAAGGTTAAACTTGCCGTCCGAAAAAGCGCCTGCTCCCGCATAACCACTGGTAATAGAGCAAGTTTTGCAGTGAATACAGGTTTTGTCCCTACCTACAGGACAATGCCTTTTTTGTAGTTCGTCACCTCTTTCGGTGATAACGATTTTAAGCTCAGGTGAATTTTCTTTTAAACGGTAAGCTGCCATAAGACCGCCTATACCTCCGCCGATTATTGCTATGTCATATTTTGGGGTGGTTGACATACTAATCTTCCTTTTTTAAAAGTTTTACGCAAAACTAAGGACTGCATTTCCAAAGTGAAAACACAGTCCCTACTGCTTACATATTATAAAATACTTAATTGAAATTGTCAATAAATTTATTGAAAACTTATAAAGTTGTAGCTTTCAAGAATCTCGAAATATTTTACAAGGCGCGGATACAAGGGCTCTGCTTTTTGGCCAAATTGCGCTTTTACCTTTTCGCCAAGTGTCAGTATATCGGTTTTTCCGTCAATTAGGGGCCAGACAAAGCTACCGGTTTGGTCAAGGTGGACATAGCTAATTCTTGGCTTTTTAAAAAGTTTTTGCGCAATTTTATTGAAAGCACCTTTATTTTCAATTTCAAGTGTTACAATACCGATTTCATCTTTAGTCCAATTTATCTCAGACTTTTTTGATGGAATTTTTTCTAAATAGTTTTCTTGCTTTTTTTTCATTAGTTACTTTTACGCTTCTTCCAAACAGTAAATTTAAGAAGGGTTAAGATAATAATACCGAAGAGAACAAGACCACCTATATTCGAAGCGGCAGGAGAAATGAACTCTGAAAGGTCGATAATCTTATCAAGCCCACTTATAGCAAATACTGCAAGGAGAATACCAACAAGGCCTTCGCCGGCTATCATACCAGATGAAAATAAAATACCATCGTTAACAATTTCGTCCTTGTTTTGCTTGTTCTTGCTTAGTTTCTCAACTGACCAACGAATAATACCGCCTACCATAATACAAGCGTTGAGCTGAACGGGGAGATACACACCGATAGCAAATGGGAGAACAGGGATACCTATAAGCTCAACTACAACGGCAATAAATATGCCTGTAAACACAAGAGCCCAGGGGAGATTACCGCCCATAACACCTTCGATAATAAGTTTCATAAGGGTTGCTTGGGGAGCTGCCAAAGCATCGCTACCAAAGCCCCAAGCTTTATCGAGCAAGAATAATGTACCGCCGATAGCAAGAGCAGCGGACACTACGCCAATAACTTCACCATACTGTTGTTTTTTAGGAGTAGCACCTAAAAGGTAGCCGGTTTTAAGGTCCTGAGAGGTATCGCCTGCGATAGCGGCAACAATACATATAATAGAGCCAATAGCAATAGCGCTAATCATACCCTTAATGCCGGTGCTACCTGTGAATTTAAGAATAAGTGTTGCTATTAAAATAGTAGCGATAGCCATACCTGAAACAGGGTTGTTAGAGCTACCTACAAGACCTACCATACGCGAAGAAACGGTTGCAAAGAAGAAACCAAAGATAACAATTATGATTGCGCCTATGGGATTTACGGGAATAGCGGGAATAAGCCAAATGAGTAAAGTGAGCACAATTATTGCTACAAGTACAACCTTTATGTTCATATCCTTAGCGGTACGTTGGTCCGAAGAGGCACTTGCACCGGTCATACTTTTCATAGCACCTGAGAAAGTTTTAACGATAAGAGGCAAGGATTTAATAAGGCTTATAATACCGCCTGCTGCTAAAGCACCTGCACCGATATATCGAACATAGGAGCCCCAGATAGCGCCTGCGCCACCTTCGGCAAACATTTGGCCAATTGTAGCATCAACGCTTGGGTAAAGTATACTGTTTTCACCGAAAAGAACGATAATAGGAATAATCACTAACCAGCTAAGCACACCGCCTGCGAACATGTAGGATGAAATGCGTGGACCGCAGATATAGCCAACACTCATAACAGCAGGGTAAATTTGGGTACCAAGTTCACCTGCGTAGCCTTTAACTCTGCCTGAAACTTCGCCCGAAACTACCTTAAGACCGTCGATTATGAATTTAAACAGAGCTGCAAAGCCCATACCCGCAAATACGGTAGAGGCGCTTGCACCACCCTTTTCACCTGCCAAAAGCACTTCTGCACAAGCAGTGCCTTCTGGATAGGGGAGTGTACCATGCTCTTTAACAATTAAAGCGTTACGAAGCGGCACCATAAAGAAAACACCTAAAAGACCGCCGATAAGGGCGATTAAAGTAATTTCTAAAATGTCGGGCTTGTCCATTTTACCTTCTGCTGCCCAAAGGAAAAGGGCGGGAAGTGTAAAGATTGCGCCTGCGGCTAAGGATTCACCCGCAGAGCCTACAGTTTGAACAATGTTGTTTTCTAAAATAGAACTACGACGAAGTATAAAGCGTATAACGCCCATAGAGATTACTGCCGCGGGGATAGATGCCGACACGGTCATACCAACGCGAAGACCTAAATAAGCATTTGCTGCACCGAATATAACCGAAAGTAAAATACCCAGGAAAATCGAGGTTACGGTGATTTCGGGAGTTACTTTACTTGCCGGAATATAGGGTTTGAATTCGTTTTTGTTTTCCATAATTTCTCCTTAATGAAGTTTTATTTTTAAGCGAAATAATTTTATCATAAATATTAGCAAAAATCAATCAAATTTAGGCATTTTTTAAAACCTTTAAAAGAAGCTTAAAGTTACGAACTGAAGATGAGATGCTTAATTTCTCATTTGGTGTGTGAACATCTTCTAAATTGGGTCCTACCGAGATACAGTCAAGTTCTTTTATAGTTGATGAGAATACCGCACATTCAAGACCTGCATGTATAGCTTCTACTTTTATTTCTTTGTTAAATAGTTGTTTATAGCAATCTTTATAAAGTTCTCTCAAAGGGGAGTCGGCTTTAAATTCCCAAGGGGGATAAAAGCCCGATACGCTACCTTTGAAATCCGCTTTTTCGCCAATTGCCAAAATATCTGTTGCAAGTTCTTTGAGCTTAGTTTCCTTGTTACTGCGAAGAGCATAGTGTGCAGTAATGCAATCTTCATTAGTCGTTAAAACACCAAGGTTAAGTGAGGTTTCAACCAAACCTTCAATTTCGTTGCTCATTTTAATAACACCGTTGGGGGCATTTTGCAGTAAAAAAAGTAAATTATTTTTTGTTTTAGTATCAAAGCAGGTATAATTGCCGTCTAATTCTTGTTTTAATTCCCAATAAAAATCAGGCTCGGTTTTCTTTATCTTTGATAAAAATAAAGTATTGGCATTTTCAAGAAAATGTAAAATTTGCTCTTTATTCTGAGTGCATATTTCTACAGAGCTGCTGTCCGGAATGGCATTTTGCTTTTTGCCGCCGTTTATAGCAATAATATCAAATTTACAATGATTATTTAAGAAACTTAAAATTTCACCCATTAGAACATTGGCGTTTGTTCTGCCTTTGTCAATTTCTACACCCGAATGTCCGCCTAAGAGTCCTTTAACGATAATCGAAAACTTTGTGCCGGCTTTCTTTGCGGTTTTGAGGTTTGTTTTAAGTATAACATCTTGTCCACCTGCGCAGGAAACAGTTATAACATCATCTGTTTCAGAGTCGAGATTTATCATTCTTTTAGCCTTTAATACATTCGTATTAAGTGCATTGGCACCTAATAGACCTATTTCTTCATCGGATGTAAATACCGCTTCAATAGGTGGATGCTTTATATTGTCTGAAGAAAGTATAGCCATAATGAAGGCAATTGCAATACCATTATCGGCACCCAAGGTAGTTCCTTTTGCTTTAATGAAATCGCCTTGACAATAAATTTCAATTCCGTCATTTAAAAAATCTATTTTTGTGTCTTCGGTGGCTTGGCAAACAATGTCTAAATGTCCTTGTAAAATAATAGGCTCTGCATTTTCACTTCCATTTGCACCATTTTTAAAAATAACAACATTGTCTGCATTGTCGCGAATGTATCTCAAATTCCAATTTTTAGCAAAGTTTTCGCAATAGTTGGCAATGCTTTTCATATTGCCTGAACCGCGTGGTATGTTTGAAATTTCACTAAAATAATAAAATACTTTTTCTTCAAGTGAAGAAAGGTTATATGAACTTAAATCAAGCATAGATATTCTCCTAAAAAAATAAATACATTGTATTATACCATAATAACATTGTTATTTCAATTAAAAGTGTTGCAAAACAAAAGATTTATAAGTATAATATACTTGTTTAAAAATTTAAGTAAAGGTGTATTATGAATATTAAAAAAGATGAAACAATAAGTGTAATTACAGCGGCACTTTTCACTGCACTAATGGTGGTTTTTGCACAAATTCCACCATCTGTGCACGAGTTCCCTATAACACTTCAAACATTTGGAATAGCACTTTGCGGATACATTTTGGGTATTAAATATTCATTTTTTTCGATTACAGCCTATATCCTTTTAGGTGTGGCGGGCGCACCTGTTTTTTCTGGCTTTTGCGGTGGTATTCACCATATAACAGGTCCTGCGGGCGGTTTTGTAATAGCTTTTCCAATATTTGTTTTCTTTTGTGCTTTTTCTCTTAAATTTAAAAGTAAAATTTTCAAGATATCCTTTGGTGTTATAGGCCTTGTTGTTATGTATATCACAGGAATTGCATACTATGTATTTGTTACCAAAACACCCGTTTGGACCGCAATTTTAATATACTCGCTTTTATTTTTGAAGGATGTTTTCTTTACGGTGATAGCATTTTTTGTGTCCAATATAATACGCAAACGGATACTAAATAAAGAATAAAAAAACTGTACTAGCTAAAAAGTTAGTACAGTTTTTTATTATACCATATAAAGCCCCGATTTTAAAATTACAAAACCGTATATATCAGATTTAAAGTATTGGTAAACTTCTTCGGAGAATTCTAAATGTTCGTTTACGGTATAGTCTGCAAGGTTTACTTTTACAATCCTTTTTGAGCCAATGTTACAAACATAAGCATCATCGTTTTCTAAGAATAGGCTTCGCGGTTTAGAAAAGGGTGATTTTTTGCCGCCGATGCGAAGTTCTTCGTGCATAGTGCTTAAATTATATCTTAGCATTACATCACATTCGGGGAAGCACGCCCAAAGCGCACTTTTATATATAATAAAATCGGATGCGTTGTAATTTCGGTAGGAAAGGGTTCCTTGCCATAAAACCGAAGTATCGGCATTCAAAAGCTTTAAGATACCGTTTTTAGAGTATATAAGCATTTTTTCGTTTTGCAAATGTATTATTCTATCGGTGATATAATGCTCGCATTTTTTAAGTATCTCTTGATAATTGGTGCCGTATTTCGCGCCCAAAAAAGCGTTTTTGGCAACATCAGTTATACGGCCGTTATCAAAGCTTATCATTTTATATCCAACTACAATTTGGTCTTCTAAAGCTTCTTTGCAGTATGAAAACATTATTCCGCCCGAAATTGAGAGAATTTCATAAACCTGACCTTCGAAAATCTGTTTCATAGTTACTCTCCTTTGATTTGTGACTTCATTTTTTGTGCCGCTAAAAGCACACCTGCGTGAGCGCTATGGAAGTTTAATCCGCCCTGCATCCAAGCGGCATAGGGCTCGCGTAAGGGTCCGTCTGCCGAAAGCTCGATAGAAGCACCCAAAGTAAAGGCACCTGCCGCCATAATTACGGGGTCGGTATATCCCGGCATATCCCAAGGCTCAGGCACAACAAAAGCATCAACAGGCGCACCGCTTTGCATACCCTGACAAAATGCAATAAGGTTTTCAGCAGAGTTTAAGGTGACACACTGAATAATATCACCGCGCTTATCGGTTACTTTTGGTGAAACCTCGTAACCCAAGGCGCCAAAGAGCGCCGAAGCGTAAACGGCGGTTTTAAGAGCTTCGCCTACTACGTGGGGAGCCGAGAATAAACCTAAATATAACTCCCTTGAGTGACCTAAGGTTGCGCCTACTTCTCTGCCTACACCTGCACAGGTAAGCCTATAAGAACATTTTTCAATTAAATCTTTTCTGCCTGCAATATATCCGCCGGTAGATGCAATACCTCCACCGGGGTTTTTAATAAGCGAGCCTGCAATAAGGTCGGCACCAACTTCGCAAGGCTCTTTTCTTTCTACAAATTCGCCATAGCAGTTGTCTACCATAATTACAGTATCGGGAGAAATTTCTTTAACGGTTTTACAAAGAACTTCTATATCGTCAATAGTAAGAGTGGGACGGATGCTGTAACCGCGGGAGCGCTGAATATATGCCATTTTATAACTGTCGCTCTGTAGCGCTTTTTTAATCGCTTCTATATCCGGAGTGCCATCAGGTTTTAGGTCTACTTGAGCATATTCTACACCGAAATCTCTAAGCGAGCCGTCGGTTTGCTCGTCTATGCCAAAAACACCCGTAATGGTATCGTAAGGTCTGCCTGTAAGGACCAAAACCTTATCTTTTGGACGCAACACACCAAAAAGAGCAACGGTCAGAGTATGTGTTCCCGAAACAAAATTATGGCGCATAAGCGAGTCTTCAGCGCCCATACAGTCTGCCATAACCTTTTCTAAAATTTCGCGACCGCGGTCATCATAGCCGTAGCCTGTAGAGTGGGTAAAGTAGGATTCACTAACCCCATTTTCTATAAAAGCCTTTAAAACTTTTAACTGATTGTATTCGGTGGTATTTTCGATTTCTTTAAATACCGATTCACAGTCACATAAGGCTTTTTTATCAAGCTCTAAAAGAGAGTTATCTATATTAAAAAAATTATTTACATTCATTATTTTTCACCCAATATCCTGCATTATATAGTTTTTCAAATCCGTTTTTTGAATAAAATCCCATAACACTATCACGACAGCATACCAAAAATTCTTTACCGTAATTTTTGGCTAAAATTCCTTTAAGCGCGGTACTGCCAAAGCCTGGTTTTTTGCTGGCAAGACCGTTTATTATGGCGTATTTTTCACAATTAAAGGTAATTGCAGCGCAAGTATCTTTAATTGCAAAATATTTTGCTTTACCCTTGTTTAAGCGCCTGCAATAATCAACCGCAAAATATGGATATTCGGGAAGGGAGAGCCCCTTTACATCCAAAAGCTCGTATAAATACTTGCTTGTAAGAGAGTCACTGTCAATAGCATTCAAAATATCTGCTTTGCGGTACATAATATTTATATTTTCAGGCGGTGTTTTGCCTATTTTTTTGAGTGTTTCACTGTTGCTGAAAACACAAGCGGGATTTAATACATTTACGAACTCACAAAGTTCTAAGTAATCGGGATTAATAGCAAAAATTATCATATTTCCGTCTGTCATAGAAATATAGGCGTCCCCTTGGTTTTGTACCCAAAACATAACCGAGCTATCGTCTTTATAGCTGTCATACAGGCAGTTTATTTTTACAGCTTCCGCCGAAAGATAATCTAAAAAAGGTATTTTTTTTACAAGAGATATCATTTTATGTTTCCGTTTGCAATGTTTTTAAGCATATATTCGGTTAGCTTGTACATATTTTCAATATCGCTTATATTTACAATACTGTTAGCGGTGTGAATATATCTGCAAGGAGCCGAAATAGCTATAGTGCGAACACCATTACCGCTTAAGTGGATGCTTCCCGCATTGTTTCCGCCGGCAACAAGGGCTTTTGGTTGACAGGCAATACCGCTATTTATAGCGGTATTATATAGCACTTTGTCATAAACGGTTGCCTTGTCCATAAACGAAATGGCGGGGCCTTTTCCTTGTTTGCAAACAACATTTTCAGAGCTGCTGGTTGCAATATCAGCGGCGGTAGTAGAGTCAAGAACGATAGCAAAATCGGGTGCTACAGAAAATGTAGCGGTTTTGGCGCCACGAAGACCGACCTCTTCTTGAACGGTAAAGGTTGCGTAAAAATCATACTCGTCAAAGTTCTTTAAAAGTGTGATTAAAATAGCACAGCCTATGCGGTCATCAAGTGCTTTGGACTTTACACATTCACCTAAAATTTCAAAACTACTTTGTACTACTGCGCTGTCACCCAGAGATACAAGCGCTAATGCGTCCTCTTTGGTTTTTACGCCAATATCAATGTAAAGGTCTTTAGGCGCTTTTTTGCGGTCGTCAGCACTTAAAAGGTGGAAAGGCTTACCGCATATAACACCGTTTACTTTGCCGTTTATTTTAACCTTTTTGAAAAGTAGGGCAGTATTATCTATACCACCAACTGCTTCAAACTTTAAATAGCCTTTTTCGGTAATGGAAGTTATTATAAGCCCAACTTCATCGGTATGAGCATCAAGCATAACCTTTTTTACCGCTTTATCTTTACCTTTTTTAAAGCAAATAATATTGCCAAGGTTGTCTATTTTATATTCGCAAAAATCCTTGATTTCGTTTATTATAAAATCTCGTACATTCTCTTCGTCACCTGAGATACCGTCAATAAGGCAAAGCTTTTTTAACAAATCAAGCATTATAGATACCTCCCGAAAGAATGTATTTTTCCAACAAGTCACAAAGGTGGTCAAGGTCACTGAGTGATAAAATTTCTACTTCGGAATGCATATTACGAAGCGGAATGGAAACAAGAGAGGTTTTAACACCTTCGCGAGAAACCGAAATCATATCGGCATCGGTGCTTGTTTTACCGCCTGTTACAAATGTAGAGTAGGGGATATTGTTTTGCGTTGCAATATCTAAAAGCTTTTGATTTATCTTTTTTTGTAAAATAGGGGAGTAGGTTATAATACCACCTTCACCCAAAGGTGAACTTTGGTCGGTAGGTACATCAGGGCTATCGCCAAAATCAACATCTATTGCAATGGCTTCATCGGGGTTTACTGAAAATGCAGCGGTAATAGCGCCGCGAAGACCTAATTCTTCACCAGTAGAAAGCGAAAAAACAACATTTATTGGAAGTTGTTTTTTGCTTAATCTTTTAGCAAGCTCTAAAAGGCATACCACACCTGCGCGGTCATCAAAAGAACGGCCACAAACCAAGTCGCCCGCAAGGTCAAAGCAGCTTTGATTAAAGGTAACATAGTCACCCAAAGATACAATTTCCTTTGCTTTTGCGCCTAATGAGGTATCAAGTTTAATTTTGGTTATATCGTTATATTCGGTTTCACCGCATAAAAGGTGGGGTGGTGTTGAACAAAACACGGCGGTAATTTTTTCCTTGCTGTGTACGGTTACACTTCTTGAAGGCAGTGCTCGTAAATCTATACCGCCCACATTATTTACGGTTAAAAAGCCGTTATCGTCAATATCGGTTACAACAAAGCCTACTTGGTCAATATGGGCATCAAGCATAACAGTATAATTGGCTTTCCCTTTTAAAAAGCCAATTATATTATTTGAGTTTTTCTTTTCGGTTTTTGCGTATTTTGATAATATCTCACAAGCTTTATCAGATGCATCGGTAATGTCACCTATGCAATCAAGCCCTGATAAAGTGTAAAGTAGTTCTTTTAAATCCATTATAATTCGTTAACCTTATCTTTAAAGTAGTTACCACGGGCTACAAAGTTTGGAAAACTGTCAAAGCTTGCAGATGCAGGAGAAAGGGTTACAATATCTCCCGCTTTGGCATTTTTGTAAGCATAGTCTACCGCTTTGCTAATATCACTTACTTCTATAATTTCGGGGTGACCATTATAGTTTTTATTATCTATAACTGCCTTTTTAATTTTGGGGGCAGTAGCACCACAAAGAATAAGCTTTTGAACTTTTTCAAGCACATAGGGTATCATAGGCTCGTAAGGGATATGCTTATCGTAACCTCCGGCTATTAACCAAACCTTCGGCGGCATAGCCTTTAAGCAGGCAATAGTTCTTGTAGGACTCGATGCAATAGAGTCGTTATAATACTTAACGCCGTTTAACTCGCGTACAAATTCGATACGGTGGGCAACGCCCTTAAATTCTTTTGCAACCTTTTTAATTGATTGGATACTTACATAACCCCAAACCGCAGTGATTGCGGCAAGGTAATTTTCAACATTATGGTCGCCTAAAATGGCAATTTCGTCACGGTGCATAATAGGTGCGTCAATTCCGCGGTAGGACATATGGATAACTCCGTCATCCGAAAGCCATGCACCGTTTTTAAGGGGCGTTTCCATACTGAACGAAAGCGACTGACCGCGAACAAAGTCTTTAAACCCTTCGGTTATGGCATTATCCTTATTAAGTACGGTGCGCGAGAAAGCATTTTGGTGAAGAATAACATTTTTCTTAGCTTCAACATATTCGTCCATATCCTTGTGAACGTCCAAATGGTTGGGTGCTACATTGGTAACTACTGCAACATCGGGACTTTTGCGCATAGAAATAAGTTGAAAAGAAGAAAGCTCAACCACAACAAAATCGTCCTTGGTTATGTTTTCAATTTCAGGTAATAATGGCGCACCAATATTACCGCCCACAAAAACCTTTTTGCCTTCTGCTTCAAGCATTTTAGCAATAAGCGTAGTGGTGGTGGTCTTTCCGTCAGAGCCGGTTACCGCAAAAATTGTAGCAGGGCATAAATCGAAAAAAACTTCCATTTCGCTTGTTACGGCAATACCTTTTTTGCGGGCATCATCAAGCTCTTGTAAATAAAAATTCATACCGGGGGTGCGGAAAATTATATCAACCTCTAAATTGTCAAGGTAGTCGTCCCCTAAGCGAAGCTCGGCACCTGCAGTTTCTAAAGTGTCGGCAATTTCGCCTAACATTTCACGGCTTCTTCTATCGCATGCAAAAACGCGGGCTCCCTTATTTAAAAAATTCATAATAAGCGGAGTGTTACTAACACCTATACCGCACATAGCGATTTTTTTACCCTTTATCTGTTCAAAAAATTGTACGCAATCCAAAATAATTACCCCCAATTTTGAAATAAATATATCTATCTTTATATTATACTTAATTTAAAATAAAATATCAATGCTTTTTTATGTATCATTTGCATATCAATATATTGTTGGGGTGTGATTTTATGAATTTTATAAATTGCAGTAATGAAAAATCTTCGGCAATACTTCGCAAAACCGCAATTTTTTGGAGTGAGAATATAGCGCAACATTTAACATCGCTTTTGCGCATGATATCTAGTACCACTGCGGTTTTAGAGGATTCTTTTAAAGAGGAATTAAAAAAATATTATGAAATGCTTATAAATTTAAACGAAAATTTTAAAAAAAGTCAGATGCCAATGTCGTATTATCAGGAATTTTTGCGTATAAATTCGGGACTTATAAATTTACTTGAACGCATAAAATTTGAAGCGCTTTCGGGCTACCCCGTAATACAACAATCTCTTTTTCATTACATATACGAAAGCTGCTACACGAATGCAATTTTTACAGCAAAAAACACAGTAGGAAATGTGCTAATTACCAATTATTTTTTACCCTTTTTAAATAATGGTTTTAGTTGCTTTTATAACCAAATTTATTTTTGGAGTATTATTGGCGGTATGCATCCGTCATTGCTTTTAAATAATAATGCTTTTTATAACGCTTTAAACGGATATTCCAAAGAATTTTTAACCGAAGTTTGCAATAAATTCAATAATATAAATTTTAGACTTTCGTCTTTAAAAAGACCTGTAAAAAGAAAGCCTTTGTGCGTGATTTTTGACGATTTTTGCAAGCTTAATATTGAGTATTTGGAATTTTTAAAGGCAGTAAAGCAAAATAACCCTAAAATTTTTATATCACCTAATTTAACCCGCCTACCCGAGAGCTTTTATTCGGCGGTAGACCATCAAATAAACGAACATAATTTGGTTAATGAAATAAACTCAAATATAGAAAAATATTTAAAATAAAAAAGTCATAAGGATTATTTCATCAATAAGTGCCACTGCTTTTGTAGGTTTATATATTATTGACTTTCAATTTTTTAATAGTATAATTATATTAGCAAATGATCCAGTTAATTGTTATACATTGAGTAGGGGTGTTTACTTATGAGAAAAATCTTGCTTTCAATTTTATTTATTTTCGCCGTTTTGGTATTTTCTCAAAACTTAGTTGCTTCTGCAATGGGACCTGATGATACAATAGGCAAAAAAGACGGTATTTTTACATACCGTGTAAATGAAGAAAATAACACAGCAAGTATTATCGGTTGTGATGAAAATGCCTCCGGTAATATTATTATTCCCGATACTTTAGGTGGATATAAAATAACCTCAATAGGTTGGAAAGCATTTGAAAATTGTGATGAAATAACAAGTTTGTCCTTGCCCCAAGGTGTTAGTGAGATTGGCTACCATGCTTTTTCTACTTGCATAAAGCTTAAAGAATTAACTCTTTACAATTTGAATTCGAGTGTTACTATTGCTTTTGAAGCGGATGATTACGACCCACATATTCCTAATAGCCAACAGATTAAAGTTCCGATTGAAAAAATCACTCTTAAAGGCTCACAAACCGATATACCGGAAAGTGCTTTTTCTAGTCTGTCTACTCTTAAAGAAGTTGTTTTGCCTAGCCAAATTAAAACTATAGGAGCAATGGCCTTTTATGACACAAACATAGCAACTATTAATTTGCCAAGCTCCCTTACATCAATAGGCGAATCTGCCTTTAAAAACAGCGGTTTAACGAGTGTTACTATACCTAAAAACACATCGGTAGGAAAAAATGCATTTGAGTCTTGCAAAAAACTTAAAACGGTTGTTTTTAGTGCTAGCGAAGTACCGGAATATGCATTTAAGGATTGTTCGGCATTAACCTCAGTAACATTTACAAGTAATCTAAAAAACATAAAGGAATATGCATTTAACCAATGTTCTTCTTTGGCAAAAATAAGTTTTCCATCTTCTTTGGTTGAAATTGCAAATGATGCTTTTGGAAACTGCACATCATTACAAACTATTAACTTTTCAAGCGGTTTAAAAAGAATATTAAGCAGTGCTTTTAGCGGTTGCAGCAATATAAAAAGTTTAACATTACCTGACAGTTTAACAAAAATTGAAGGCGGCGCTTTTGGTGGTTGTCCTAATATTACATATATAAAGTTGCCCTTTGTTGGGGAAGAAAGAACAAAAAATGGAATGTTTAACAGTGTTTTTTCATTAGATAAGAAGGGTACATTGACTGTTGAATTTTCAAACGCTTGCACATATATCCCTACAAATTCTTTTCATGAAAACACAGCTGTTAAAAAAATAATTTTAGGTGAAAATTTAAAAACAATTTATTCTTCGGCTTTTTATGATTGCGTTAATTTAAAAGAAATAGTTTTTTCAAAAAAGCTTGAAAGTATAAAAAGTTATGCATTTGCCGGATGTAAATCCTTAAAAAGTATCGAATTTCCAAGTTCACTTGAAAACTTGGCTGCAGGATGCTTTGATAGATGCACCTCATTAAAAAGTGTTAAATTTGGAAAAAAGACCAAAGTTATTGGTAATTCTGCTTTTATGGAATGTAAAAATCTTGAAAGTGTTAAATTTACCGCCTCAATCATAGAAATTGGAGATAATGCTTTTCAAGGTTGTGAAGATTTAACAAAAGCCACATTGGTAAAGGGTATTAAAAAAATTGGCAAAGAAGCTTTTCGCGAGTGCACATCACTAACAAGCCTATATATTCCCGATGGGGTTACTAAAATAGGTGACTATATTCTTTCGGATGCTGAAAAATGTGCTACATTAAGAATACCTTTTTTTGGTACAACAAAAGACAAACTCGATGATCTTGATATGTATAATGTTCCTAAAAAGGCGTTAAAAAAACTTATTATCGGAGAGGATTGCAAAGAAATACCCGAAACTGCGGTGGAAGAGTATAATAGTTTAACCACGCTAGTTATAGGTAAAAATGTTGAGATTATTGGTGACGGTGCCTTTTATAATTGTAAGAAACTTAAAAATATTACAATAGGTAATAAGGTTACGAGATTAGGACAACAAAATTTTCTAAATTCTGCGTATGCAAAGAATAAATCAAACTGGAAAAATAAGCTTTTATATGTTGGAAAATATTTAATTAAAGCAGATAAAAACATCAAAAAGGCCAATATTAAAAGCGGTACAAGAGTTATAGGCGGCGGAGCGTTTAGTCTGTGTGAAAAGTTAACAACGGTTAAGTTGCCCTCTTCTGTTTTAACAATTGATGATGGCGCATTTTGGTCTTGCTCATCATTAAAATCTATAAACTTCCCTAAAAAGTTAACTCATATAGGAATGCAAGCATTTAATTTTTGTATGCGTTTGAAAAAAATATCGCTTCCTTCCTCTTTAAAGATAATAGATGATGGTGCATTTTGGTGTTGCTATGGTATTGAATCTGTTAAGATTCCCGATAAGGTTGTTAAAATTGGTAGTGAAGCATTTTCTGCTTGTACCTCTTTAAAAAATGTTACTATACCGCGCTTTGCACAAATAGGAAAAGATGCATTTTATTACACTAAAAAATTAAAATGCGTTTCCCTATGTAGTTCAAACAGTTTTTATTATGACTCTTTTTCGGGTAAACACATTAGTTATGACGGCACAAAAGCAGAACTTAAAAAATCTGTTAAAAGCAACAAAGCCTCAAAGTTTATAAAGAAGAATAAGGTTAAGTATTATTCGCCAAAGACGGTTAAAAAAGCAACACTCAAAAAGGATGGACAAATCAAGGAAAAATGTACTGTTTGTAGCAAGTACTCATTTAAAAGAACAATAGCAAAGGTAAAGAGCATTAAACTGAATAAAACAACATTTTCCTATAATGGAAAGGTTATAAAGCCTGAGGTTATTGTTAAAGACTCCCACGGAAATGTTTTAAAGCAAAGTAGAGATTATACTATAAAATACTATGGAAAACGAGTGAAGAAAGGCACATATAAAATAGTTGTTAAGTTGTGTGGAGATTATAAAGGTTCAAAGAGCCTTACCTTTAAAATAAAATAACCTTAAACTTCAAAATATTTTACTTTGGGCTAATTCTTCTTCTCAAACAACAATAGCGATCGGCAAAAGCCGACCGCTATTGTTTTGTTTATTTGGTTTTAGTTTTTTCTTCAATTATTTTCGCTGCATTTGCTAAGTAACGGTTATCATACATTTCGAAATTGCCGTTATCTACCATTTTAGCGACGCTTATATCAATAGGCATTTTACCGAGTAAATCTATATTTAACTCTTCTGCAATACTGTCACTACCGCTACCGAAAATCTCAAATTCTTCACCGCATTCAGGACAAACAACATAGCTCATATTTTCAACAAGACCGAGTATGGGAATCTTCATCATATCAGCCATATTATAAGCCTTTTTAACTATCATAGAAACCAAGTCTTGCGGTGAGGTTACAATAACAATACCGTCAAGCGGCAGGGTTTGGAAAACAGTTAGCGGAACATCGCCCGTACCGGGAGGACAGTCCACAAACAAGTAGTCAAGGTCGCCCCATACAACATCGTGCCAGAATTGTTTTACTGCGCCTGCTATTACAGGTCCGCGCCATAGAACAGGGGATTCCTTATCCTCTAACAATAAATTTATAGACATAAGCTTAATGCCTATTTTGGTTTCAGTCGGCAAAATGCCGATTTCATTTTGCATAGCACGGCTATTTATACCAAAGGTTTTAGGTATAGAAGGGCCTGTAATATCGGCATCCAAAATACCAACCTTATATCCCATTTTTTGCATAAGCACTGCAAGAGATGAAGTTACGAGTGATTTACCAACACCGCCCTTACCGCTTACAACACCGATAACATGTTTAATATTGTTGTATTCGCCTGTAGGCTCTAAAAGGCTTTGCTGATTTCCTGCACCACAATTTTGTGAGCAAGAACTACAGTTGCCCGAGCATTCTGTTGCTTTTTCTGCCATTTTTTAAAACTCCTAAATGAAAATTTAACTATAACTATTATACCGCTAAATTTTGAAAATGCAAGGAGGTAAAAATAAATTTTATTGATTGTTAAAAAAATCATACTGATTAGCTATTGCTGACCAAGTAGAGGGACCTACCGCACCCGATACAGGCAGAGAAAAAAGGCGCTGAAATTCTCTGACGGTGTTTTCGGTTTGTTCGCCAAAGTAACCTGTAATTGAAACTACAGGGATTTCGGGTATGTTTTGTGCTATTAAAGATAAATAACTTTGTAAATCTCGTACATTTTCGCTTCGCATACCTTCTGTTAAGAAAAAACCAGGGTACAATTTAGCGTTTGTACCTTGGTAGCCTTCAGGTAAAGATGCTACCGTTTCGGTATAAATACGGCTAATTGTATTCCAAGTGTTGTTATCTACTATTCCTGTTACGGGTAGTCCGTAAAACTCTTGAAAACGCTCTACAGCCGCTACGGTTTCGCTTCCGTAATATGCTGTTCGTGGTACGGGCTCTAAAGCACCATTAAAATAGGCTATAATACTTAAATAATATTGTATTGTGGTAACGGGAATCCCACTGTCACCTTCGCTCACCTGAGTCTGAAATGGTACCGTAGCCTCTGCGGTTGATATACCTTCGCTTACAAGGTCTGAAAGGCTTTTAACCCCGTTGTAGTATTGTTTTATTTTATACCAAGTTGCTTTGTCAACGTCACCGTTCACGGTAAGGTTAAATATTTCTTGAAATTTACGCACACTGGCTTCGGTGTCTAATCCAAAAATGCCATTTACTTGGTCTATTTTTGGTATGGCGGGGTAGTTTTGCGCTATTCGGTTAAGCTGAGTCTGAATTATTTGCACATTATTGCCCGAGTCCCCAACGCGCAAGGGAACACCCGGATAAGATTCTTCAGTAAAGCCTACGGGTGCGTCATTAACTATACCAATATCGGTGCCGTAATAGTTTTGTAAAATAGAAAATGGAGTTCTACCGCTTTGGGCAAGGCTTACAGTACCCCATTGTGAAAGCCCGTTACAAGTAGAGGTGGTGCCGTTGCAAAAGGCGGCAAAAAGCGGCTCAATACTGCCTTGGCGAACAATATAATCATTAAAAATCTCATCTACTATGTAGCCTATATTTTCAAAAATCTCTCGGTTTTCTACGAAAGCTTGGTCAAACC
>JAZQYX010000033.1:0-76015 GCA_045633725.1 Acutalibacteraceae bacterium | reverse complement strand
GCAATGGATAAAAAAATAGACTTGCTATTGCAAGTCTATTTTTTGGTGGGAGCGGGTGGATTCGAACCACCGAAGTCGAAGACAACAGATTTACAGTCTGCCCCCTTTGGCCACTCGGGAACACTCCCATATATTTAGTTTAAGCCTAATTTTCTCAGGCTTCGAGTCCGATTAAAGACTCATATGCGCTGGAGCTGGTGGACGGACTCGAACCCCCGACCTGCTGATTACAAATCAGCTGCTCTACCAACTGAGCTACACCAGCATTTTTCAAGCGCCTAAATAATATACCACAATTATGTGTCGATGTCAAGCAATATTTTTTATTTTTTAAAGTTTTTTATTTTGGCAACTAACTTTTAATGTTTATATATAATTTTAAAAATTCTTTACCCCAATTTGAAACTATGATATAATTAAAAAAACAATAGATTTTAAACATTTGTATCTTATATTGCATCATAATTCTATAAGTTAAGGAGGCATTGATATGATTAAATCATCGCCTACAAAATATAATACTTCTATGCTTATTTTACAGTGTATTGGTATAATTGCTGTTGTACTTGGTCATGCCGATATTGGCGGTGATGATATACCAAATTTATTAAATTTAGCCTTTCCGTATTATTCGTGGCATATGCCGTTTTTTATGTTTATTTCGGGCTATTTTTTCAACCGTGTGGATACAATAGGTAAATACACTTTTAAAAAGTTAAAGACACACCTTTTACCTGCCTTTATTGTAAATGCGGTTTGTGGTATTTTTTCTATGTGTATAAAGCATTTTTCACTTACAAGCTATGGGCAAGATATAACCATTAAATCACTTTTTATAACTCCTTTTACAACAGGATATCAGTTTTACATAAATGTGTCGCTTTGGTTTGTATTTGCGCTTGTGGTAATAGAGGTTATAGCCTGCTTTATGGACCGTGTCACAAAAGGTAAAGCTGAACTTGTATTTTTAGTTATAACATTTGTGACTTCTTTATATTGCTGTTTTATGGCTTATTATGACCACCAAGGCACGCGCGGAGAATATTATAATGCGGCTTTGAGGTTAGGTTACTTGATGTTTTTCTTCTGGTTAGGTATTTGCTACCGAAGCTGCGGTGAAAAGTATTTAAAACGATTTTTAAACTATAAAGTATCACTTGCTATTTTTGCTATTGTGTCTATAGTTTTAGGACTTACCAAATATAAAATAGTTACTAATGTGCGAGATATGCAAATGAACTCTATAACTGTGCCTAATGGTTATTGGGTGGCTGTGGTATCCCCAATAATTGCAACCATTTTCTTTTTAGGAATAGCATATTCATTAGCACCGTATTTTAAAAATAGTAAGGCGATAGTAAAGTTAGGTCGTGGCACACGGTATATTATGTATTATCATCAGCTTATGTTTGTTTTGTTTTCACTTGTTTTGGGAGCGTTAATTAAACTGTCGGTTATCAATATAGAGGGATTTTCATTTGAAAAAATGGCGAAAAGCGCGTATTACACCGGCGGAAATATAGCATTAACCTGTGTTTTATCAATAATATCTATAGTTTTGCCGATTACTTTTTGTGATTGGATTGCTAAACAAAAAAAGGTGGTATCGGTAGTAATTTATACTGTGCTTACAGTTCTTGTTGTTTTATTGCTCTATCTTTGCAGTTTAGTAATGTAATTAATCTTTCTATTGAATATAAAAACCGACTCATTTAGAGTCGGTTTTGCTTTATTGATTGATGAGATAATCTCGGTCAAAGGTTATAACACAACAATAACTTGGGTTTATTAGCTTTGCAATTTCACATATTTTACTATTCAATTCTTTTTCACTGAGCTTGCAATTGGATGGAATAACTACATCAAAAATAAGGTTTGTGCGTGTATCACATTCGGGGGTCATTCTGAAATCGTGCAAGGTTAGATTTTGGTCTATAATTTTAATTGCTCGATTCATTTCGTCCTTGGCTTGATTTACAATTTCGTTATTAACATCTATAGGGTCCATATGTATTACAAGCTGAACATCTAATTTTTCGCCTATAACTTTTTCGCAAAGGTCAATCTGTTCGTGACATTTTACAATATCTACATTTTGCGGAACTTCAACATGCACAGATGCAAACTGTCTGCCCGGACCGTAGTTATGTACAATAAGGTCGTGGATACCAACAAATGGCTCATAAGACATTATTATATCTTTAATGTTATCTATAAGCTCTTTTTCGGGTGGTGCGCCTAAAATACGGTTTAAGGTATCTTTAGCCGAATTGATGCCCGAAATCAAGATAAATACCGCTACGCCGATACCCATAACTGCGTCAAGGTTAAAGGGGAGAGTAATGCAATAAGAAACACCCGCGGCAATTAAAATAGCAACTGTAGCAACAGCATCATTTAAAGAATCCTGTGCAGTAGCAATAAGTGAATCGGAATCGATTTTTTTACCAAGCTTGCGGTTGAATAGGAACATCCAAAGCTTTACAAGAATAGATACCGCTAAAATGATTATTGAAATAACAGAATACTTTGGTGATGAGGAGTTGTTTATAAAAGCGGTAAAAGAAGACTTAAAAAGCTCGAAACCGACAAGCAATATCAGTACCGATACAATAAATGCCGACATATATTCCATTCTGCCGTGACCGAAGGGGTGGTCACTGTCGGCGGGCTTGTTTGAAAGCTTAAAGCCTACCATTGTTACAACCGAAGAGCCCATATCCGAGAGATTGTTAAAACCGTCGGCCGTAATAGAAATACTTCCTATAACGCTACCTACCGCAATTTTAAAAACACAAAGCAATAAATTGCACAGAATACCTACAATACTGCCTAAATTTCCGTAGTTTTCACGTACTCGGTTATTTTTAATGTCTTTGTAATTCTTTACAAAAAGTTTTATTAAAAGTTCGGTCATTAGAGTTTTGCTCCTTTAGCACCCTTTGTACCGAATGAAACGCCTGATAAAATGTTGGTATCAATAGTGTAGGTAATATTATCGCGGGTGCGGGAACGCTTAAATGCAAGGTCAATAAGCTTATCTATTAAAGCGGTATAATTAACCCCTGTAGCTTCCCATAAATAGAAAGCTAATGAGCCCGGGATAGTATTTATTTCGTTAGCGTAAACAGTGTCGGTTTTAGTGTCAATCATAAAGTCGATTCTAACAACACCATTAGCACCGATAGCTTTAAATACTTTACAAGCAAGCTCACGGATTTCTTTTTCTTTTTTGTCATCTAACTCAGCTGGGATTTTTCTGCCTAAGGATGCCATACCTTTACTGCCACTTGAATTTTTAGAGCCACCTAAATACTTATCTTCATAAGATAAAATTTCGTCATTACCGATAGGCTCTTCACACACGCTTGCTTCGCATTCGTCGCAGTCACCTAAAACCGAGCAGTTAATTTCGCGAAGTGATTCAATCGCATGTTCAACTAAAACGCGGTCTGTAAAGGAAAGCGCGAGCATAATAGCGGTATCAAGCTCGGCTTCGGTATTAACCTTGGTAATACCCACGCTTGAGCCTAAATTTACAGGCTTTACAATAAGCGGGAAACCGATTTTTGCCTTAATATTTTCAGTGACGCCACCTTTATTGCTGATATATTCCTTTGCTCTAAAAGATACGCAGTCGAGCACAGGAAGACCTGCATTTTTAAGCACATCCTTAAAAACAGATTTATCCATACCTACTGCAGAAGAAATAATATCACAACCTACATAGGGGAGATTTAAAAATTCAAATAAACCCTGAATAGTGCCGTCTTCACAGTTTGTACCGTGAACTATTGGGAAAGCAACATCAATTTGCACATCTTTTTGTTTTGAAAAAAGTTTATTAATGGCGCTTTTCATCAAAACCTTGCCGCTTTCTCTTGCAAAATACACCTTACGGCATTGTTTTAATAGCTCGGGCAAATTGCGGTAGCTTTCAATTTCAAATAATTTTTCGCCTGTGTACATTTCACCCTGTTTATCAACATAAACAGGTGTAATATCATATTTCTTACGGTCAATAGCGCGCATAGCCTGAACGGCAGAGATTATAGAAACCTCGTGTTCAACCGAACGGCAACCATAAAATACAGCAACATTAACTTTCATAATTTTTTCTCCTTAGTAAAGGTAATTATCGGGTAAATCGTTTTCAAATAAAACTGCGGTATTGCTATCGGCAAAGCGTGAATAAATGCTCATCGCTTCCTTAAAGCTTGCCACAACAAATAAGTTTTTCTTATCAAAATTGCTATCCATAATAGCATCCTGCAGAGGCTCAGAACGGTTAATGCCTACAAGAATTATAATATCACAGTTTTTTGCCGCCTCTTTGCCTAAAGCGTAGTTACATTGGTACTCGCGCTCTCCAAGTTCTACAAGACCGGGGGTTACTATAACCTTTTTCATACCTGTAAAAGAGCCTAAAACTCTAACTGCCTCTAAGCAACCCTCAGGATTGGAATTATAAGCATCATCAATAAGAAGTGAGCCATTTGTAAAAGGCTTCATTTCTAAGCGGTGTTCGGTGGGCTTTAAGGAAGCCACTGCATACTGCAAATCGGCTACAGGGACGCCTAAAGTATATGCTAAAGATACTGCGCCAATAATATCAATAATACTGTGTAGACCTAAAAGCTGGGTTGCAAAGGGTACTTTTTGACCTCCTAAATTAACGGTAAATTGTGAGCCATTTCTGCCGTATGAAAGCTCTTCGCCGCAAAAATCAAAGCTTTTATCGGTTCCGTAAACCTTAAATTCGTCACCTATACGGCTTATAATTTCCTTACTGTCACCGTTTACAAAGGTTAAGCCGCCGTTTTGCTTGACAGCATCGGCTAATTCAAACTTAGTGGCGAATACATTATCGATAGTTTTAAAGGTTTCAAGGTGTTGGGGACCTACCGAAGTGATAATGCCGAAGTCGGGGTTCGCTATATCGCAGTCTTCCTTAATATCACCTGATTGTTTAGCACCCATTTCGCAAACAAAGATTTCGGTTTGGGGTTTTAGCATTGTGCGTACTGTTCTTACAATGCCCATAGGGGTGTTAAAACTTTGCGGTGTACAAACAACATTAAATTTTTCACTTAAAATACGAGTTAAAATGAATTTTGTAGTGGTTTTTCCGTAACTGCCTGTAATACCAATAACCTTAAGGTTAGGCATAGATGCGAGTATTTTTTTAGCATCGTCTACATAATATTTTGCAATACGTTTTTCAACAGGCACCATAATGCCCCATAGCGCAAACGTTAAAAGCGGGGTTACATAGCTTAAAAGTAAAACTGCGCTTATAAAAAGGCGGTTTATAAATCCTGTTTTGGTTAAAGCAGCTAACAATATAAGCAATATAAAAAGCAAAATGCCTGCAAGGTAAAGGCGTTTTACTCTATCTGTAAAAACCAACTTTTTAATAGAACGTTTTTGTAATTCTATTGTAGTTTTAATGTTATAGAAAACAATAAATAACGAAACTATGCATCCTATTATGTATAGTTTGAAAAAGTAGATTAACGAAACTATTAAATAAAGGATTGCACACAGTAAAAATCCGTTATTGAAGCTTGTTTTGAGCCACTTAAAATAGCGTGACGGATAATAAGAATTTAGCTGGAGCATTTGAAAATGCCTTGTTACAGCCAAAATACCGCTTATTGCGGAAAAGCAAAGTATTAAAATTAAGTTAATATTCATTAAAACACCTTCAGTTATTTAATAAAGCTATTTATTATGGCGTTTGCTTCAAATGGTTTTTCACAAAAAGCAAAGTGACCACAGTCTTTTAATACGCATAGTCCACAGTCGGGTATAAGGCTTTCAATGATTTTTGCATCAGAAAGCGGAGTTGCAGTATCGTTTTCACCCCAGATAAGCAAGGTAGGGCAGGAGATTTTGTGTAAAATATTTCTGATATCTGTGTTAACAAGAGATACTAAGGTTTGCCTGAGTACCAAGGGGGCGGCATTATAATCAGCCGAGCCGTAATGGTTTCGCGCCTTTTCTAAAAGACCGCTTGAAAAAGATTTAATAATCGGCAAGGATAAAACAGTTTTAATGGCTTTAAAGCTTTTAGCGCGCCACTTTTGTTTAAAGCTTTTTTTAGGTATAAGCCCTGCCGCATCTAAAAGAACTATTTTAGGTGGATTTACAAGACCTTCGGCTACTAACTTCATAGTAACTCTGCCACCATGCGAATGACCGAATAGAATTGGGTCGGTAAGGTTTACCGCTTTCATAAATTTAAGTACAAAATCGCAGTAATCATCAAGTGTCCAAGGGGCTTTCATAGTATCCGAATTACCGCAACCGGGAAAGTTTACTGCAACTACGCGGCAACGGTTTTTAAGGGTGTTTATTATACCGCGGTAGGTATCAAACGAAGCACCCCAACCGTGAAGCAAAAGTACGGGTGTACCTTCACCTTGTTCACAGTATTCTATATTTAAGCCGTCTATATTTACAAACATAAAATATACCTCTTGCACATAGTTAAATTTATTATACCAAAAATGCAAGCAAAATAGAAGAGTTTTTTTCAAATATTTTATAAATATTTAATTTAAGTTAATTTTTGGTTAGTATGATAAAATAATTTTAATAAATAAAAGGGTATGTTATTTTATTGGCTTGTAAATTGTGCACTTTAGGTTTTATAGCAATTATTTTTTTGACTTTTGGCGGTAAAAAAACATCATAAAAACTTTTAACAAATTCTTTTCACTGCTTTTAGTGCATTAAGGCAATATTACAAGGTGTAGAGTTGCATTATATTACATATTTTTAAAATAGCACGCCAAACTAAATATAAAGGAGCGATTTAATGAAAAGTGAAATTATTAAAAATACATTTGACCAAATTCCAGAGTGTAAACACAATGCAAAGCGTATTACCGCACTTGTTAAAGATGGTTCTAGGGTTACGGGTTATATGCTATCTGACCAAAGTGTTGTATCAAAATCTCAAGCTATTTCTATGGCAAGACAAGGGGATATTGCCGGTGTGGGTATAGCACATCGTAAGGATAGTGAGTATCTTAAATCTATTCCCGACGACAACCAAAACAACAATTTAGGGAATTTACCATCTATAACACTGGACCATTAAAAAAGAAGACAAGATTTTTTTCTTGTCTTCTTTTACTTTTATTCAGTTCTAAGTGCTATTACAGGGTCTTTTTTAGCGGCACTACGGGATGGAATAAGTCCCGAAAGCATAGTGAGCAGTACGCTTATTATAACCAGAATTATTGCCACGGGCAAGGGGAGTATAGCATTAAGGTTATTTATGCCTGTAACTTTGTGTAAAATAAGGTTTATTGGTATGCATAACAAATAGGTTATCAGTACACCTAAAGCGCCTGAAGTAAATCCTATTATAACCGTTTCGGCATTGAACATTGTTGAAACATTGCGTTTTGAAGCACCAATAGCACGAAGTATACCAATTTCTTTAGTTCGTTCTTGTACCGAGATAAGCGTTATAACACCTATCATAATTGAAGAAACTACAAGCGATACAGCAACAAACGCGATAAGCACATAGGTTATAGCATTTATAATGGTGGTAATTGATGACATCATTATACCTACATAGTCGGTATAGGTGATTTTTGAAAGTTCTTCAACACCGTCATTATAGTCGGCTATTGCGGATTCAATAACATCCTTATTTTCAAAAGTTGTAGCATAAATATTTATACTTGAAGGTGTATCCAAATTAACAAAGCCGAGCTCGCGCATATTCTTGTCGTAAGTAGAGTCGGAAAACTCTAAAACTTCATCATAATAAAGGGCACATTGCTTAGTTGTGAAGTTGGATTTTGCGTTATCAAGCGCCATAATAAGCTGTTCTTTTGGCATGCTCACTAATTGTTCGGCAACACTCTTGGCATATTGTGCCTTATACTGTTCTTCAAGAATAGAGCTGAAAACTTCTTTTAAATCATCCTCCTTCATTGAAGATAAATAATCGGACATTTCGTTGTCTGCCATACCGGTCTGCTTTGAAAGTATTGGCGCTAAGGTTTCTTCAATATCCTTGCGCTTCATACCTTTCATAGTGTCTTTTACATATTTGTCAACTTCCTTTTCTTCGGGAACAGACATAATTTTAACATAGGTTATGGCTTTTTCGTTGTCGTCAAGGGTGCTAAGGTATTTTTTAAATTCCTTTTGCTTCTCCGTATCAGAAAGATTTTCACTGTTTTCACCAAAGGGAAGCTTTGTGAAAATATCTATTTGTTTATTTTTCTTTTGCGCCTTTATAGCGGCCGATTTGTCTGCCTTATTTACAACAAACTCCGTAAGAGCCTTTGTATAGGCTATAGAGCCTTTAAGCATTGTTGAAACTGCATCTTTATTAGGACGGATAATACCAGTCACCTTAATATCTGTACCGTTATCGTAAAGGTACTTAAGACCTGCTTCGGTTTCGCGAAGGTCGGTATAAAGACCGCTTTCTTTATCAAGGGTATAGCAATCGGAATTAAGAATAACCTTAAACTCGCGTTCGCAGATTTCTTCATAAGACCATTTTTTGCTTTTGTAATCTATTTTATCGCCACTTATAGCCGCCTTAGTCATAGCATCAATTTCTTCCTTGGATTTAAGACCTAAAGAATAAAGTGCCATATCGTCAAGTTCGTTATTCTCATCAACAATTAAAACAATTTCGTTATAATCGTTAGGCCAATTTCCGTAAATCATATCGTACTGTTTTTTGATAAGGGGGTTTATCGGGTCACCGTTATCACCCGAAAGCATTTCTTGCCAAAGTACCATACCCTGACTCATAGGCATCATACTTGTCATACCGCTGCTTTGTCCCATATCTACCATTGAGGACATATCCATACCGAAATGCTCAAGTAAAACCTCCTGCATAAGCTGTTCCGAATCGGAACGAATAATTTTACCGTCAATATTTTCGGTGTAAACAAGCAGGTCAAAATCATAGGTATAAGAAACACCGTTTACGGCGTTTTTAAGGCTTTCATTTGCGCTATCATCCGCCAACTGATTTTCAAGGTAGGTTTTAAACGATTTAAGGTCGTTTTCATTGGCTTTTGCGGAGTTCAAAGCGTTTATCATATCATAGACCATAGATTTTTGGTAAACGGCATCCTTTTCGTGACTGCCTGACGATTTAGCGGTGCCTATAAAGGTGTCAAGTAATGACGAAATATCCATAGACTGATTTTCAAGGGTAATGGGGTAGGACGAAAGGGTGTCTTCCTGAAGAATATCAATGTAGGTTGTGGTACCTTGTGATACTGCAAAAATAAGCGCAATACCTATAATGCCTATGCTTCCTGCAAATGATGTAAGCGCCGTTCTTCCCTTTTTGGTGAAAAGGTTTTTAAGAGAAAGCGAAAATGATGTACCAAGCGACATTGAAGGCATTTTTTGCTTTTTACGCTTTTTATTTTTATTTTCAAGCACTTCGGGAGCTTGTGCAATAATTTCTTGCTCGCTTAAAGGAGCAGTATCGCTTGTTACAACACCGTCAAGCATACGGATAATACGGGTTGAGTATTTTTCAGCGAGCTCGGGGTTGTGGGTTACCATTATAACAAGACGGTCTTTAGAAATTTCCTTTAAAATTTCCATAACCTGCAGACTGGTTTCGGTGTCTAAAGCACCTGTAGGCTCGTCAGCCAATATAATATCAGGGTTGTTTACAATTGCGCGGGCGATTGCAACACGTTGCATTTGTCCGCCTGACATCTCACTCGGTTTTTTCTTTAATTGGTCCGAAAGCCCCACTATTTCAAGTGCCTCTTTAGCGCGTCTTTTACGCTCGCGGCGGGAAACACCCGAAAGTGAAAGCGCGAGCTCAACATTCTGTAAAACCGATTGGTGTGGGATAAGGTTATAGCTTTGGAAAACAAAGCCTACCGAGTGGTTACGGTAGTTGTCCCAGTCCCTGTCTTTAAAGTGCTTGGTAGAAACACCGTTTATAAAAAGGTCGCCTTTGGTATATTTATCAAGACCGCCTATTATATTAAGAAGTGTAGTTTTACCACAGCCCGACTGACCTAAAACCGAAACAAATTCGGCTTTGCGAAAGTCAATACTAATACCTTTTAGTGCTTCAACCTTAGTATTGCCGGTTGAATAGTCCTTTGTTATGTTTTTAAGCCTTAACATATATCATTTCCTTTCGTGGTTATAAATATATGACATAGTATTTATATTATATACATTTGATTTCTGCTTTCAAGAATAATATTGTATTGTTTAGAAAAAATTAACATTTTTGCGAAAGTTAAAAAATAATTGCCAAATTAGCGAAAAAGTGGTATAATAGTGTGACTAATATTGAATTTTAAAGGAAAGGATGATTTTTATGGACTTCAAACAGCTTTTAAACAAGGCTATAGATTATTTAAAGCTTGTTTATAAAGTGGCAAAAAAGTATGCCGCAGTGGCGTTTTATTGGCTTAAAAAAGCATTTCGGTATGTCAAAGGTCTTAAACGCCAAGAGCTTAAAAATTATTCCTTAAATTTAGTTTCGGTTGTTTTAATTTTTACTATATTTTTAACTACGCTATTTTTCGGCGGCGAAAATATTTTTAAAGGGTTTGACCCGTTGGGCTCTAAAAAAATAGTTGATAATATCCGCAATCTTGAGCTTAATATGACTTCTATTGTCTATGCTAAAAATGAAGACGGAAAATGGCAAGAATACAAGCGTATTCATGGCGACGAAAACCGTATTTGGATATCTCTTAAAAAAGTTCCTAAAAATTTGCAAAATGCTTTTATTGCCATTGAAGACCAAGACTTTTCAAAGCACGGCGGTGTTGATTGGAAGCGTACATTTTTAGCGGTAGCAAACCAATTTCTGAAGTTTAGCACCGTTGAGTTTGGCGGTTCTACCATTACACAGCAACTTATAAAAAATATTACTGCAGATAAATCAAAGGATTATTCTCGAAAAATACGCGAAATTATAAGAGCACTCGCTATCGAAAATGAACTTTCAAAGGACGAAATTTTAGAAGCTTATCTTAATACAATTGCTTTAGGTAGCGGTATTAACGGGGTTCAGGTTGCGGCAAACAACTACTTTAGTAAGGATGTTGACGAATTAACCCTTGCCGAGTGTGCTTCTATTGCAGCTATAACTAAAAACCCTTCCAGATACAGTCCTGCCATAAATATGGAAGAGAATACCTACCGCCGTAAAGTTGTGCTTACAGCAATGTATGAACAAGGTTTTATAACAAAGGACGAATATATCGTAGCTTATGAAGAAAATGTTAAGCTCGATTTTTCTCAAAAAGAAAATCTTGACAGCGAAATTAACAATTATTTTATTGATACTCTGATTCAAAATGTAATTACTGATTTGGCCGAGAAATATGATTGCGATGAAAAAATTGCTTCGCAAATGTTCTACAACGGTGGATTTAAAATTTATTCTACCGTAAATCCCGAAATTCAGTCTATTATGGAAGAAACCTATAGCAAAGAAAGTCGTTATTTTTACGAAACAAGGCGCAACCAAGATGGTGAGCGCGAGCGTGTGCAATCTGCTATGACCATTCTGGACTATAAGGGTCATATTGTAGGTATAATGGGCGGTGCGGGCGAAAAAACCGTAAATCGCGGTCTTAACCGTGCGTATAATGTTCCGCGTCAACCCGGCTCTACCATGAAGCCTATCGGTGTTTATGCGCAGGTAATTGAAAAGAATATTTGTAATTATACCACTACCGTTTTAGACGAGCCTATAAAGAATTATTACGGCTATAAAAAACCGGGACCGCGAGAATGGTTTGGCGAGTATATGGGTGAAGTTCCGCTGAATTATGCGCTTAGACATTCTATGAATGCGGTGCCTGTAAGACTTCTTGATGAGGTTGGAATTGATAATTCATATAAATTTTTAACCAAAAAACTCAATTTAAAACATCTTGTTGAAATTGATAAGAATTCATCATCCTTAGCACTGGGTGGTTGCCATTACGGTATTACACCTACAGAGTCGGCAGCGGCTTTTGCAATTTTTGGTAATGGCGGTATGTATTACGAGCCGACAACCTACTACAAGGTAGTTGATATTGGCGGTAATGTTATTTTAGAGCCCAAAAAAGGTAAACGCGCTATTGGTGAAGATACTGCTACCATTATGAACCATCTCTTGCGTGAGGTTGTTTATAAGGAGGGCGGTACGGGACGTTCAATTGGCGGATTTAACTACCGTATGAAATGCTACGCTAAAACAGGCACTTCAAGTGACACCAAGGACTCTTGGCTTGTGGGCGGTACGCCCTATTACATAGGTTCGGTATGGTATGGCTTTGACCATAATTATCGGGTTTATAACACAAGTGCCGCAAAGAGTATCTGGCGGGATATTATGCGTGAAATTCACGCAGATTTAGAAACCAAGCAATTTGAGGATAGTGAAGATGTTTACCGTAAGGGCGAAGGATATTATAAAGACGGAACAAGTCCGGGTAAAATCTTAAAAGAAGAGGACTATCTGCCACAAGAAGAGGAAGAAGAGGAGAATAAGAAGGAAGAAGAGAATGAGTCTAAACCTTCTGACCCAACTACTTCTTCTAAACCCAGTACTTCTTCAACTATAAGCAGTTCTTCACAGGCTTCAAGTAGCACCTCTTCAGAGAATTCGTCATTGAATCAACCTTCTGAAAGTGTTCCGAGTGATACAAGTTCGAATGTATCTTCTGAAACCTCGGGAAGCAGTAGCTCGACGGGTGAGTCTTCCAAAGCTCCTTCGTCGTCTTCAACCGATACTTCAGCGAGTACACCAACTGAATCTACAGTTACATCTGAAGAAACTCCTAACAGTTCTGAAGAAAATTCTAACGAAGTTTCAAGTTCGCCTAATGAACTTATATAGAGAAATTAAGCAAACACTGAGTACTATTTTGGAACTCAGTGTTTATTTTTTGTTTTAGAAAGCGTATATTTTGCTACTTTTATTTGACAAAGCAAGCAGTATATAATATAATATATAAGTTAATTTATAATATAATGGGGAATTTTAATGGCAAAGATAGAAAGTTTGCGAAATGTAGCGATTATCGCGCATGTTGACCACGGTAAAACCACACTTGTTGACCAGCTTTTAAAGCAAAGCGGTACCTTTCGTGAGAATGAGGCGGTGGATGAGCGTGTTATGGACTCTAACGATTTAGAGCGTGAACGCGGCATAACAATACTTTCTAAAAATACAAGCGTTATGTACGGCGATATTAAAATAAATATTGTTGATACTCCGGGTCACGCCGATTTTGGCGGTGAGGTTGAGCGTATTTTGCAAATGGTAGACGGTGTTTTATTGCTTGTAGATGCATTTGAAGGCTGTATGCCACAAACCCGTTTTGTGCTTAAAAAGGCTTTGGCTTTAGGCAAAAAAGCGGTGGTTGTTGTAAATAAAATTGATAGACCTATGGCAAGACCCCACGAGGTTGTTGACGAGGTTTTGGATTTGTTTATCGAATTAGGCGCCGACGAAGAACAAATTGAGTTTCCTGTTGTATTTGCTTCGGGACGCGATGGTTATGCAAGTCTTTCACCTGATATTAAGGGTGAAGATATGCGTCCTTTGTTTGATGCTATTGTAAATGAGATTGATGCACCTGAAGGTGACTGTGAGGCACCCTTGCAAATACTTTTTACTAATATTGAATATGATGAATATTTAGGCCGCATAGGTGTTGGCCGTGTTATTCGCGGTTCTGTAAAGAGTGGACAAACTGTAGCACTTTGCCATAAGGATGGCAGTAACACCAAGCTTAAGGTTGCAAAACTGTTTATGTACAAGGGCTTAAAGCGTCAGGAAGCAGATAGCGCTACTGTGGGTGATATTATTCAGGTTGCAGGCCTTACAGATTTGGAAATAGGCGAAACCGCCTGCGATATTGAAAATATTGAAGCGTTACCCTTTGTGAAGATTGACGAGCCAACATTATCTATGAATTTTATGGTTAATAATTCTCCCTTTGCGGGCAAGGACGGTAAGTTTGTAACCTCGCGCAATATTCGTGACCGCCTTTTTAAAGAGGTTATGACCAATGTAAGTTTGCGTGTTGAAGAAACCGACTCTGCCGATACATTTAAGGTTTCGGGTAGGGGAGAATTACACCTTTCAATTCTTATTGAAACTATGCGCCGTCAAGGTTATGAATTTCAGGTTTCACCGCCTGAGGTTATCTATAAAAAGGATGCCGATGGTAAAATATTAGAGCCTATTGAGCTTTTAATGATAGAAGTTCCCGAAGAGTATGTAGGCGCAGTTATGGAAAGACTTGGTACTCGTAAAGCCGAAATTAAAAATATGGGCACTCGTGAGGGTGGAATATCCCATCTTGAATTTTTAATACCCGCACGCGGGCTTTTAGGGTATCGTTCACAGTTTTTAACCGATACCAACGGTAACGGAATTATGAACCACATTTTTAACGGCTATGAAGAATACAAGGGTGATATTCAACAACGAACCACGGGTTCTATCATAGTTCACGAAACAGGTGAATCTACAGGCTACGGTCTTTTTAATACCCAAAGCCGCGGTAGGTTGTTTATAGGTCCTGCTACTCAGGTTTATGAGGGTATGATAGTGGGTGAAAATCCCAAAAACGAAGATATTGTTTGTAATGTCTGTAAACGCAAACAGCTTACAAACACCCGCGCTTCAGGCTCAGATGATGCGTTGCGCCTTGTGCCGCACAGTATTTTGAGCCTTGAACAGTCGTTAGAATTTATTAAAGATGACGAACTGGTGGAAATCACACCAAACAATATACGCTTGCGCAAGAGAATTCTTAATAAAGAAGAAAGAATGAAATACGAATCAAAGAGAAAAAAATGAGTTATATTATTCTTGATTTAGAGTGGGACAGTACCTATTTTGTAAAACAAAAGCGGTTTATAAATCAGATATTACAAATTGGCGCTGTGAAGCTTAATGAAAATTTTGATATTATTGACACATTTGAAGTTACTGTGAAATCGGCAATTTCTAAAAAGGTTACAGGTAGGTTTGCAAGGCTTACGGGTATAACTTCTGAAATTATGCGAAACGGAATCTCTTTTGATGATGCTGTTGAAAGTTATAATTCTTGGGTAGGGGACAGTGCCGTTACTATGACATGGAGCAATTCTGATCTTTATACCATTTTAGAAAACGAAGAAAACCTACTTTGTGGTGTACGGTTTAAAATTGAAAAATATCTTGATTTGCAAAAGTTTATACAAAGCGAAATGCATCTAAAGGGTTATGAAGACAAAAATCAGGTATCGCTAGCTTTGGCAGCAGAGTTTTTAAAGATTAAAACTGACAATATTGATTTTCATTCTGCAAAAGATGATAGTCTGGTTGCAGCATATCTTTTGAAAAAATGCTATAACAAGGAACGGTTTTTGCCACTTATAAAGGATACATCTAATCCTGAATTTTTTAATAGGCTTCGTTTTAAAAGTTATTACATTTCTAATTTAAAGGATGAAAGTGTTGATAAAAAATATTTGGTTTTCAACTGTCCTAAATGTAATGAAAAGGCAAAAAAAGTTACCAAATGGAAGTATCAAAATCGTTGGTTTATGGCTAATTTTATTTGTGAGTGTGGCGAAAAGTTTAACGGCAGGGTTATGTTTAAGAAAACCTATGATGATTTAATTGTAAGGCAAAAAATTTGCGAATTTAAAGAAAAGAAACAAAAAGAAAATTCAACGGAAGTGACGGTGTAAATTATGTCTGAAACAAAACGTTCAACATGGGGTTCAAGCGCGACATTTATATTGGCGGCAGTTGGCTCTGCAGTAGGTCTTGGTAATGCTTGGCGTTTCCCGAACCTTGCCGCAAAGCACGGCGGCGGTGCGTTTTTGCTTGTATACCTTTTAGCAATGCTTATTATCGGCATACCGCTTTTAATGATGGAAATATCAATAGGTAGAAAGATGCGTTCAGGCGCACCAGGTGCTTTACGCAAAATGAATAAGAAGTTTGAGCCTATTGGCTGGGCTGCTACTTCTAACGCATTTGTAATTGTTACATATTACGCGGTGGTTTTTGCCTGGGTTATTATGATGGCAGTTTTCAGTTTCAAGTTTTTCAGTATGACAGGTAACAATCAAGCTGCGGGCGCTCTTTTTCAAGAACTCACCAAAACAACCTTTGATATTAAGGGTTTTGATGTAATTTCTATCCCCGTACTTGTTTGTCTTTTAGTGGCGTGGGCTTCGGTTTATTACTGTATACGCAACGGCACAAAGAGTGTTGAAAAAATAATTAAGTATCTTATATTCTTACCCTTTGCTTGCTTAGGCTTTATGGCGGTTAAGGGAATTACAATGCCGGGCGCTTTAGAAGGAATAAAAGCTTTCTTTCTTCCAAATTTCCAGGCACTAGCAAATCCTGAGCTTTGGATCGATGCTGTAGGACAGGTGTTCTACTCAATGTCGGTTGTAATGGCTATTATGATAGCCTACGGCTCATTCCTTAACGATGACAGCAATATAGCGCGCAACGGTTTTATAATTGCGTTTAGCGATTTGGCGGTAAGTCTTTTGTCGGGTATCGTTATGTTTACAACAATGTACGGTACCGGTATGCAGGAGATGCTTGCACAAAAATCGGGTGTTAGCCTTGCATTCTTGGTATATCCTACCGCTATTGTAAATCTGTCAAGCAGTGGTATATTCAACGCTATATTTGGCTTTGTGTTCTATTTCTGCCTTTGCACCTTGGCTGTTGACTCGGCATTCTCTTTAGTTGAGGGTATTTCTACCGCGGTTGCAGATAAGTTTGGTATAAACAGAAAGAAAACCACCATCGCAATTTGCGTTATAGCCGGCGTTATTTCGCTTGTATATACTACAGGCGGTGGTCTTGCAATACTGGATATTGTTGATAACTGGTGCAATAGCTTTACCTTAATTTTAGTAGGCGTAATTGAATCGGTTGCAATTGGTTGGTTCTATAAAACAACAATTATTGTTAACGATATTAACCTAAATTCCAAGCGTATAAAAATGCCTAAGATTTGGTTTGATATTGCTATTAAAATAGTGGCACCTGTTTCGCTAAGTATTCTCTTTGTTTGGAATATTGCAAACCTGTTTACAAAACAAAACGGAATATACGGCTATAACTTAATTTCTAACATTCTTGCGGGTTGGCTTATCTTTGGTCTTTGTATCATAAGCGGCTTTATTATCAACTTTATTCAAAAAAATAAAAACTAAAAAGAGTGTTGCAGATACCCAATAATACATTAGTTGTTAAACTTGTATAAAAATGCATAAATATTCTGTGAATTTATGTTAAAATGCAAGAATTACTCAAAAATACTTGCATAAACATTCAATATATGATATAATTTATGCATAAATATTAAAAAGCAGTGCATATTGTGCATACGGAGGAATTTATTATGAATAAAAACAAAATTAAAAAGGTAGTACTTGCTTATTCGGGCGGTCTTGATACATCAATTATTATTCCTTGGCTTAAGGAAAACTATAATAATCCCGAAATCATTGCGGTATCGGGTAATGTTGGTCAATCGGACGAGCTTGAGGGCCTTGAAGAAAAGGCTATCAAAACAGGCGCCTCTAAAATTTACATAGAAGATTTAACTAAAGAATTTTTAGACGACTATGTATTTCCATGCGTACAAGCAGGCGCTTTATATGAAGATTATCTTTTAGGTACTGCTTTTGCGCGTCCGCCTATAGCTAAAAGGATTGCCGAAATTGCAATTGCTGAAGGTGCTGACGCTATCTGTCACGGATGCACAGGTAAGGGTAATGACCAAGTTCGTTTTGAGCTTGCTATTAAGAATTTTGCACCCGATATGCCTATTATCGCTCCTTGGCGCGAATGGGATATTAAGTCAAGAGAAGAAGAAATCGAATATGCTGAAGCTCACAATGTTCCGCTAAAAATCAACCGCGAAACCAACTATTCTAAGGATAAAAACATTTGGCACTTATCCCACGAAGGCCTTGATTTAGAAGACCCCAAAAACGAGCCTTTATATAACAAGCCCGGTTTCTTAGAAATGGGCGTTTCTCCCGAAATGGCACCTGATAAGCCAACCTATGTTACAATCCATTTTGAACAAGGTATCCCCACCGCTATTGATGGCAAGGAGATGGATTCTGTAGGTATTGTTACTACACTTAACAAGCTTGGCGGTGAAAACGGAATAGGCCTTCTTGATATTGTTGAAAACCGACTTGTTGGTATGAAGTGCCGTGGTGTTTATGAAACTCCCGGTGGCGCAATTCTTTATAAGGCACACAGTGTACTTGAAACCATCTGCCTTGATAAAGATACTGCTCATTATAAGGCTTTGGTTGCTCAAAAATTGGGCGAAAATGTATATAACGCTTTATGGTTTACGCCACTTACTCAGGCTATTTTGGCTTTTGTCAAGGAAACCCAAAAGACCGTTACAGGTGATGTTACTTTAAAGCTTTATAAGGGCAATATGATTAACGCAGGTGTTTTTTCACCTTATTCACTTTATGATAGTGAAATTGCAACCTTTGATGAAGATGATGTTTATGATCAAAAAGATTCAGCAGGATTTATCAATCTTTATGGTCTGGCAACAAAAGTTAATGCTAAAATGAGAGCTAAGAACAACTTAAAATAATTGCAAAGTAAAACAGTACCGATTTTTATCGGTACTGTTGAGCATTTTTCATATCTCGTTTTTACTGAAAGGAATGTATAGGTAAAATGGAAAAAATGTGGGCAGGCAGATTCCAAAAAGCCTTAGATAAACAGGCTGATGACTTCAATTCTTCGATTCATTTTGACCATAGAATGTACAAGCAGGATATTACCGGCTCTATGGTGCACGCTATGATGCTTTCAAATCAGGGTATCATTACGAAGGATGAATATAGTGAGATTTTAAACGGCCTTAGCGGTATTTTACAAGATATTGAAAGCGGTGAACTTTCTATAGATATGGATGCCGAAGATATACATATGTTTGTTGAAAGTGAGCTTACTAAGCGCATAGGTGATAACGGTAAAAAGCTTCACACTGCAAGAAGTCGTAACGACCAAGTTGCGCTTGATATAAGGCTTTATATGTTGCAGGAATGCGATGAAATCGGCGGACTTATTAAAAATTTAATAAAGGCTATTAAAAATCAGGCAGAAAAGACTACCAATGTTATAATGCCGGGTTATACCCATCTTCAAAGGGCGCAACCAATAACCTTTGCTCACCATATTTTATCCTACGCATTTATGCTAAAGCGCGATTTTGAAAGAATCGGTGATGCGCTTGACAGAATGTTCTCGCAGTGTCCTATAGGCTCTTGCGCTCTTGCAGGTACTACATACAATACAGACCGTGAGTTTGAGGCCAAAAGATTAGGCTTTAGCGGTATTTCGCTTAACAGTATTGATGGTGTCTCGGACAGAGATTTTTGCCTTGAACTTATGTCGGCATTCTCTATTTTAATGATGCACCTTTCACGCTTTTCGGAAGAGATTATTCTTTGGTCAAGCTGGGAATTTAAGTTTATTGAATTAGACGATAGTTATACTACAGGCTCAAGCATAATGCCACAAAAGAAAAATCCTGATATGGCAGAGCTTGTGCGTGGCAAAACAGGTAGAGTATACGGCGACCTTATGGCATTGCTTACAACATTAAAGGGTTTGCCACTTGCGTATAATAAGGATATGCAAGAAGATAAGGAAGCTATTTTTGATGCGGTTGATACTGTTAAAATGTGTTTAGGCGTATTTACACCTATGATAGCTACAATGACAGTTCTTAAAGACAATATGTATAAGGCGGCGCAAAAGGGCTTTATCAATGCTACCGACTTGGCCGATTATCTTGTTAAAAAGGGTATGCCTTTCAGAACAGCTTATAAGCATGTAGGCGAAATCGTAGCGTATTGCATTAAGGAAAACCTTGTGCTTGATAATTTACCTATTGAAAAGTATAAAGAGTTTGACAGTTTATTTGATAGTGATTTATACGACGAAATTTCGCTTGAAGGTTGTGTTAACAAGCGTATTTCGGCGGGTGGTACAGGACCGCAATCGGTGGAAACACAAATTAAATTTTTATCCGATTTTTTGGAGGGTGAAAAATAATGGATTTTAAAGGCAAAAGCTTTTTAAAGCTTCTTGATTTTTCTAAAAGTGAGATTGAATGCCTTATAGATTTAGCAAGTGAGCTTAAATATAAGAAAAAAGCGGGTATCCCGCATCGTTTGTGCGAGGGCAAGAATATTGCGCTTATTTTCGAAAAAACAAGTACCCGTACGCGTTGCAGTTTTGAGGTTGCGGCATACGATTTAGGTATGGGTGTTACTTATTTGGACCCTCAGGGCTCCCAAATAGGTAAAAAGGAAAGTATTGCCGATACCGCAAGGGTTTTAGGCAGAATTTACGACGGTATTGAGTACCGTGGCTTCGGTCAGGAAATTGTTGAAGAATTGGCGAAGTATGCAGGTGTTCCTGTTTGGAATGGTCTTACTAACGAATTCCACCCAACACAAATGCTTGCTGACTTTTTAACCATTAAAGAACACTTTGGCAAAATAGAAGGCATAAACTTTGTTTATATGGGTGATGCCCGTTACAATATGGGTAATTCATATATGGTAGCTTGTGCAAAATTGGGTGTAAATATTACTATTTGTGCACCCGAAAAATACTTCCCCGAAAAGGAACTTATTGAAAAGTGCTTAGAAATAGCCAAGGAAAACGGCGGTAGTATTACCTTCGAAACCGACCCAATGAAAGCTACCCGAAATGCCGATGTTATTGCAACCGATGTTTGGGTTTCTATGGGCGAGCCTGATAGTGTTTGGGAAGAACGAATTCGCGATTTAATACCATATCAGGTTAATGATAAAATTATGAAAAACGCAGGGGAAAAGGCAGTATTTATGCACTGCTTGCCCTCTTTCCACGATTTAAAGACAACCTTAGGTAAACAGGTTGGCGAGAAGTTCGGTATAACCGAAATGGAGGTTACTGATTCTGTTTTTGAAAGCAGTCAGTCTATTGTATTCCAAGAAGCTGAAAACCGTATGCATACAATAAAGGCGGTTATGGCGGCAACTATACTTTAAAATATAAGGGAAGTAAAAATATGCGTATAGTAATAAAAATAGGCACATCAACCTTAGCTCATTCTACAGGTCTTTTAAATATTTTGCGTGTAGAAGAGCTTTGCAAGGTTATGAGTGACCTTAAAAACGCAGGAAACGAAGTGATATTGGTGTCTTCGGGCGCTATCGGTATGGGTTGCGGAAAGTTGGGGCTTGTTAAAAGGCCAGCCGATATTCCTACAAAGCAGGCGGCAGCGGCTGTTGGGCAGTGCGAGCTTATGTACACTTATGATAGGCTTTTTTCGGAGTATAACCATACAGTAGCACAAATATTGCTTACAGGTGACGATATTGAGCATGCCGACCGCAAAGCAAACTTTACAAACACAATGTACCGTTTGTTAGAGCTTTCGGCTATTCCAATTATTAACGAGAACGATACAATCTCTACTAACGAAATCGAAATAGGCGATAACGATACTTTGGGCGCTATTGTTGCAACTGCAAGCGAAGCCGATTTGCTTATAATATTAAGTGATATTGACGGTCTTTATACCAAGGACCCGCGTAAAAACAATGATGCTAAGCTTTTACATACAGTGGATAAAATAACTCCCGAGATTGAACAAATGGTGGGCGGTGTAGGTAGCAAACTCGGTACCGGCGGCATGGCTACTAAGCTTAAGGCGGCAAAAATCGTTACACAGTGCGGTATAGATATGGTAATTGCAAATGGTAATAACCCGTCCATACTTTACTCAATTGTTGAAGGTAAGGATGTTGGTACTCGTTTTAAGGGTGTTAAGTTATGACTACATTTGAAGTTTTAAAGAAAGCAAAAAAGCTCTCGCGTGAGAGTGTGCTTACAACCGACCAAAAAAACAAAGCCTTGTCCCAAATGGCAGAGGCTTTGCTTTCATATAGTGATAAAATTTTAGCGGCTAATAAAATTGATATAGAAAACGCCAAGGATAAAATAAGCGATGTTATGATTGACAGGCTTGCCCTTACAAAAGAACGGATTGTTGGTATGGCAAAGGGTATTTTAGATGTTGCCGCTTTGCCCGATGGTGTAGGTAAGGTTTTATCCCGCGTAGAGCTTCAAAACGGCTTAAAAGTAAATAAAGTATCGGTGCCTTTTGGTGTTATAGCAATTATTTACGAAAGCCGGCCCAATGTTACTTCCGATGCGGCTGCGCTTGCCTTCAAAAGCGGTAATGTTTGTGTGCTTAGAGGTGGTAAAGAGGCTTATAATTCTTCAAAAGCTATAGTGGATGCCTTAAAAATAGGTCTAAAAAATAGTGGTGTCAGTGAAGATTATGTTAATCTTTTAGAGGATATAACACGTAATAGCGCTAACGAGCTTATGACTGCGGTAGGCTATATAGATTTACTTATTCCGCGTGGCGGTAAGGGGCTAATAAAAGCCTGTACCGAAAATGCCACTGTGCCTTGTATTGAAACAGGTACTGGTATTTGCAATATATTTGTTGAAAAAACCGCCGATATAGATAAGGCGCTTAATATTATAAATAATGCTAAAACAAGCCGTCCGTCAGTTTGTAATGCTATGGAAACCTGCCTTGTAGATAAGGCGGTAGCAAAGGAATTTTTACCCAAGCTTTATGATATGTTTGAGGGTAAGGTAGAGCTTAGGGGAGATAGTGAAGTATGTAAAATAATAAATGCAACACCGGCTACAGATGATGATTTTGATACCGAGTTTTTGGATTACATAATGGCGGTAAAGATTGTTGACGGCGTAAAGGGTGCCATAGAGCATATAGCAGAACATTCTACCCACCATAGCGAAAGCATCATAACTACCGATTCGGTGGCGGCAAAAATGTTCACTTCAATTGTGGATTCGGCGGCGGTTTATGTAAATGCTTCTACTCGTTTTACTGATGGTGGCGAGTTTGGTCTTGGGTGTGAAATGGGTATTTCTACCCAAAAACTTCACGCAAGGGGACCTATGGGACTTATGGAATTAAATACTTATAAATATATTATTGAAGGCAATGGTCAGGTGAGATGATGGAAAAAATTAAGGTAGGTTTTATCGGTTGTGGTAACATGGGCGGTGCTTTGGCTAAAGCGGTTGCAAAATCGGGGAAAACGGATATTTTGCTTACCGATATGGACAACCAAAAAGCTAATGCCCTTGCTACACAAATAGGTGGAAGTGTTGTCAGTGTTAACGATATTGCTAAAACTGCAAAGTATATCTTTTTAGGTGTTAAACCGCAAGGAATGGCCGATTTAATAAGTGATATTGCCGATATTTTAAAAGAGCGTAATGATAGGTTTATATTAGTCACCATGGCAGCGGGAATTGAAATTTCTACGCTAAGCGAAATGATAGGCGATAAGCTTCCAACAATCCGTATTATGCCAAATACTCCTGTTGCGGTAGGTGAAGGTATGATTTTATATTCGCTATGCAAGGTTATAAGTGATACGGAAGAAAAAGAGTTTTTAGAAATTTTGAAGTTTTCGGGTAAGTTAGATAAAATAGAGGAAACACTTATTGATGCGGGGTGTTCTATCTCGGGTTGCGGACCGGCATTTGTTTATATGTTTGCTGAGAGTATGGCTAAAGCAGGCGAAGAATTAGGCCTTGAAAGAAATAAGGCTATAGAATATGCCGCACAAACCTTAGTAGGCGCTGCTAAGTTAATGCTGCAAAGTGGTGAGAGCCCCGAAACCTTACGAAAAGCGGTTTGCAGTAAGGGTGGCGCCACAATCGAAGGAGTAAATGCGCTTTTTAATTCTGATTTTGACGCTAATGTAAATGCGGCTTTAAAGGCTTCTTATAAGCGTACTAAGGAATTAAGCAAATAACAATTATTATAAACATAGAAAAAAGGCTCGGTTTTTACCGAGCCTTTAATAGTTATTTAGTAAAATTATTTTACCATACCTGCTACTTCAGCAGCAAAGTCGTCTACGCGCTTTTCAATACCTTCGCCTTTTTCAAAACGAACAAAGCTTGTAATCTTAAGGTCTGTGCCGATTTCTTTAGCAATACCTGCGAGATACTTTTCAACAGTGATGTCGCCATCCATAATGAACTGTTGTTCAACAAGGCAGTTTTCCTTGTAAAATTTACCGATTTTACCTTCAACTATTTTACCAAGAACAGCATCGGGCTTGCCAGCCATTTTGGGGTCTTCCTTCATTTGAGCAATAAGGATAGCCTTTTCTTTTTCAAGAACTTCGTCTGATACGGAAGCTCTGTCTAAGAAGCCGGGGTTCATAGCGGCAATTTGCATTGCAACACTCTTACCTGCGGTAGCAACAACTTCGTTATTAATATCAGCTTCGGTTTCAAAGTTTACAAGAACACCGATTTTGCCGCCCATATGAACATAGGAAGCAACCTTGCCTTCAAAACGGGCAAAACGGCGAACCTTAATGTTTTCGCGAATAGCAAGGAATAATTCCTGTACTTTTGCTTCAACTGTTTGACCATCTTTTTCGCAAGAAAGAAGAGCGTCAACATCAGCAGGGTTTTGTTCTGCAACGATCTGTGCAATCTCAGCAGCGAGAGCCTTAAAGCCTTCGCCATTAGCAACGAAGTCGGTCTCACTGTTTACTTCAACAACTGCGCCCACATCGTCAGCGGTGTATACAGCAACTGTACCTTCAGCAGCAATACGTGTAGCCTTTTTAGCTTGTGAAGCAAGACCTTTTTCACGTAAATAGTCAACTGCGGCATCCATATCGCCGTCGCATTCAACAAGAGCCTTTTTGCAGTCCATCATACCGCAACCGGTTTTTTCTCTTAAAGCCTGTACGTCTTTAGCGGTAAAAGCCATTTTAGTTTCCTCCAAGTATAAAATTATTCAGCGTCAGCAGTTTCTTCTGTTTCTTCAGCTACTTCTGCTTCTTCAGTAGCAGCGGTACCCATTTCGGTACCCTGTCTGCCTTCGATTACTGCAGCAGCAATAGTTTCAGAAATAAGCTTAACTGCACGGATAGCATCGTCGTTACCGGGGATAACTGCATCAATTTCATCAGGATCACAGTTAGTGTCTACGATAGCGATGATCGGAAGACCAAGCTTTTTAGCTTCTGCAACTGCGATTCTTTCTTTGCGGGGGTCAACAATGAAGAGCGCTGCGGGAGTCTTCTTCATATCTTGAATACCGCCAAGGAATTTTTCTAACTTTTCAATTTCAAGGTTTAATTTTACAACTTCTTTTTTGGGAAGAAGTTCAAAGGTACCGTCATCACGCATAGTGCGGAGCTGGTTAAGTCTTGCAATTCTGGTGCGGATTGTAGAGAAGTTTGTAAGCATACCGCCAAGCCAACGAGCGTTAACATAGGGCATACCGCAATGCTCTGCTTCTTCCTTAACAGAATCCTGGGCCTGTTTCTTGGTACCTACGAAAAGAATGTCGCCGCCTTCAGCTGCAATGTCACGAACAAACATATAAGCTTCGTTAAGTTTTTTAACGGTCTTTTGAAGGTCGATGATATAGATTCCGTTTCTTTCTGTGAAAATGTACTCAGCCATTTTCGGATTCCAGCGTCTTGTTTGATGTCCGAAATGAACACCGGCTTCAAGCAACTGTTTCATTGATACTACTGCCATTTGTTTTTCCTCCTAAGAATTTTCCTCCACTCCGCCGATTAGAAATCACCCGACAGTATTGGGTGACACCTGCGAAAAGTCGCCGTTATTAAACGGAGTGTGTGTTTTTATTTGCTAATTTCTCATTAGCCGATAAATTATATCACAAACACTTTTAAAAATCAAGTGTTTTTTTACATTATTTAGCCATAATTTCAAATTTCTGTTTTGGTTTATTTTCACATCAACAAATACTATTGACATTTCTAAGATTATATTATATATTTGTAATGTTATCTAATAACAACTAAATATGTCGGTTTTTGCCGACAAAGCATCTTGTGTAGAGTGCTGTTTCAGATTTTATGCCGTAGTTTCAAGACAATGGCGCCTATGGGTGACAATCAGCTGAAATACGCCTAAAAATCACCCTTTAAGGCTGATTGAAGTTTAAATACTTTGACTATCTTAGAAAACTATGAAAAACCCTTTGTTCAGGGCATATTACGAGGAAACGGCGAGTATCGAGCAAGATAGACGGATGGAAAAATGTAGCTCTATCATTTTTTCACTGTCAAAGAATAATTCTTGTTTCGACACTTATGTGTTGAACAAAGGGGGATGCTTTTTATGCAAACAGAAAATATTGTACAACTTAAAGACATTTCGGTGACTTTTGACGGTGAGAAGGTATTGGATAATCTTAGTCTTGAGATTAAAGACAAAGAGTTTATAACCTTTTTGGGACCTTCGGGTTGCGGTAAAACTACAACACTCCGTTTAATAGCAGGGTTTTTAGAGCCCGACGCCGGTGATGTTATCTTTGAGGGTAAAAAAATCAATGGTGTGCCTGCTTACAAGCGTCAGGTTAACACCATTTTTCAGCGTTATGCCCTTTTTCCGCACCTTAATGTGTATGAAAATGTAGCATTCGGGCTTAGGGTTAAAAAGTTACCTAATGACCAAATAAAGCAAAAGGTTTTAGAGATGCTAAAGCTTGTTAATCTTTCGGGACTGGAAAAGCGCAGTATTGATACCCTTTCGGGTGGTCAGCAACAGCGTGTTGCTATTGCGCGCGCTATTGCCAATCATCCAAAGGTGCTGCTCCTTGACGAGCCGTTAGCCGCTTTGGACTTAAAGCTTCGCAAGGATATGCAAAAGGAACTTAAGAAAATTCAAGAGCAGTTAGGCATTACCTTTATATTTGTAACCCACGACCAAGAGGAAGCCTTAACTATGTCTGACCGCGTGGTTGTTATGGACGGCGGTAAAATTCAGCAGGTGGGTACTCCGCAGGATATTTATAACGAACCTCAGAATGCCTTTGTTGCTGATTTTATAGGTGAATCTAACATAGTAGACGGCATTATGCTTAAGGACTATTATGTGGAATTTTCTGGCGCTAAATTTGATTGTCTTGATAAAGGCTTTGGGGCTAATGAATTAGTTGACGTTGTAGTGCGCCCGGAGGATGTTGACATTGTTCCGGTTGATAAAGGTATGCTTACCGGTGTTGTAACTTCGGTTTCATTCCTTGGTGTTCACTATGAAATCATTGTAGATATAGGCGGTTTTAAGTGGATGATACAAACCACCGATGAGCATTTTGTAGACGATAAAGTAGGTCTTTATATTGAGCCTGATGCTATTCATATTATGAAAAAGAGTGAGTATTCAGGTCTTTATGGCGACTATTCTTCTTATAGTGAGGAAATTGACCACCTTTCCGACCCTGAGGAGGTGGTTGAGTGAACAAAAAATCCTTCGGCAATAAGCTTGTAGCCTGTCCGTACATTGTCTGGTCGGCTATATTTATCATTGTACCGCTTGTTATAATGGCTTATTTTGCCTTGACTGATGCGAATGGTGTGTTTACGCTTGCTAATTTAGCGTCGCTTGGAAGATATAAAAAAGCCTTTGCAATTTCAATCGTTTATGCGCTTATTTCTACCGTTATAACATTATTGCTTGCTTACCCTATGGCTTATTTTATGACAAAGCTAAAAATTAGCTCGCAAAAAATGATTATGATGATAGTTATGCTTCCTATGTGGATGAACTTTCTTATCCGTACATATTCTTGGATAAGTATTCTTGCTAATACGGGTATTATAAACACCATTTTAGGAAAAATCGGTATAGGACCGCTTAAGCTTATAAATACCCCGGGTGCTGTAATTTTGGGTATGGTTTATGACTTTATACCCTATATGATTTTGCCAATTTATTCGGTTATGAGTAAAATTGACAACTCGCTTTTAGAAGCATCTGACGATTTGGGTGCAAACGCATTCAATAAGTTTAAAAGGGTTATTTTCCCTTTAAGCCGTCCCGGTGTTATTTCGGGTATAACTATGGTTTTTGTACCTAGTGTAAGTACTTTTTACATTTCGCAAAAGCTCGGCGGAAACAAGACAATGCTAATAGGCGATACCATTGAATATTTTTATAACTCGGGCCCCGATTATTATAATATAGCATCGGCGATTTCGCTTGTTTTAATGGTGCTTATTATGCTAAGTCTATTCGTTATGAATAGGTTTACAGATGACGAGAGTGGGGGCGTGTTAATATGAAAATGTTATCTCGCATTTATATATGGTTGATACTCTTGTTCCTTTATGCACCCATACTTGTTATGATATTTTTCTCGTTCAACTCGTCAGAAAGCGTATGGGTTTTTGAAGGTTTTTCATTTAATTGGTATTTAAGCCTTATATCAAATAACACAATGCTTGGAGCGTTGAAACACACTCTTGTTATTGCAGTGCTTTCGGCGGTTATTTCTACCATTTTGGGTACCGCTGCGGCAGTCGGTATTATGGCTATAAGAAGCAAAGTTGCAAACAAGCTTATTATGGCTACAACCAATATACCTATGATGAATGCTGATATTGTAACAGGTATATCTTTAATGTTTTTATTTGTATTTGTGGGGAAACTTGTTGGTCTTTCAGAGTCACTGGGTTTTGTAACTGTTCTTATAGCACATATAACCTTTAATTTGCCCTATGTAATTCTTTCGGTAATGCCAAAGCTAAAGCAAACCGATGCTAATTTGCACGAAGCGGCCTTAGACCTTGGCTGTACCCCTGTAAAAGCCTTTTTTAAGGTTATTTTACCATCAATTTCAACAGGAATAGCAACAGGTATGATTATGGCATTTACACTCTCGCTTGACGATTTTGTAATAAGCTATTTTACCTGTGGTGACTATCAAACCTTGCCGATTATTATTTATAATATGACCAAAAAATCGGTCACTCCTGATACTTATGCCCTTTCGACGCTTATATTTATTGTAATATTCCTTTTGCTTATTTTTTACAATATGGTAAGTAATAAAGCAGAGCGTAAAGCGGCTAAAAGGAGGTTTTGATATGAAAAAACTTCTTTCTTTTATTTTAACTGTCGTTTTGCTGTTTTGTCTTTGTAGCTGTGATTATACTTATAAGTATTTTGACCTTGATTTAGAGGGAAGCTATGACCGTTCCTTAGCGGGTACATCTATTACAGTGTATAACTGGGGTGAATATATCTCGGATGGCGGCGATGGAATGATTGATGTTAATGCCGAATTTGAGCGACTTACAGGAATAAAGGTAAACTACCTTATGTTTGAAAGCAACGAAACCATGTATTCTCAAATCAAAAGCGGTGGTATTACCTACGATATTATTATTCCATCTGACTATATGGTACAACGCCTGATTAAAGAGGGCGAGCTTTTAAAAATTAACACCTCTAAACTTTCAAATTACAAGCTTGTTGATGAAAAATATAAGAATGTGTATTTTGACCCCAAAAATGAATATAGCATTCCCTATAGTGTTGGTATGGTAGGTATTATCTACAACAAGGAGCAGGTAGGGGTGGATATAGAGCATTCGTGGAATGTTTTATGGGACGAAAAGTATAAGGATAAGACGCTTAATTTCAATAATCCGCGCGACGCTTTTATGACTGCTCAAATGCTTTTGGGACAGGACCTTAATTCTACGAATAAGGCGGATTGGGACAAGGCGGCAGAGTTGCTTAAAAAAGGTAAGGATAACTTGCAGTCTTATGTGATGGATGAGGTTTACGGAAAAATGGAAACAGGTGAGTCGGCTATTGCGCCTTACTATGCAGGTGATTATCTTACAATGTATGAAACTAACGAGGATTTAGCCTTTTTCTATCCGAACGAGGGTACGAATGTATTTATCGATTCAGTTTGTATACCTAAATCGTGTAAAAATTATGAAGCGGCGCTTATGTATATAAACTTCCTTTTAGAGCCACAAATTGCTACCGCTAATGCCGAATATATCGGTTATGCTTCCCCAAATACTGCGGTAATAAATAACCCCGACTATTACTATTATAAAAATGAAATTCTTTATCCTAATGATAAGGATATACCCAAAGTGCAGTATTATCACGATATTGAAGACGAAATAAGGATTTATTATGAAATGCTTTGGTGTGATGTGAAATTGTACTAACAAAAAACTGACTACACAAAATGTAGTCAGTTTTTTACTATTTATTGATTTTAAAGTGAACGGGTAGACCGTTTTTGGTTTTAATCCCGACTTCGCCGTTTACAAGCGGTAGGAAGTATTCTATAGCATCGTTTGTAATGTTTGTACTGTTGTCGCAAATCCATTCTTTAGGGAAGGTTTTTTCATTGTTTGCAACAAGGCTTGTGTCGGCTTCGCCAATTTCAATTTTATAAGGGTTATTGCTTACGCGAAGGAAGGTCATCATAATACCTGTTTTGCCTGATAGCGCGGCTTTAACGGCGGTTTCGCCTATTAGTACCGACTCGTCAATATCGGTTTTAGATGCCAAATGTGAAGAACAGCGTTGCATAACATTAAGCTCGATAGAACGCACCTTGCAACCAATTTTCTCGGTTACAAGATTTTCGAGTAATTTACCTATACCTGAAAGGTAAGCGTGACCAAAATTATCCACTTTACCCGAGCGATAGTTTTCATCACCAAGGGTAATGCCTTCAGAAACCGCAACAATAACCGAGTTGCGAATTTGAAACTGTGATTTAACATCGCTTAAAAACTTGGCTTGTGAAAATTCGCCTTCAGGGAGATAGATAAGGTGGGGGGCAGTTTCACCGTTAGCGTGTAAAACCGCACTTGAAGCGGTAAGCCAACCTGCGTGCCTACCCATTATTTCAACTATTGTTACAGATTTAAGGTCGTAAACTGCGCTGTCCCTTGTAATCTCTTGCAAAGTAGTTGCAAGGTATTTAGCCGCTGAGCCGAAGCCTGGGGTATGGTCGGTTGAGCAAAGGTCGTTATCAATGGTTTTCGGAACACCGATAATCTTAATATCTATACCGTTTTCGGTAGTGTACTTTGAAAGCTTGTTTACGGTATCCATAGAGTCATTTCCGCCTATGTAGAAAAAAGCACCTATGTTATATTTTTTAAAGCACTCAATAATTTTATCGTAAACTAAAGCATCTTTATCGAAAGACGGAAGCTTATAACGGCAAGAACCCAAAACGGTAGATGGTGTGAGCTTTACAAGCTCTAAATCGTCATCATTTTTTATAAGTTCATTAAGGTTTACAAGGTTTTGCCCGATAATACCTTCAATGCCGTTTAGAGAACCGTAAACGATATCAATTTGGTTACTTTCAAGCGCACCCTTAAAAACACCCGCAAGCGAAGCGTTTATGGCAACGGTAGGTCCACCTGACTGTGCTACTGCAATATTCATTCAATCTTCCTCCATAGGCTATTTGTATCTATGATACCACTATTTACTACAAAAATCTACATTTTTTTATAAAAATACTAACTGTTTTTTGTACTTGTATTTTTATTATAGATATAGTATAATTATATATTAGATTGGAGGGGTATGTCTTGCTTAGTTCATTGTTATCAGGAGATATTGATTTTATTGGTGCTTTAATTTATATACTGTCTACCTTGGCGGTAATTTTCCTTACTCTGCCTATACACGAATTTGCCCACGCCTTTGCGGCGGATAAGTTGGGTGACCCTACACCAAGGTATCAAGGCAGATTAACTTTAAACCCCTTTGCACATCTTGATATTATAGGCTCGCTTTGTGTATTATTTTTTGGTTTTGGGTGGGCAAAACCTGTACAGGTTAACCCGTATAATTTTAAAAATTCAAAAAGCGGTATGGGTATAGTAGCCTTTGCGGGCCCGCTTTCAAACCTTATTGTAGCTTTTTTATCGCTTTTCATGGCTAAAATAGTATTGTTGTTTGCGGTTTCGCAAACGGTAGTTTATATAGCGCTGTTTTTTGTGGGTGTTGCAAAAATAAATGTTTCGTTAGCGGTATTTAACCTTATTCCCGTACCTCCACTTGACGGTTCACGAATTTTGGGTGTTATATTGCCTGACAGAATATACTACAAAATAATGCGGTATGAAAGATACATTTATTACGGCTTAATGATATTGATTTTCACCGATGTACTTGATATACCTATTTATTTGGCTACGAATTCGATTTTAAACGGATTTTTCAGTATTTTAAATTTAAATTCTTATTTGTTGTATTTGGTGTAAGATGGAAAATATTTTAAATTATAAATTAGAAGGCTTTGAAGGCCCGCTTGATTTACTGTTACAGTTGATTGCGCGTAATAAGTATAATATTTACGATATTCCGCTACTTGAGCTTATTGAGCAGTATTTAGAGCAAATAGAAAAATTCAAACAGGACGAAATGGAAATTTCGAGTGACTTTTTAGAGATGGCTTCCCGTTTACTTTATATTAAAACAGTTAGTTTACTGCCTAAACACGATGAGGTTGTAAAGCTTAAGGAAGAATTAACAGGAGAGTTGCTTGAATATATGCTTTGCAAGCAAATGGCAGCCAAGTTTTCGACAATGCAAAGTGGGTTTGATATGTTTGTAAGGCTTCCTACCGAGTATGAGTTGCCTAAAACTTATGAGCTTGTACATCCGAAAAACGTTATGTATGAAAGCTATATTGCCGCAGTAGGCAGGGGGCTTAGAAGGTTACCGCCTTCGACTGCGCCGTTTACAAAAATTGTAGCTAAAAAGATTGTTTCGGTTTCTACAAAAATAGTTTTTGTAATCCGCAATTTATGGCGCGGTGGTAAGAGTAAGCTTTCAGACCTTTATAAAACTGCAAGTAGCCGTTCCGAACTTGTTGCAACTTTTTTAGCGGTGTTAGAACTTTGTAAAGCTAATCGCGTTGAGGTTGATGGTGACGGTGAAAATCAGCAAATTACACTTATTAAGGGGCATAAAAACAATGACAACTAAACAACTTATAAAAGCGTTTGAGGCTGTGCTTTTTGCAAGCGGCGAGCCGATGTCAATAGAACGCTTCGCTCAAGTTTTTGAAATAACTCCCGAAAAAACGGTAGAGGTTATGGAAGCGCTTTCAAAAAAGCTTGAAGATAACGACAGCGCTTTAAAGCTTGTAAGAATGGAAAATACTTATCAGCTTGCTACTGATACCGAATATGCGGATTATATTAAAAAAGCTTTCGATATAAGAAGACGCACACCCTTGTCTTCTGCCGCACTTGAGGTTTTGGCAGTAGTAGCCTATAATCAGCCTGTTACAAAATCCTTTATAGAACAGGTCAGGGGTGTTGATTGCTCGGGTGTAGTTACCACCTTAATTGAGAAAGCGCTTATAGAAGAACGAGGAAGACTTGAACTTCCCGGCAAGCCCTTGCTTTACGGAACTACCAAAAACTTTTTGCGTTGCTTCTCTTTAGGGGATTTAAGCGAATTGCCCCCCTTACCTAAAGACCAAAACGGAGAAGAGGTTACGGACCTAGGAGAGCAGTTAACTCTTGATGAATAGTTTTAATATTTTTGATTAAAAATATTTGTAGGAGTGCTTTAATTGTTTTTATTGTATATTTTAGGCATTTTTTTGATTTTGGCGGTGGTGGTTTTACTATTGCCTGTGAATTTAAACTTGCTCTATGATGGTGACTTTGAGTATAAGCTTAAGGTAGCCTTTGTAACACTTAATTTAGATAAAAGTGAAAAACCAAAACAAAAAAATAAAATTAGCAACACCCCCAAAAAGACTGAACAAAAAAAAGAAAAAAGTTTTTTTGAAAAGTTAACGGATAAAAAAGGCTTTGTTGTGGCGGTAAAAGAGATTTTTGCATTTGTAAAAGACTGCACAGTACCGCTAAAGCGTTTTTTAAAATTTGTAAAATTAAAAGATATTTGCCTTTTCATAGCGGTAGCGGGGGATGATGCCGCACAAACTGCTACTAACTATGGTCTGGTTTGCTCGGCAGTTTATCCAACTCTTTCTTTTGTGGAAGGTTTTGTAAATTTACAGTATAAAAGCGTTGATGTAAAGGCGGATTTTGAAAATAAAAAAAGCAATGTTACCTTTTCTTTAAAAATAAAGGCAAGCGTTATTTTTATTTTGATTTTTGCGGTTAGAATATATAAAGAATATAAAAATTTTTGTATAAGGAATGAGTTTTAATGAGTGAGAATAGTATAAAAAATATTATGGATACAACACTTGAAAAGTTAAAAGGTATGGTAAATGCCGATATTATAACAGGCAATCCTATAGAAATCGGTAACATTACGCTTATTCCTGTTTCTAAGGTTGCTTACGGGCTTGCTACCGGCGGTAGTGATTTCGTTGCAAAAGCGTCCACACAGGTTTTCGGTGGCGGTGGCGGTGCAGGTGTTACCGTTTCGCCCATAGCTTTTATTGTGATAAACGGTACTGATGTTAAAATGTTGCCTGTTTATAATGAACTCACAACAGTTGAAAAAGCAATAAGCATGGCACCCGATATTATAGAAAAGGCTAAAGAGCTTTTCAAAACTGAACCAATAGACATACCTGAATAAAATAACACACCCCATCATATTTATTTTAATATATGGTGGGTGTTGATTTTGAAGAAAATAGCGGTAATTTTAGTTTTCATATTAGCTTTGGTACAACCGGTAAAAGCACAAAGTAATTTATCGGTTTCGGCTAAAGCGGCAGTACTTATAAACGGAGAAAACGGCGAAGTTATTTTCGCAAAAAACAGCGATCAAAAACTGCCAATGGCAAGCACTACTAAAATTATGACCGCATTACTTCTTTGTGAATACGGTAATTTTGAGAAGGAGATTACCGTCACCGCCGAAATGCTACGGGTTGAAGGCTCGTCTATGGGACTTTTAGCGGGGGATAAGGTAACACTTCACGATTTGCTGTATGGGTTAATGCTTTCTTCAGGTAATGATGCGGCAAATGTTATAGCTTATACTGTTGGCGGCTCTATAAAAGGCTTTGTTGATATGATGAACAATAAAGCGCGCGAATTAGAGCTTACATCCACTCATTTTGAAACCCCTTCAGGTTTAGATGGGGAAAGTCATTATACCACCGCTTATGAGTTAGGAATGCTGACTAAATACGCTATGCAAAACGAGGAGTTTTCTAAAGTGGTAGCAAGTAAATCGGCTACACTTAATTACGGAAATCCGCCGTACAGACGAACACTTACCAACCATAATAAATTACTTAAAATGTATGACGGTGTTATTGGTGTAAAAACAGGGTTTACCAAAAAATCGGGCAGGTGCTTGGTGTCTGCCGCAAAGCGTGACGGTAAATATTTAATTGCTGTAACCCTAAACGCGCCAAGCGATTGGCAGGACCATAAAACAATGCTTAATTATGGGTTTTCGGCCATAAAACAAACAAATTTTTCGCCGCTTGTAAACGGATATAATATTCCCGTAATAAACGGCAGTAGTGATAGCCTTTTTGTAGAAATTAATCCGCTTACAATAAACAGTCTTGATACAGCGGATATAAACTGCAAAATATATTTACCGCAATTTCTTTATGCGCCTATAAAAATAAATGAAGAGGTTGGCAAAGCGGTTTATACGCAGGGTGATAAAATTTTGGCTGAAAAACCAATTTTATCTAATATAGAGATTGCTTCACTAAGTCCGAACGAAAACGCGTTAGAAGATATTTTAAAGATATTTAAGACAATTATTATGAATATATAGGAGAATAAAATGAAGGATAATAAAGTGCGCTTGCAAAAGCACTTGGCTGATTGCGGCATTGCATCACGCAGAAAAGCCGAAGAGCTTATAGAGATGGGCAAGGTTAAGGTTAACGGGCATATTGCTATAATAGGTCAAAAGGTGGACCCTAAGCGCGATAAAATAACCGTTCGTGGTAAAAATGTTGTAGCCAATACTACTAAGATGTATATAATGCTACATAAACCGCGTGGATTTGTAACCACCGCAAGTGATGAAAAGGGCAGAAAATGTGTTACCGACCTTGTTAAAGATGCACCTGTGCGCCTTTTTCCTGTGGGCAGACTTGATATGAATTCTGAAGGACTTCTTTTAATGACAAACGACGGCGAGTTTGCAAACCGCCTTACACATCCGTCATACCATGTTAACAAGACCTACCGTGTTACCGTAAAGGGTGAAGTGGAAGATGAGAAGATAATTAAGCTTCGTGAAGGCATATTGCTTGACGGAGTGAAAACCCTTCCGTGTGACTGTTTTGTGGCTGAAAGGAAAGCAGACAGAACGGTGCTTATCTTTGTTATTCAGGAAGGCAGAAATCGTCAAATAAGACGTATGTGCGAAGAAGTAAAACTTGAGGTTTTACGCCTTAAGCGTACCGAAATTGCAGGTGTAAAGCTTGGTATGCTGCCGCGCGGTAGCTGGCGCGATTTAAACGAAAAAGAAATGCGCCGTCTTACAAGTATTACCTAAGGAGATAAAATGATTACTTTAAAAATAGCATCAAAAGAAGAAACAAAACTTCTTTTTGATAAAGAAAATCTTGTTATAACCCAATATTCCGAAAGCCTTTGTGCTAAAGACAAAGAAGAAGTTTTGGGTTATTGTCTTTTCGATATAAAAGACGGAGAAATGACTATCCGTGCTATAGAACCTCAAAGTGATTTAATGCTTTTAGATGGAGTGCTTAGAAGCACCTTACATATTGCGGCAAGCCGTAATTTAAAGCAGGCTATATGGGCGGAAAAAGCGCCTGAGAAAATCTTTAAAACATTAGGCTTTATAACCGAAGAAAAAACACTTAATACTGGAAAGCTTTATGAAAGTAAATGCTGTGGCTGTAAAAAGGGTTAAAAAAAGAGTATTCAAGTTAAAAACTTGAATACTCTTAAATTTTGCTTTGATTATTCAGCTGCTTCTTCTACAGGAGCTTCTACAACTTCTTCTGCGGTAGCTTCTACAACTTCTTCAACAGCTTCTTCTACTACTTCTTCGGGAAGTAACGCGCGGATAGAAAGGCTTACACGCTTTTGCTCTAAATCAATAGCGGTAATCTTTGCATCAACCTCTTGACCGATTTTTAATTCATCTTGTGGTTTAGCAATGTGCTTGTTAGCAATCTGTGAAATATGAACAAGGCCGTCAACACCGGGGATGATGCGCGCGAATGCACCATAGGTTGTCATGCTAACGATTGTAGCCTTAACAACATCATCAACATTGTAGTTGTTCTGGAAAATGGTCCAAGGATTGTCCTCAGCCTTTTTGTAGCCTAAAGAAATTCTCTTCTTTTCTTTATCAAGGTCTTTAATATAAACTTCAATAACATCGCCTACAGAAACAACTTCAGCAGGGTTCTTAATGCGAGCCCAAGAAAGTTCAGAAATGTGAACCATACCGTCAACGCCGCCGATATCAACAAATGCACCGTAGCCTGTCAAAGACTTAACGGTACCGTTGTAACGGTCACCAACTTCGATATCTGCCCAAATCTTTTCTTCCATCTCTTTTCTCTGCTCACGAAGAACATTACGGATAGAGCCAATTGCTCTTCTGCCGCGTCCAATTTCAATAATACGGAAAGAAACTTCCTTGCCTTTTAATTCTTCTAAAGAATCATTTCTTGAAAGGGTGGCTTGAGAAGCGGGGATAAATACTCGAACATTATTTGTGTAAGCAACAACGCCACCTTTAATAATATCCTTAACAATGCCTGTCAAAATCTCGCCTGATTCTTTGGCACTGGCAATTTTGTCCCAACCTGCAATAGCGTCATAGCGGCGCTTTGATAACATTGCAGTTCCTTCTTGGTCATTTATTTTCATAATGATAAGGTTGATTTGGTCGTTAACCTTAACTTCGTTTACAAGGTCTACATTAGCATCGGTAGAGAATTCAGCGGCGGTTATGTAACCTGTAACGCCACGGCCGATATCTACTGTAACTTCAGTTGAGTTAACAGCAACAACGGTACCTACTACCTTTTGGTCGCCTGTAAGATTGTTTAAGGATGCTTCAAATGCTTCCTCATCTGTCATTTCTTCAAATGTTTTTTCTACAGCTACTTCTAACTGTTCATCTTTCGGTTGTAAATTTTCCGACATAAGTTTTATGGCCTCCTTTATTATACCTGCAGGTGTAGATGCACCCGCAACAACTCCAATGTTTTCACAGTCCTTTAAAACTTCAAGCGGTAATTCACTCGCTGTTTCAATAAGAAAAGTTTTTTCGCAGTTAAGCTTACATACATCGTATAGTTTGGCGGTATTGGAACTGTGTTTTCCGCCAATAACTACTACGCCATCGCTTAAAAGCGACAGGGTATGAGCTTCTTCCTGACGCAAAGAAGTTGCATTACACATTGTATCAAAAATTTTCGCATTTGTACATACTTTTTTTAATTTTTTTTGAACTTTTTTCCATATTTTTGAATTAAAAGTTGTCTGCGAAACCAATGTTACATTTTCTAATGCTAAATTTGGATTATTTTTGAGCAAATTGTCTAATTCATCAGTGTCGGCTATCACATGGCATTCACCTTCGGTGTGACCGATTATGCCCTTAACCTCTTGGTGATTCTTGTCACCTGCAATTATTGTTGTATAGCCTTGCTTTGAATATTCGGCTACTATTTTATGAATTTTCGCAACAAACGGGCAGGTTGCATTAACATAATTTATATTTTGACTATCGCATAAATCCAATACCGATTTTTCTACACCGTGTGAGCGTATAACCAAAGTTTCGTTTTCTTTAACTTCGTTTGGAGAATCAACTATTCGTACTCCTTTGGCTTCTAAATCGGCTACCAATTGCGGATTGTGTATTATGGGTCCTAATGTGCAAACCTTTTTGTTATCTTCTAAAAGATCGTAAACAGTTTGTACTGCCGCATTTACTCCAAAGCAAAAGCCTGCCGTCTTGGCAAGTGTTATTTTCATAAATTAGTATTATCCTTTACAATTTTAAGTAAAAGCGCTAATGAATCTTCGAATTCATATCCTGAAGTGTCAGCTAAAATGGCATCATCTGCTTGTTTTAGAGGTGCTATTTCGCGGTGCATATCGTTGTAGTCACGCTGTACCATATCGTCATAAACTTCTTTAAAGGTAACAGTTGTGCCTTTTTGGATTAACTCGTCATAACGGCGCTTAGCGCGGTCTTCTGCGGAAGCGGTAAGGTAAATTTTAACTGTAGCATTAGGAAGTACCACAGTACCGATATCGCGGCCATCCATAACAACATTATTTTCTCTTGCTAATTTTCTTTGCATTTCAAGTAAGAAAGCGCGTACGGGCGGTTTTGCCGAAACAGCAGAAGCCATCATAGAAGCCGCAGGAGTTCTGATAGCTTCGGATACATCTTCACCGTCTAAAAATACTCTTTGCTCACCGTCTACAAAGCGGATATCTACGGTAGTATTTGCTAAAATGCCTTCGATATCGCAATCTAAGTTGGTGTCTGCGCCCATTCTTGAAAATTTAAGGCCTACAGTACGGTAAAGCGCACCTGTATCAACATAAATAAAACCTAAATTTTCTGCGGTTTTGCGTGATAATGTACTTTTGCCTGCGCCTGCAGGGCCGTCAATTGCTACTGAAATCATAATAATATCCTTTCTTTAAGCATTTTTGCCTGCCATAAAGCCGGTTGAAAATGCGATTTGTAAATTAAATCCGCCTGTGTAGGCATCAACATCAATTATTTCACCCGCAAAGTAAAGACCGCTTATAAGTTTGGATTCCATAGTTTGCGGAGTTATTTCTTTAACCGAAATACCACCCGAAGTGATAATTGCTTCTTCAATAGGTCTGAAACCTGTTATATGAAGCGGTAATGCCTTGATTATATCAATAAGCTTTAAGCGTTGTTCCTTGGTTATTTGATTAACTTTCAGATTTCCTTCTATACCTGATAATTTAACGATAACGGGGATTAGGCTTTTGGGTAAAAGCTTGTCTAAAGAGTTTGCAAAGTCTTTATTTTGCTCTTCACTGAAATCCCTTAAAATGCGGTTGTCAAGCAGTTCTTTTGTAAGCGCGGGTTTTAAATCAATAAAGGCGATATACTGTTTTTTACCCATATAGCGTATATGGGATGATGCTGAAAGTACCAGAGGTCCCGATATACCGAAATGGGTAAGAAGCATTTCACCAAGTTCGGAGAATAACGGCTTTTTCTTACCATCCTCAAAAACACTTAGTGTAACATTTTTGAGGCTTAGTCCCGAAAGGCGCGTGCAAAAGCCTTCGTGAATAGTAAGCGGTACTAACGACGGCTTCAATTCGGTTACCGTATGACCGAGTTCCTTTGCCATTTTATATCCGTCACCCGTAGAGCCTGTAAGTGGGTAGGACATACCGCCTGTGGTTAAAATAACGCTATCGGCGGGTAAAATATCACCGTTTTGAAGCTTTACACCTATAACCTTATTTTCTTTTGTTATAAGCTTTTCGGCGGTAGCATTTATAATTTTAGCGCCACTTTTAATTACCGCATTATATAAAGCATCAACAATATCTACCGCCTTATCTGAAACGGGAAAAACCCTATTTCCGCGTTCGGTTTTTAAGGGTACTTTTCTGCTTTCAAAAAACTCCATAAGTTCCTGTGGTGAAAACATAGAAAAGGCGGAATACAAAAATTTAGCGTTTTTTGGAATGTTGTTTATAAGGGTATCAATATCACAGTTGTTGCAAACATTACATCTGCCCTTGCCAGTTATCATAAGCTTTCTGCCAACCTTGGCGTTTTTTTCAACAAGGGTAACTTTGCTTTTATCGGCGCTTGTAATTGCTGCCATAAGACCTGCCGCGCCGCCGCCTATAATTACAACATTCTTCAATTCTTTCACCGCCTAACTTATTCATTTTACTACAATTTAAAGCAAAAGTAAAGACTCCCTTTGAAAAAAGAGAGTCTAAACACTTTTGAAAATTTAATTAGATTATACGAACGCGGATAACGCCTTCAATTGCCTTGATTTCGGTTTCGAGCTGTGCTATGTCAGCGTCATCTATATCAAGCATAGTGTAAGCATAGTCACCGCGTGACTTATTAAGAAGATTTTCAATGTTTATATTGTCATCAGCGATTATACCTGTAATCTTAGTAAGCATATTGGGGATGTTCTTATGGATTACGCAAACACGGTTTTTACCGCTACGGGGCATTGTGATTTCGGGTAGGTTAACAGAGTTTACAATGTTACCGTTTTCGATATAGTCAATAAGCTCTTTAGCTGCCATTGTAGCGCAGTTTTCTTCCGATTCGGGAGTAGATGCGCCAAGGTGGGGGATAGCTATAATGCCGTCAACATCCAAAACATCTTCGGTTGGGAAGTCGGTAACATAAGCGGCAACCTTGCCTGCTTCTAAAGCAGCTTTAAGGTCGGTGCTGTTAACCAAAGCGGCACGTGAGAAGTTAAGAATGCGAACACCGTCTTTCATTTTAGCAATAGTGTCAGCGTTTACAAGATTTTTAGTAGAATCGGTGAGAGGAACATGAATTGTAATATAGTCACATTCAGCATAGATTTCGTTAATATCGCTTATATAAACTGCATTGTGGTTCAAATTCCAAGCCGATTTAACCGACAAATAGGGGTCGTAACCGTAAACCTTCATACCTAAAGAGTTAGCGGCATTAGCAACCATAACACCGATTGCGCCAAGACCGATAACACCAAGCTTTTTGCCCTTGATTTCGGGGCCTGCGAAAGCAGACTTGCCCTTTTCAACCATTTTGCCAACTTCATCGCCATTACCCTTTAAGGTTTTAGCCCATTCAATACCCGAAATTACGCGGCGTGAAGAAATGAAAAGACCTGCTATTACAAGTTCTTTAACAGCGTTTGCATTAGCACCCGGGGTGTTGAAAACAACAATACCCTGTTCACTGCAACGGTCAATTGGAATATTATTTGTACCGGCACCTGCGCGAGCTATTGCTTGTAAAGATGCGGGGAACTCGGTATCATGTAAAGCGGCAGAACGTACAATCGCACCGTCTGCGTTTTCTACTTCATCGCCTACTGTATACTTGTCATCGAAATTAGCAAGACCGGATTTCGAAATTTTATTATATGTTTTAATCTTATACATTAGATATTCTCCTCTTCAAATTTCTTCATAAATGCTACAAGCTTTTCTACACCTTCGATTGGCATTGCGTTGTAGATAGAAGCACGCATACCGCCAACAGAACGGTGACCTTTAAGGTTTACGAAACCTGCTTTTTTAGATTCAGCAACGAATTTAGCATCTAATTCGTCGTTACCTGTTACAAACGGAACATTCATAAGTGAACGGTCTTCGGGAACAACGGTACCCTTGAAAAGCTTGCTATTATCAAGGAAATCGTAAAGAATTTTAGCTTTCTTTTCGTTTAATTCCTTCATCTTTTGGAGTCCACCCATTTTCTTAATCCATTTAAATGTAAGACCTGCAACATAGATTGTGTAGCAAGGGGGAGTATTGAACATAGAGCCGTTTTCAGAGTGGGTAACATAGTTAAGCATTGTAGGAGTAATATCCATAGCGTTGCCTAATAAATCCTTGCGGATAATAACAATTGTAACACCTGCGGGAGCAACATTCTTTTGAGCGCCTGCATAAAGCATACCAAATTTAGAAACATCAATCGGCTCTGACAAAATGCAGCTTGAAATATCTGCAATAAGCGGAACATCGCCTGTATCGGGCAATTCGTTATATTTAGTACCGTAAATGGTGTTGTTCATACAAATGTGAACAAAGTCGGCTTCGGGATCGAAGTCTTTGGCTGTGGTCTTGGGGATGTAGCTAAAGGTTTTATCCTTAGAAGATGCAACCTCGCGAGCTGAACCATAGCGAGCAGCTTCCTTATAAGCCTTGTTAGCCCACTGACCGGTGATAATAAAGTCTGCCTTATTGTTCTTGTTCATAAGGTTTAAGGGAATCATTGCAAATTGGGTAGAAGCACCGCCTTGTAAGAACAACACTTCGTAATTTTCGGGGATGTTCATAATCTCGCGAAGATTAGCTTCAGCCTCGTCGAAAATTGCTTGATATTCTTTTGAACGGTGTGACATCTCCATTACGGATTGTCCGCTTTCACCGTATTCTAACATTTCTGCTGCTGCGGTCTTCAAAACCTCTTCGGGTAACATAGAAGGACCTGCGCTAAAATTATAAACTCTTGCCATAATAATGACCTCCAAAACAATTTTTTAAAATATGTATCCTATTATATGCGTAGGATAATACGATGTCAATAGGTTTGTTAATAATTTAACAAAGAATTTTCAAAATTGAGGGAAAACCGCAAAAATATTGATATTTTTTTAACAATTTAACAAAAGTTTGACGGATATTTTTAGGAACTATGCGAGCTGTTATAAGGATATAGGTCTTAAATATACATACTTTTAAATAACCAATTTGTAAAGGAAAACATTTAATATAATAACAGCCTCCTCAATTAAGAGGGGGCTGTTGCTATATATTTTTGATTATCTATCTTCAAAAATTGGTATCATATCTTCTTTGACTGCAGTTTTAATATCGGCTTTAGTTTTAATTGTCCAACCAACTTTTTGAAGTTTTAAAAGTTCTGTAGCAAGGCGAAAAGAAAAGAAATTTCTATGCTCAAAATCGAAAGCAATAAAATCGGGCTTTGTTAAAAAGTTTGTAAGCAGTAGCGACATAACAAGTTTTTTAAAAAAATCTTTTTCTAGATTTTTATCTTTAAAAAAGTTTGTCGATAATTGACCGCGTATAACATTTGGTCTATTTTTGTAAAACCACCTAACACACCTTGGATCAAAGCTTTCTATACAGTAAACGCCCGTATAATTATCTAATACTTTGGCAGTCGCCTTACAAAGCTCGTTTACATTATTGGTTGTTGATTTAAGCTCAATTATAAGCGGATATTTATTTTCAAAAAGCGCTAAAACTTCTTCTAATGAAGGAATTTTTTCGCTTGTGCCTTCTAAATTATAGCTTTGGGCTTGTGAGAGTGTTAAGTCTTCAATATTAAGGTCTACGCCTGTAGTTCTTAATATTGAGCTATCGTGAATAACCGCTAATTTACCGTCCTTGGTTAAATGTACATCAAGCTCGGCACCATAGCCGCCTGATATTGCATTTTTAAAGGCTTTAAGGCTATTTTCGGGAATACCTTTTCCAAAAAGTCCGCGATGAGCAAAGGGGGACTGTTTGAAATCTTTAAAATCGGTAAAGCCTATTCTACCGCCAAGAGCAAAAAGATAAAGTAAAAACAAAGCGACAATAATTATTAAAATTATTGTAATACTAATCATCAATATCAAAGGCCTCCAAACCTTTTTTTACAGTAACTTTATTATCTCCGTGTTTTACAAAGCACATTGTTACAAAGGCAAGTGCAACCGCAATTGCAGCGTAGGGGAAGAGTGTTTTGTAGCTTATTTCCAATAGTTTACCTGCAAGGACAGGGGTAACAATTTGTGCCAACATACTAAAGGTGTAGTAAAGACCGGTAAATTTACCAATTGCGCTTCCTGAACACATTTCTACAACCATTGGAAAACTGTTAACATTTATTGCTGCCCAAGCAACACCTACAAGGGCGAAAAGTATCAAAAGTACAAAGTGGAATTCGTGATATAAAAGTGTATAAACATATCCTACAAAGAAGCAGGCAGCAAGAAGTATTACACCAAGCATTATAATAAGCTTTCTGCCAAAACGCCCCGATACTACACCAATAGGTATGTAGCTTATGATAGCGCCTGCAGTTGCTACAGTTAAGCAAAGGGAAGCTTGTCCAATTTCCATACCCCACATTCTATCGGCATATACTGTAAACCAAGTGGTAATACCGTTATAGCCTATATACCAAAGCGCAACTGAAAGTAAAAGAAATATCAAACTGCGTTTCACAGCCTTTGGCATTTTTTCTTCTTTTGAGTCTTCAGCTTTAACCGATAAATTATCTTCGGGGTGGTTAGCTTCATACTCGGCTTGCTCTTTACATAGTTTAGGCTCATTCACACCAAATAATACGACCAAAAGTGATACAATCATTATTCCGCCTACTATTAAAAATATCGGAACATAGTCTATATGCTCAAGGTGTTCGGTTCTGCTTTTTGAATAAAGTATGCTTGTGATAATTAGGTAAAGTACACCACCTACAGCACCCATAAGGTTAATTATTGCATTACCCTTACTGCGTAACGGCTTCGGAGTTACATCAGGCATTAAGGCGACGGCGGGGCTTCGGAAAGTACTCATTGCGATTAAAAGTAAGCCTAAGTTAACAATAAATAAAATGATTTTAGTGGGGCTTGGGTTTGAGTAATAACTGTTGTCAAGTATCGGTAAGCCCATCATTAAAATTACCGCTGCAATGGTACCAAATAAAATAAACGGACGGCGTTTGCCTAAAGGACTTTTGCACTTATCCGAAAGTGAGCCGAAAAGTGGCAAGAGGAAAAGCGCCAAAATATTATCGAATGCCATAATGAAGCCTGAATAGGCTTCTTCAATACCAAAGGTGCCTGTTAGAATTTTTGGTACAAGACCATCGTATAATTGCCAAAATGATAGGATAGACAAAAATGCAAAGCCGACTAATACGGTGCGTTTAACATTTAGTTTCATAAGCCACCTCAATAGTTAGTTTTAAGTAAATGATATCCCAAATCCAGCCAAAAGTCAATCTTTGTGTTTTTGCTATTTAATATATAACTATTTAAAAAAATAGTTGCCGTTTATATTAATATATGATATAATAGTATGAATTATTATGGATTAGTGTTTTTATTTTAGGGAAGGGGAGCGAAAATGAGAATTTTGGGTATAGACCCAGGTTATGCAATCGTGGGCTACGGTGTGGTAGATTACGCAAAAAATCGTTTTTCGGTTGCGGGCTATGGTGCTATTACCACCAAAGCTAACACACCTTTTCCAAATAGACTTTCGGTAATATATAACGATATGTGCGAAATTATTGAAAAATACAAGCCCGACCGTTTGTCTATTGAAAAGCTTTATTTTAATACAAACTCTACTACCGCTATTGACGTTGCTCAGGCAAGGGGCGTAATAGTACTTGCCGCAAAGAATAAGGGTGTAGAAGTTTTTGAATATACACCGCTTCAGGTAAAACAGGCGGTTACAGGCTATGGCAGAGCAGAAAAGCATCAGGTTATGGAAATGGTGAAAAGCCTTTTGGCTTTAAAAGCGGTACCAAAGCCTGACGATACTGCCGACGCATTGGCAATTGCAATTTGTGACGGACATTATTCCGACTCATTATTAAGGAGATAAACTATGATAGCAACTGTTCGCGGAAAACTTATTTATTCTGATAATACCTGCGCTGTGGTTGAATGTGCGGGAGTAGGATATAAGTGCTTTGTAACTAAAAATACACTTTATAAACTACCGCCCAAAAATGAAGAAATAATGCTTTATACCTATTTATCTGTGCGTGAAGATGCTATGGATTTATACGGTTTTAAGGATTTGGATGAGTTAGAGGCCTTTAAGCTTATAACCTCGGTAAATGGTGTTGGCGCTAAAATAGGCTTGGCTTTATTGTCCGAATTTACGGCTTCACAGCTTACTTTATATATTGCAAGCAATGATTCAAAGGCGCTTACTGCTGCAAGCGGTGTAGGCTTAAAGCTTGCACAACGCATTGTTTTAGAGCTTAAGGACAAGGTAGGCTCACTACAGACGGGTGATGAAATAGTAATAAAGGCCGTAGGCAACGCTACTGCCAATACTAATACCAAAGAAGCAATTTCGGCGTTAGTATCGCTTGGCTATACTCAAAGCGAAGCTTCACTTGCAGTAGGCAAATTAGACCCTACGCTTTCTACTGAAGAGCTTATTAAAGGCGCATTAAAAACTCTCGCAAGGGGGATATAATAAATGATTGAACAAGAAATGGATTTTGAAAACCGTATAGTTTCTCCTGATTATAATTACACTGAAGATGACGGCGAGTTAACTTTACGCCCTAAAACCTTGGACGATTATATCGGTCAGGATAAGGTTAAGGAAAATTTAAGAATTTATATTAAAGCGGCTTTGCAACGAAACGAAAGCCTTGACCACGTTTTGCTTTACGGCCCGCCAGGCCTTGGTAAAACAACCCTTTCGGGTATTATTGCAAGAGAGATGGGTGTTAATCTTCGCGTAACCTCGGGTCCTGCAATAGAAAAGCAGGGCGATTTGGTTGCTATTTTAACTTCACTTAATCAAGGCGATGTGCTTTTTATTGACGAAATTCACCGTCTTTCGCGTAATGTTGAAGAGATTTTGTATCCCGCTATGGAGGATTTTTCGCTAGATATTATTTTGGGTAAAGGTCCTTCGGCGCGCTCTATAAGACTTGATGTGCCACACTTTACCTTGGTTGGCGCTACAACCCGTTCGGGACAGTTAACAGCGCCCTTGCGTGACCGCTTTGGCGTGCTTTTAAGGTTAGAGCTTTATACACCTGAACAGTTAGCTGATATTGTTACACGCTCGGCAGGAATTTTAGGTATACCCATAGAGCCTGAAGGCGCTTTGGAAATTGCTTCACGCTCACGCGGCACACCGCGTATTGCAAACCGCTTGCTTCGCCGTGTTAGAGATATTGCACAGGTTGAGTATGACGGTGTTATTACCGAGCAAGTGGCACAAAAGGCGTTATCAAGATTTGAAATAGACGAATTAGGTCTTGACGATTTTGACCGTAAGATGCTTACAACCATAATTACAAATTATTCGGGCGGCCCTGTCGGTCTTGATACCTTGGCGGCGGCTTTGGGAGAAGAAGCGGTTACTATTGAAGATGTTTACGAGCCGTATTTAATGCAGATAGGCTTTTTAACAAGAACTGCGCGTGGTCGCTGTGTTACTAAGCTTGCTTATGACCATTTAGAGATAAAGCAAGACTGCGACTGTTCGCAGCAAAAGATTTTTTAAAAGGATTTTATAATGAGAACTGTTGAAGGATTTAATGATTACGAGCTTATAGATGCTGATTCGGGTGAACGGCTTGAGCGTTGGGGAGATATTATACTAATACGCCCCGACCCACAGATTATTTGGTCCAAAGAGCGCAAAAATCCGCTTTGGTATAATGCTCACGCTAAGTATCACCGTTCAAATTCGGGCGGTGGTCATTGGGAAACCTATAAAAAAGTGCCTGATGTTTGGAGTATACAGTATGACGATTTAAAGTTTAAACTAAAGCCTATGGGATTTAAGCATACAGGGCTTTTTCCTGAGCAAGCGGTTAACTGGTCGTTAGCAAAGTCGCTTATTGAAAAAGAAAACCGCGAAATTTCGGTGCTTAATTTGTTTGCCTATACAGGCGGCGCTACGGTTGCCTGTCTTTCGGCGGGGGCTAGCGTTACCCATGTTGGTGCTTCAAAGGGTATGGTACAGTGGGCAAAGGAAAATGCCGCGGCTTCAGGTCTTGAAAATGCTAATGTTCGTTGGCTTGTAGATGATTGCTTAAAGTTTGTAAAGCGTGAAATAAGACGTGGTAAAAAGTACGATGCTATTATTATGGACCCACCTTCGTACGGCAGGGGACCTAATGGCGAGGTTTGGAAATTAGAGCAACAGTTGGCAGAACTCTTAACCGAAACGGGCAAGCTTTTATCAGACAACGCTTTGTTTTTCTTGCTTAATTCTTATACGGCGGGTGTTTCACATACAGTTTTAAACTATATGGTAAAGGAATACGCGCTAAAGGGAAGAAAAGGTACGGTTTATACCGACGAAATAGGTCTTAATATAACCGAAAAGGGCTTTAGTATGCCCTGCGGTAATACAACAGTTTGGATTAGAGATAATGGATAATATTATTGAAGTAAAAAACGCAGTTTATGAATATGTAGATGAAGATGTTGTTAAACGAGCTGTAGATAATGTTTCGTTTTCTATAAAAAGAGAAAGCTTTACGGTAATACTCGGTCACAATGGCTCTGGTAAATCTACCTTGGCTAAGCTTTTGAACGGTCTTTTTAAGCCAACACACGGCGATATTGTGGTTGACGGAATAAACACTAAAGACGAAGAAACCGAAATTGAAGTAAAGCGTAAGGTTGGTATGGTTTTTCAAAACCCAGATAATCAGCTTGTCGCTTCGGTGGTGGAAGAGGATGTTGCTTTCGGTCCCGAAAATTTGGGACTTGAGCCGTCGGTTATTCGCAAGCGTGTTGATGATGCTTTAAAAAGTGTTGGTATGTACGAATACCGCGAATCAACACCCCACCATCTTTCAGGTGGTCAAAAGCAAAGAATTGCTATTGCCGGTATTATCGCTATGGAGCCTTCCTGTCTTATTTTGGACGAGCCTACTGCTATGCTTGACCCAAAGGGTAGAAAAGAAATAGTATCAACACTTCATAAGTTAAATAAAGAAAAGGGCATTACTGTAGTTCTTATAACTCACTATATGGAAGAAGCCGAAAAGGCTGACAGGGTGATGGTTATGAACGACGGCGTTATTATAGACGACAATACCCCTAAAGAAATATTTAAAAAGGTTGAAGTTTTAAAATCGGTAGGGCTATCAGTTCCCCAAACTACAGAGCTATTATATGCGTTAAAGCAAAACGGCTTTAATGTTTCTACCGATGTTTTATCTATTGAAGAAACAGCGAATGCTATTGCATATTGCTTGGAGGAAGAATAATTGGCAATCTTAAAGGTTCAAAACCTGACTTATACCTACGGCTCTAATGCGCTTTTTATAAAGGATGCCGTAAGTGATGTAAGCTTTAGTATAGACGAGGGCGAGATTGTAGGTATAATCGGGCATACAGGCTCGGGTAAATCTACGCTTGTTCAGCATTTAAACGGTCTTTTAAAGCCTACAAATGGTAAAATTTTTATTGAGGACAATAATATATGGGACAATCCTAAAGAAATTCGAAAAATACGTTCTAAGGTAGGTTTGGTTTTTCAGTATCCCGAATATCAGCTTTTTGAAGAAACGGTATTTTCCGATATAGCTTTTGGCCCTAAAAATATGGGATTAGAAGGCTTAGAGCTTGAAAAAAGGGTAATTAAAACCTGTGAAATTATAGGTGTAAAGCCGGAATATTTGCAAAAATCCCCATTCGATTTATCGGGCGGTGAAAAACGCAGAGTGGCTATTGCGGGTGTAATGGCTATGCGCCCTAAAATAATCGTTTTTGATGAGCCTACTGCTGGTCTTGACCCTAAGGGCAGACAAGACATTATGGAGATTATTTATAACTATAGAAAGGCTACAAATGCTACTGTAATTATAATATCTCACAGTATGGAAGATATGGCTATACTTGCCGATAAGCTATTGGTAATGAATATGGGAGCCCTTGAAATGTTTGACACCACCGAGAATGTATTTAAAAACGGTGCCAAGCTTCGCGAAATGGGACTTAATGTACCCATTGTTACCCGTGTTTTTGATGAATTAAAACAAAAGGGATTAAATGTGCCCGATAATGTATTCACAGTAGAGCGTGCGGTAGAGGTGCTAAAAAAACTAAAGGAGGGTGAGCAGAATGCTTAGAGATATAACCTTTGGGCAATATATTGAAACCAAATCACCCCTCCATAGAGCCGACCCACGCGTTAAAATGGTACTGCTTATTTTAGTGGTGGTACTTATATTCTTGGCACAGAATATGTATGGGATATTGGTGTCATTACTTTTTGTGGCTTTAGTGGTTTTAGTAACCAAAATACCGCTTAAAACCTATCTTAAAAACCTTAAAGCAGTTTTGCCTATCATATTGCTCACATCTATAATAAATATGTTTTATGGCGATACGAATAGCGGTGTTTTGCTTGAAGTATGGAAATTCACTATTACTTATGGTGGACTTTACAGAGCTGTATTTATGGCACTTAGAATCATGCTTTTAATAATAATAAGCTCGTCACTCACCTATACTACAACCCCTAATGATTTGACCGATGGTATAGAGCATCTTTTAAGTCCGTTGAAATTTTTAGGTCTTAAAAGTGCGGTGCATACCTTAGCACTTATGATGACTATTGCGTTAAGGTTTATACCTACCTTGGTTGAAGAAGCTGAAAAGATTATGAATGCTCAAAAGGCAAGGGGAGCCGACCTTGAAAGCGGTAGCATTATAGAGCGTATAAAAGCGCTTATTCCAATTTTGATACCTTTGCTTATTTCTTCGGTCAGACGTGCTTATGAATTGGCAGAGGCTATGGAATGTCGCTGCTATAATGGTGGGGAAGGTAAAACCCGTATGAAGCAGTTAAAGCTAACTGCGGTTGATTTTAAAATAATAGCTGTTACACTAATTTACGGTATAGCGGTTATTTTAGTTAATATTATTCTTTAAAAAAGGGGTGGTGCCTTGTGAAAAGAATGTTAATTACAATTTCATACGACGGCACCGCCTATCACGGTTGGCAAACACAACCAAATGCCGTAACGGTGCAAAGTGTTATTGAAAAGGCATTATTCGAGCTTTTGAATGAAAAGATGTCTGTAGTGGGTACTTCGCGCACAGATGCTGGTGTTCACGCTAAGGAGTTTACTTTTCATTTAAATTGCGCTGACAATATACCTAAAGAAGCTTTTTTGCGCGGACTGAATGGTCTGTTGCCCTATGATATAGCAGTAATCGATGCTAAAGAGGTTGCACCTAATTTTCACGCGAGGTATAATGCTTTAGGTAAAACCTATTGTTATAATATTTATAACAGTAACAAAAAAGACCCGTTTAAATTAAGGTATGCTTGGCAGATAGAGCGACCTTTGGATATTGAAAAAATGAACGAGTTTGCTAAATCTATTGTAGGCAAACACGATTTTTATGCATTTTCGTCATCGGGCAGAACGGTAGAGAATACGGTTAGAACTATAAGTGAATGCTATGTAGTAAAAAACGGTGATGACCTAAAGCTTTATGTTACAGCTGATGGATTTTTGTACAATATGGTGCGTATAATTATAGGAACAGCAGTAGCCGTATCCGACGGAAAAATAAATGTTAATGATATTGAAAATATTTTAGAAAATAAAGACCGTGCGGCGCTTGGTATGACTGCACCGCCACAAGGGTTGTTTTTAGAAAAAGTACATTATTAGGGGGGACTTATGGCACAGTATAAGAAAAACCGCCGTGGCGGTTTTAATAAAAGACCAAAAATGAATAAAAACCGCTTAAAGCGCAGTAATGCCAATGAAGATATTGTAATGTCCCCTTCACGCAACTATAAACCGCAAAAAAATATGAAGGTAGTAAAGGGTAAAAAGTTAGAATCTAAAAGGCGGATTAAGACATTTTCGTTGGCAGTGGGTGTAATAACTGCTGTGTTACTTATCTGTCAGTGGTGTATTCCTGCGGGGGTTGCGGAAACTCTTTCTAATACGATTGCTACAATCGGTTCGGGTAGTTATCCAATATCCTTAGAAAGCTCAAATACCTTAAACGCTGTTTCAAAGGGTTCGTACTACTATGTACTCACAAGTAACAGTATAGAAGCTTATTCTTCGTCGGGCAAGCGGATTTTTACCCATAGTCATGGCTTCGAAAAGCCTGTGCTTAAAACTTCAAAAACAAGGGCAATTGTTTTTGGGCAAAATTCCACTGAAGTGTTGATTTTTACCCTTCGGGGACTTGAAAAAACGATAGAAACCAAAGAAAAGATTAAAACTGCGGCAATAGCGGATAATGGCTCTTACGCGCTTGTCACCGCAGCCGAGAGTTATGCTGCTAAGGTGAGCGTTTATAAGAAAAATGGCAAGCTTTTGTATGAGTGGTTTTCGTCAAAAGACCTTGTTAATAATGTTGCTATAGCTCCGCGTGGAAATAAAATAGCGGTTTCAACAATCAGCTCGGCGGTAGGTAGTTATAACTCTAAAGTGCTTGTACTAAGTTTTAAATCTTCTTCCGCACAGTTTCAAAAAAACTATGAAAATACTGTGGTTTATACATTAGACAGTTCTTTCACAGGCGGATTTTCGGTACTGACTGATAACGAATACGATTTTATTAAATGGTCTAATTATAAAACAAGGGAATATAAAAATGAATACACTACCGCAATGTTCAGAAGCGGTACGGGCGGTATGGCGGTGGTTTATAACCGCGAAAATGATAAGACTGACAACCGTATAGCCGTATTTTCCAAAAGCGGTAAGTTAAAATATGAAATTAAATTTAAAGGAATTATTACCGATTTTGCACTAAAGGACGGGCATATTTACACTCTTTGTGACGGTAAGGTGCATATTTTAGCTAATGACGGAAGCATTATGAGAACTGCCGATTATGGTTTTGGAGCTGTGAGAATTTGTCCTTTAGGCCATAGTACTGCAGCGGTAATTACAGATAATGCAATAAACAGAATAAAATTAGAACAAGGTGAAAACAAGTGAGTATTATTATTGATTTAGTTTTAATTGCAATTATTGCTTTAGTTGTTATAATTTCAGCCAAGCAGGGATTTGTTCGTACAATTATAGGTGCAGTAGGCTTTGTGGCTGCTGTGGTAATTGCATTTACCGTAAGCGAGCCTTTGGCAGAAGTTACATACGATAAGTTTCTCGAGCCGCCTATTGTAAATTCTATAAGTGAAACCGCGTCAGGAAAACTTGACAATACGGTTGATGGGGTGTGGAGTAATTTGCCTTCCCTTATAACCGATAATTCCGAGCGTTTTGGTTTTACTAAAGAAAGCATTCAAGGGTCGCTTACACAGAGTACCCAAGGTGATGTTAAGGCGGCACTTTTAAATGTATCGCAAACGGCAATAAAACCCGTTTTTGCACAGCTTGTATCAACCGTTTATGCGGTTATACTTATATTAGTGCTGCTTATAGTTGTAAGGTTTTTGGCAAAGCTTTTAAACAAGGCCTTCTCGTTTAGTGTGGTGGGTAAGCTTAATGCTGCTTTAGGCGGAGTTATAGGGCTTGTAAAGGGTTTAGTAATTGCCTTGATTATATGCGAAATTATCGTTTTAGTAATATCATTTACTCAAAACGGTATTTGGATTTTTAATAATGAGAATATTTCAAACACTATTCTTTTTAAATTTTTTACCAACATTATTTAGGAGCCTTATAAAATGAAACTTTGTTCCAAGTGCAAAAAGCGTCCGGCAGTAGTATTTTTATCTGATGTTACCAACCCCAATGCAGAGCCAAACGGGCTTTGTCTTGTTTGTGCTAAAGAGATGGGGCTAAAGCCTGTGGATGATATGCTTAAAAAATTAAATATTTCTGATGATGATATTGAGCAAATGAGCGAGCAATTTATGGATATAATGTCGCTTAATGAAGAGGTAGATGACAGTGACCTTAATGATGAAACTTTTGATTTAGGTACCGCGCCTGCAATGCCGTTTTTTAATAAACTTTTTGGCAATATTAATGGCGGTGAAACTAAAGCAAAGGAAAAAGATGAACCCCAAAATAAAGAAAATGAAAAGCCAAAAAAGAAACGTCGTAAGTTTATGGAACAGTATTGCCAGAACCTTACCGAAAAAGCAAAGGACGGAAAAATTGATGTTATTATCGGTAGAGATAAAGAGTTATACCGAACTATTCAAATACTTTCGCGCCGTTCCAAAAACAACCCTTGCTTAATTGGTGAGCCGGGTGTAGGTAAAACTGCTATTGCTGAAGGCTTGGCACTACAAATTGCAAACAAAAAAGCACCTGCAAGACTCTTAGATAAAGAAATTTACCTATTAGACCTTACAGGCCTTGTTGCAGGCACACAGTTTAGGGGTCAGTTTGAAAGCCGAGTAAAAGGCTTGGTTTCTGAAATTAAGGAAGCAGGCAATATAATTCTTTTTATCGATGAAATTCATAACCTTGTCGGTGCGGGTGACTCTGCAGAAGGTTCTATGAATGCTGCAAATATATTAAAGCCTGCATTATCGCGTGGCGAAATTCAGGTAATCGGCGCTACTACCTTTAAGGAATACAGAAAGTATATCGAAAAGGATGCGGCGCTTGAACGCCGTTTCCAACCCGTTACTATTGAAGAACCCTCTATTGCCGAAGCGGAAGAAATTTTAATGGGTGTAAAGGGCTATTACGAGGGTTTCCACAATGTAGTTATCCCTAATGAAATTGTTAAAAAAGCGGTTTTACTTTCTGAACGCTATGTAACTGACCGCTATTTGCCCGATAAGGCTATAGACCTTTTGGATGAAGCCTGCGCCTGTGCAAGTCTTGCTAATAAGGCTATAGATGAGCTTTATATAGCAAATAAAAAGGTTGCGGAATACTCTGTTAAATTGGAAGAGCTTGAAGCTGATATAGAAAACCCTGATTATGAAAAACAGGCAATGGTTAAATCGGAACTTCAAAAATACAGAGCAAAGTCTGAAGAGCTTTGCGAATCTGCGCTTGATAATACCGTAACCGATATGGATATTGCTAAGGTTATTGAGCTTTGGACAGGTATTCCCGCATCTAAAATTCAGGAAAGCGAGCTCAAAAAGTTAGGCTATTTAGAAGAAACATTAAATGAGCGAATTATTGGGCAAGAAGAAGCTACAAAACTTGTTGCAAGTGCGGTTAAGCGCTCGCGCGTACAAACAAGCAAACAACACCGCCCTGCATCATTTATTTTTGTAGGTCCCACAGGTGTAGGTAAAACTGAGCTTGTAAAGGTGCTTTCAGAACAGCTTTTCAGTACACCCGAAACCTTAATCCGCCTTGATATGTCGGAATTTATGGAAAAACATTCGGTGTCGCGCATTATTGGTGCGCCTCCCGGATATGTGGGCTATGATGAAGCGGGTCAGCTTACCGAAAAGGTTAGAAGAAAGCCGTATTCGGTAGTGCTTTTTGATGAGATTGAAAAAGCACATCCCGATGTTTTAAATATTCTTTTACAAATTTTGGACGATGGCCGCGTGACTGATGCACAAGGCAGAACGGTTAATTTTGAAAATACGGTTATTGTTATGACTTCAAATGCCGGCAGCGAAAATAAGGGTAACCTTTTAGGCTTTGGCAAAACCGAAGGCGATGCCTCAAAGGAAAAGGCATTAAAAGCGCTGGAAGGCTTCTTGCGTCCCGAGTTTATTGCCCGTGTTGACGAAATTGTGGTATTTAATCCACTTAGCACCGAAACCCTTACAGGTATTGCCTCAATTATGCTCCAAGAACTGAAGGATGCTTTAAAGGATAAGCTTATTGACTTTAAGTATGATAAAAAGCTTTGCGAATATTTAGCGCAAAAATGCGATTCGTCTAAGCGTGGAGCCCGTGACCTTAGAAACCTTATCCGACGCGAGCTTGAAAACAAAATTGTTGATATTATAGTTGATAAAGGCGAAGGTAGTATAAGCAAAATTACCGCCACTGTCAAACAAGAAATTATATTGAAAACGGAATAAATATAAAGAGAGCCGTCCCACATTAAGTAGGACGGCTCTTTTTGTTTGGTTTAGCAGCAAGTATTGCAACCGTTGTCGCAACCGCAGCCGCAACCATTGTTGTTATTGCCCCAACCGCCACAGCAGAAGAGGATGAGGATTAAGATTATAATCCAAGTACAACCATTACCATTATTATTACACATTAAAAAGACCTCCTTTTTTGTCTTCATCACATACTATGCAAAAATAAATTGCGTGTTACAAAATTAGGGTATTGACTTTTCCTGACTTTTGTGTATAATTAAAGTCAGAGAAAGTCAAAAAAGGAGAATTTTTAATGCGGTTAAGTGATATAATAACAAAAGAAATAATGAGAATGCTTAATGAATCGGATGTAAACACTGCCGAAATTCAGCGTAACGAGTTTGCCGCGCTTATGGGTTGTGCACCCAGTCAAATAAACTATGTTTTATCTTCACGCTTTACTCCTGAGCACGGCTATATAATTGAAAGTCGTCGTGGCGGTGGGGGATATATTCGTATAAAGCGCATAACCTTAAATCATACATCGGCTATAATGCATGTTATAAATTCTATTGGGGACAGAATTGATGCTTTAAGCACGCGCATTGTTATTGAAAATTGCCTACAAACAGATTTGATTGAACAAAAGCAGGCTAAACTTATGTATGCGGCGGTTTCAAATACGGCATTACAGGCCGTTCCGCCTGCGCTACGCGACTTTTTACGCGCGGCACTCTTAAAGCAAATGCTTTTAACCTTAATTTAAAGGAGATTTTTTAATGTTTTGTGAAAAATGCGGAAAAAATCATGCCACCACACATATTAAAACGGTAGTAAATGGTATTGTCAGGGAATATAATCTTTGTGAAAACTGTGCTAAAGCTTTTAGCTATAGCGGTAATACTCTTACAGGAATGCTTGCTTCAATGTTTGGTGATATAACTAATATTTCAAGTACGCTAGAGCAAAAGCAATGCCCTGTTTGTAAAAGTAGCTTTACCGATATTGCAAAAAGCGGCAAGGCAGGTTGTACCGAATGCTATAAAACCTTTTATAACGAACTTTTACCATATTTAAAGCGAGTTCACGGTAGCACCAAGCATGTTGGTAAAATTCCTAATAGTGAGTCGTTAATGGCAAGACCTAAAACCGAAACAGTTGAAGATTTACGCGCAAAGCTTTCCCAGCTTGTAGCCGCAGAAAATTACGAGCAGGCGGCTATAGTAAGGGATAAAATCAAAGAAATAGAGGCGGTAAACAATGAGTAGTTGGTATCAAACAGAAGGCCCTAAAAATGATATTGTGCTAAGCAGCCGTATAAGGCTTGCAAGAAACTTAAGCGGTATACCGTTTCCTTCACGAATGACTAATCTGGAGCGCGCCGAGCTTAACGCTAAGGTTAAAAAAGCAATTTTAGAAAGCAACACTCCGTTTGCGAAAAGCCTAAAATATATTGATATGCGCGATGTACCCGAAACACAAAAATACGCTATGGTAGAGCGCCATATAATCAGTCCCGAATTTGCAAAATTAAAGAGTGATAGTGCTGTTATACTTTCTCCTGACGAGAGTATAAGCATTATGATTGGCGAAGAAGACCATATAAGAATACAGGTGATAAGTTCAGGTTTACAGCTTACTGAAGCCTACGATGTTGCCGAAAGAATAGACAATCTTTTGCACGGTTATTTGCAGTTTGCTTTTGACAGTAATTTAGGCTTTTTAACCGAATGCCCTACCAATTTAGGCACAGGGCTTAGGGCTTCGGTAATGCTACATTTACCCGCGCTTGAAAATAGTGGCGAAATTGAAGAGCTTAGCAGTTCTATAGCTAAAATCGGCTTTACTGTAAGGGGTATGTACGGCGAGGGCTCTAAATCGGCGGCAGCGCTTTATCAGATTTCTAATCAGGTCACTTTAGGACTGAGCGAGAAAAACGCTTTGGAAAATCTTAATATAATTACAACACAGTTTATGGAAAAAGAGTTAGAAAGCCGTAAGAAAATTGATACTATTTCACTTAAAGATATTTGTTTTCGCGCTCTTGCAATCTTACAAAACGCAAGAGTACTTTCAAGCAGTGAGATGATGCAATTGATTTCGCGTGTTAAATTGGGTCAAAGTATGGGCATACTTAAAATTGATGTTTTACCAATAAAGGTTTTGGTAGAAGCACAACCATTTATGCTTATGCAAAAATACGGCATTTTAGAGCCAAAAGACCGAGATATTTACAGAGCCAATATGGTAAGAGAGGCTTTTGGCTAAATTTGGAGGTAAGGTAATTTATGAAATATAATTTTAACGGTTTTACCGCAAAGGCTAACGAGGCCTTAAATAAGGCAATCGAATCGGCCGAACAATTAGGACATACCTATGTAGGTAGTGAGCATCTGCTGTTGGGCCTTTTGCGGATTGATGGTGGTGTAGCATCGGTAATACTTGAAAAAAATGGTGTAGATGCCACAAAAATAGAAGAGCTTATCCGCACCCAAATAGGTAGCGGTACTCCTACAAAGCTTTCACCCGATTATTTTACACCTCGCGCTAAAAGGGTTATAGAATCTGCTATGAACGGTTGTAGCGCAATAGGCAAAAAGTTTATCGGCACTGAGCATTTACTTATAGGAATACTTAATGACGGCGATAATTATGCAATTCGTTTTATATCGGAGTTGGGTGTAGATGTAAATACACTTATAACCGCAGTTTTAAAGGCATCGGGTATAGAAAATGGTACTAATTTACAAGGCGCGCAAAAGCCTAAAAACACCAAAACACCAACCCTTGAAAAATACGGCACCGATTTAACCGAAAGTGCCAAAAACAACAAAATAGACCCCGTAATAGGCAGGGATAGTGAGGTTGAGCGTATTATTCAAATTCTTTGCCGTCGCACTAAAAATAACCCTTGCTTAATAGGTGAGCCGGGTGTAGGCAAAACAGCTATAATTGAAGGCTTGGCACAAAGAATAGTGGATAGAAATGTGCCCGAAATATTAGAGAATAAGCGCCTTTTCACCCTTGACCTTACGGGTATGGTTGCGGGAACAAAATACCGCGGTGATTTTGAAGAACGCATTAAGGCAATTATAGACGAAGTTGTTAAAGCTAAAGATGTAATACTCTTTATTGATGAAGTACACACCATAATCGGTGTCGGCTCGGCCGAAGGCTCTACAGATGCAGCTAATATCTTGAAGCCATCGCTTGCAAGGGGTGAATTACAGCTTATTGGAGCTACCACAATAACCGAATACCGTAAGAATATTGAAAAGGATTCAGCACTTGAACGCCGTTTTCAGCCTGTTACGGTAGCAGAACCTACTGAAGATGATGCTATTCTTATCTTAAAGGGACTTAAAAGTAAGTACGAAGCGCATCATAAGGTAGAGATTACCGATACGGCTATAGAAAGCGCTGTAAAGCTTTCGGCGCGTTATATTACTGATAGATTTTTGCCCGATAAGGCAATTGACCTTTTGGACGAAGCGGGCTCTAAGGTAAGGCTTTCAAATTGTGAAATGCCCGATTTGTTGCGTGATATAGAAAATGAAATTGAAACTACCGAAAGCGAAAAGGAAGAGGCAATCGCTGCACAAGAGTTTGAAAAAGCCGCCACTTTACGCGACAAAGAAATTCAGCTTAAGCAAAAATATCAGGCAGAAAAAGAGAAATGGAAAAACGAAAACAACTATGTTAACGGCAAGGTTACCGAAGACGATATTGCCACAATTGTATCAAGCTGGACAGGAGTGCCTGTAGCACAGCTGACAAAAGAAGAAGGTGAACGCCTTTTAAAGCTTGAAACCGAGCTTCATAACCGTATTGTAGGTCAAGACGAAGCGGTAACCGCAGTAGCTAAGGCTATTCGCAGGGGTAGAGTGGGTTTAAAGGACCCTAAAAGACCTATCGGCTCATTCATTTTCTTAGGTCCTACTGGTGTCGGTAAAACCGAACTTTGTAAAGCCTTGGCGGTATCAATGTTCGGTAATGAAAATATGATGATACGGCTTGATATGTCGGAGTATATGGAAAAGCATACGGTATCGCGTCTTGTGGGCTCACCGCCCGGATATGTAGGCTTTGAAGAAGGCGGACAGCTAACCGAAAAGGTTAGAAGAAACCCCTATTCAGTAGTGCTTTTTGATGAAATTGAAAAAGCGCATCCCGATGTTTTTAATATGCTTTTGCAAATACTTGAAGACGGAATTTTAACCGACAGTCAGGGAAGACGGGTTGACTTTAAAAACACAGTAATTATTATGACTTCGAATATCGGTGCACGCCTTATAACCGATAAAAAGGTGAGCTTTGGATTTACCGAAAATAACGATAACAACCGTGATGTTAAGGATTTGGTTTTAGGCGAGCTTAAATCCACCTTCCGTCCCGAATTTTTAAACCGCGTGGATGATATAATTGTATTTACGAAGCTTAATAAAACCGAAATTGAAGAAATTGCGCAAAAAATGCTTCAAAATTTGGAAAAAAGAGTAGAAAATCTTAATATTAAATTAGAGTTTGATTCTACTGTTAAATCCGCTTTGGCTGAAAAAGGTTTTGATGCGGTTTACGGTGCGCGCCCGTTAAGACGCGAAATTCAAAATAAAATAGAAGATGCATTCAGCGAAAAAATCCTATCGGGCGATTTTGTGGCAGGGGATACTGTAAAATGCAGTTTTGACGGCAAAAATTTTATTTTCTGCAAATGCTGATGCCGAATTTGGTATGCTACAATATTTTTATTGTAGCATACTTTTTCTTTTACAGTAACTAAAATGGCAATGACAATAAATATCTTTTTTCATTATTTATTACGACAATATGGTGATGAAAAGATTTAAATTAAATGTAATTGTAAAAGGCCATGAAATTTTCTTGCAAATTGTAGGATTTTATGTTACCATAACTTAGTATAATTTTAACCTGTAAAGGAGAAAATGAAATGAATAGAATTAAATGCTTAGAGGCTATTAAGGAAAATATTAAAAATGTTGTAGTAGGTAAAGACGAAGTTATTGATATGCTTTTAGTTTCGCTTATTTGCTCGGGTCATATCATTATTGAAGACCTTCCAGGTCTTGGTAAAACTACACTGGCAAGCGCATTAGCATCTTCTTTAGGTTGCGATTTTCAGCGTATACAATTTACTCCTGATGTGCTCCCATCAGATATTACCGGTTTTAATGTTTACGATATTAACACAGGTAAAAAATCTTTCCATAAGGGTAGCGTACATTCACAAATTGTATTAGCGGATGAAATCAACCGCGCAAGCCCTAAGACCCAGTCTGCGCTTTTAGAAGCAATGCAGGAAAGACAGGTGACTGTTGACGGTGTTACATATCAGTTACCGAAACCGTTTATGATTATGGCTACTGAAAACCCTGTTGATACGGCAGGTACATATCCGCTTCCTGAAGCTCAGCTTGACCGTTTCTTAATGAAAATTAAAATGGGTTATCCTTCATTTGATTCTGAAATTGATATTATTCGCAAAAACCGTTCTGCTATTAACGAAACTAAGCTCCAAGCAGTTGCTACCGCTGAAGAAATTATTAAAATTCAAGAAGCTTTAGAACTTGTTTTCATCACAGACGAAGTTATGAAGTATATTGTTGAAATTACAACTGCTACCCGCAACTATGATACTGTTGCTACAGGTGTTAGTCCGCGTGGCTCTATTGCTTTGGCACAAGCGGCTTGCGGTATGGCTATTTTAGAGGGTAGAAACTATGTTGTACCTGATGATGTTAAGCGTTTGGCTCCCTTTGTTTTGGCGCACAGAATGATTATGAAAAACCGTTCAGGTGCAAGCGGAACAACCGCAGAAGATGCTATAAACGATATTTTAAGCACAGTTAAGGTTCCAAAGGTTAAGGGCTAATACTTTAATTTAATGACTAATTCCTGCTGAAAGGAAATTTTAATTTATGACTTTAAGAGGATTTGTTATCACTCTTTTAGAGCTGATATTACTAATCTTTGCTTTAGGAACAGAAATGCACGAGTTTTTAATAGTAGCACTTTGTGTTGGTGTGTTAGAAGCTTATTCGCTGATTTCCATACTTTTAGCTTCTGTTACCTTAAGTTTAAAATCTCAAATTGACAAAGCTTTGGCTTTGCGCGGTGAAGTTGCGAAGTATACACTATTGCTTCGCGGTATTGCGCTTTTACCCGTTGCGGGCTATCTTTCTATTCAGAATGCAGATTATCAGACTAAAAAGCAAAAACGCCGCAAACATTCTTTTCTTATGCTACCATCGTTTGTTGTTGAGCATAAGTTTGAATTTCATATCCCTTGCGAGCATATGGGCGTTTGGGAGGTTGGCGTTAAAAAGCTGCGTTTTGAAGACCTTTTCGGTTTGTTCTCCTTACCGCTTATCCGTTCAAGCAAGGAAAAGGCATATTCAAAACTTTGGGTTATGCCTAATATACATACTTTAAGAAACGATGTAGAGACAGTTTCACTTGGCGACTATGGTTTAACAAGCACTTTAGACTCTGAACAGGGAGAGCTTTTGGGAGATTCGCGTCTTTATAGAGAGGGTGACACCCTAAAACGCATTAACTGGAAGCTTAGCGCGCGTACTAAACAACTTTATTCGCGACAGTACGAAAGACTTCAAAATCCGAATATCGTCATAGCAGTTGATACTGCGGTATCAGAAGCTCAAAAAGGTGATATTATTGACATAACGGGAGAAGTTGCAATTTCGTTAGCGAACTTCTTTATCGCTAAAAACCATACTGTAGAGATTGTTCTTTTAAGAAACGAACAAGGTCTTGCTAATGAAGTTTTTGAGCTTTCAACCGAAAATGATGTTCGTAATATGCAGTTTAATTTCTCTGGTGTTCCGTTTTATATTGCAGAAGAGTCGCTTGAATTGACTGCTAATGATAATAAAAATATTGTAGGTGCAGATAAAATATTCCTAATATCTGCGAGCCCGTCAACCGCTGTTATAAGTGATTTTGCCGATTATTGCAAAAACGGTAAATTAGCAAGATGTATTATTCCGACTCCTGTTTTAGATGATGTGGGGCAGGAGGACGATTATGTGCAAGAGATTATCGTAAAAATCACCGATACCGCTAAAATCAAAGAAATGGTGGGTGGTGTTTTGTGAGTTTTTTAGGTAAAATTTTTAAGCGTAAGGCTAAATTTGAAAAGATAGAGAAAAAAGAAACATTTATCGAGCTAATATGCGTTTGTTTGAGTTGTTGGCTTTTATCTGTGGGCACTGCTTTAATATTAGACTCACAGTTCACTATGCAAATTGGAATCGGCGCTATACTTTGGCAAACCGCCGCCGCAACACTCGCAGTATTTTTGCTGTCTCGTCGTTGGTGGATTTCGGTAATTTACTTTGGCATTTTAATACCGATTTTCTTTTTGGCTATATCTTTAAGCGGAGATTTAATTTCCTTCTTTAAAAGTGTTGCCAGCTTCTTTAATTGGTGGTTCGGCGGAATGTCGATAGAATCAAAATGGTATACAGCTCAAGGCTATAATCTGATACATACCTGTATGAATATAGGCGTATCAATAATGTATTTTGCGATTGCGCGTATTACTAAAAGAGTGTGGATTAGTGTTTTAGTAGCAATTGCTTTTGTTGTTTCTAACTACGCTTTCGGTTATACTGGTTATCATATTTTAACAATTCCGTTCTTTGTTGTTGGTATTTTCCCACTTATTGCGGGTGAAAAATTCCAAAACAAAAAACTGCCTGATTTTAAAAATGTATTCGGTGTTTTGGGCAGAAAATGGCTAATGGTTGTAGTTTCTTCATTTATAGCGGTGATTGTTTCGCTAACATCGCTTTTTGTGATGTCAGCTACAACAGGCAGTGTTCGTAACCGCTTTTGTTCGGATACAGTAATTGATATTCAAACTGTAAGTGATACCTACACCCACGAACAAAAAAAGGTCAACATAACCTTGTTTGATTTAGGGCTTGCAATTAATAGTACTTATGTAGGCGGCGACCTTTACGAGATACCTAAGGGCGTACTTGCTACAACCAATCTTAAGGTGCCTACGAGAGTTAAAATGACCGCCTTTGATACCTTTAACGGTCAAAATTGGGTTACAAATTTTGAAAAAAGCTATAGAGTAAACGGCGCTTTTTGGAAAGACGAACAAAACCGCTATTTATCTGTGCCACAGTTAAATAATAAAGACTTTATGGCTGATTTAAACAGGGTTGGTGAAAAAGCTAGCATAACCTTTACAATTAAGGCAAAAACTAACTTTTTGCCAACCGTAGGGCAACTTACCAAATTTGAAGAGCTAACCCGTACAAAGAATCCCATAACCTTTGACAGCCGCGGTAGAATAATATCTTATTACGGCCACAAAAAGAATTATAAATACACTATCGAAACCATAGGCTTCGATATTGCCAGCGATGATACTGACTCTAAAATGAACACTATTTTAGGTACTTACTCGTATATCATAGACCCGCTATACGATAAGGATAACGAATTATATAAGCGTTATACAGCGCCTTTATACCAAGAAACGCCAAAGGTTATTCTTGATGCTGTAAAGGATTTGCGTGATAACCAATATAATGAGTATCAAAAGGCAAAGCTTATAAATGAATACTTTTCTAATAACAATTTTTCCTATGTAAAAAAGCCTGATAAATTTTACAAGGGCGATAATATAGTAGAAAAGTTATTTTCTACTAAGCGCGGTCACTGTGTATATTATGCTACGGCAATGGTAGCTATGGCTCGCGAAGTGGGTATTCCGTCACGCTTGGCGGCAGGCTTTGTAACTGTGCCAAGTAAAAACGGTAAGTCACAGGTTGTAGATGTTTCATCTCCTTATACTTGGGTAGAATGCTATATTCCTAATGTGGGTTGGATGACCTTTGACCCGTCACCTAACAATTACCACTCTATAGGCTTTGCACAGCAAGACATTGGTCCTTCACAAGACGGTGACGATAAAGATAAGGATAAGAAGGAAGAAGAAAAGGAAGAAATCAAGACTGTTGCAGGTACAAATCTTAAGTGGTCAACATCACTTAATGTTGCGCTTATCGTAATCTGCTCACTAACAGTGTTGGCATTGTTACTCATTATAATGCATACCGCAACGGCTCAGGGCTATTATAAGTTGGAAAGAGTGCGTAAGCGTTATAAATCTACCGAAAAACAGGCAATATACTATTATTCTGATATGTTGCGTCAGTTTATGTGGTTAGGTTGTAGGTTAAAGCTCGGTCAAACTATGCGGGAAAATGCCCAAAAGGTTTGTGAGATATTAGACCCCAACTATGTGATAAAGGTAAACGGTGCTATTACTATACTTGAAGCTATGATTTACGGCGAAGAGTTACCGACTGATATGCAGATTCAAGAGATTAGTGATGCAAGGGATATGCTTGAAAGGTTGATTAAGTATAGAACTAATTTCTTTAGCTATACAATAAAGCGAAGATTACTTTTACCCACATTTACGCCTAAAACCTTAAAATCAAAACTGAATAAGAAGTAAAATATTAAAAAACTGCTGCTTGTGATGTTGCTCACTTGCAGCAGTTTATTGTTCTATAATTTCAAAATCTTCGGTACCGCATACCGAAATTAAACATTCACCCTTTTTAAAGGTTTTAATAGGTGTATCGGTTTTAAATACACTAAAGCTCTTAAGTGAGCCGTGTAAACCTTCGCCTAAATATTTTAGGCAGGCTTCCTTTTTGGTCCAAATTTCAATAAATCGGTAGTCGCAGTCACGCTCGGTCACATAATCATATTCGTCTTCACAAAAACGCTTTGCAACATTCAGATTAACCGACTTAAGCCTTTCTATATCAACACCTATAGGGCGGTCACTTATGGCGATTACCTGAAATTCTCCCGAATGGGAAATGTTAAAATGAAAATGGGGCAGATTTTCAAAATAAGGCTTACCGTGGGTGCCTTTTGAAAGTATAAGGTTGGATTTTCCGATATTGTATTTTTCGGCGGCGAGTTTAGTTACAAACTCATATGGGTTTGTGTTTGTTGTGGTAATATAAATTTTTGTCATAAAGTATTAAAGGTTCTGTTGTGTTATTGTATAGTGCCATTGTTCAGTTGCAGTGTTTTTGTACATATAGTTTAATTTGACTTCAAAATTTTCGGACAGATTTTCAGATGGAATCAAGATGGACACCTTGCTGTTTTGTGGAAAATCTTGCCCAAAAATTTTGGTTGTAATAGCTATAGTATTATTGTTTTTATCGATTTTACAAGATAACACTTTGAATTTTTTGCCGTTTATAAAAATTTCATAATGGGCTTTTATTTTGTTTATTTGTTTATTTTTCACGTTGCTTCCTTTGCTTCAATCTTAATAAAATAATTATATCACAATATTATTTTTAAATCAATGCTTTGCAAAACAGCGGTTGTATTCTTTTTATCCGAATTCGAGAATTTGAGTAAAGAGAGAAAAGCGAATAAAACAAAATAAAAGAGCCCATCCTGTTGGATGAACTCTTTCATTTTTGGCGGAGAGAAGGGGATTTTGTCTCGGCACTGCCGTGCCTATCGCCTTGCTTTGCTCGTTGCCGCGCCTAAACAAGAGTCCACCGGACTGTTGTTCTTAACGGCTTGTTCGAATCCCCTTCTTTTTTACTATAAAAACAAAAGAACTTATCCTTGCGGACAAGTTCTTTCATTTTTGGCGGAGAGAAGGGGATTCGAACCCCTGAACGGGTATTAGCCGTTACACGATTTCCAATCGTGCGCCTTAGACCAACTCAGCCATCTCTCCATAAGTCACTAAAGCATTATAATATATGCTTTTAAAAAAATCAAGATAATTTTTAAAATTTCCTAAATAAATTGTTTCTTATATGGGATTAACACCATAGCATATTGTAGAGGTGTTTGCTATGCATGAAAAGATTTACAATCGTGTTGCGGCGGTGGCGTATGCACGAAAGTGGGCGTTAAATCGAAATAGGGCTTATTATGATTTTGAAAATATAGGCGGTGACTGTACAAATTTTGCTTCGCAAAGCATCTATGCGGGCGCGGGGATTATGAATTATACGCCTGTTACGGGGTGGTATTACCGTTCTGCGTCTAACCGCTCGGCTTCGTGGACAGGTGTTGAGTATCTTTATAATTTCCTTATTAATAACCACTCGGTAGGTCCTTTTGGGCATCTTGTAGCCGAACAACATGCAGAAGCGGGGGATATAGTGCAGTTGGGAACAGAAAGTGGGTTTTATCATTCACCCGTAATAACGGCTGTAAAGCCTGTAATACTTGTGGCCGCGCACACCTTCGATGCATTAGATAGACCCTTGCATTCCTATATCTACGACACCGCACGGTTTATCCATATAGACGGTGTAAGGGTGTGGTAGGAAAGTGAAATATCCTTTGGATGTGAAATAATGACCTACGGTCATTGTGAAATTTAATGCGTTCGCATCAAGTGAAATGAAATAAATCCCTATGCGCCGCAGTGCATTTCACATTGTGAGCAATATTTCACACGCGAAGTGTATTTCACAAATCCCGGCGGGATTTATTTTGTTAAAAAGAAAAAACCTTTGTCAATTAAGACAAAGGTTTTTTCTTTTCTGGTGACCCGTACGAGATTCGAACTCGTGTTACCGCCGTGAAAGGGCGGTGTCTTAGGCCTCTTGACCAACGGGCCGAATGGTGGCTGTAATTGGATTTGAACCAATGACACTGCGGGTATGAACCGCATGCTCTAGCCAACTGAGCTATACAGCCATAATTTCAGCGACCTGTATATTATATCGAAAATAGCTTGTTTTGTCAATAGTAAATTTAAAAATTTTCAATTTTATTTTTTAAGGCAAATTTATTAACGCCCCAAACACCTAAAATTATAAGTGCACAAAAGCAAATATCCGAAATTTTTAAGTCTTCTTTTAGTAAAAATATGCCTGCCAGCACCGTAACTATAGGGATAATGTTAGAAAACGAGGATGCCATTACTGCCGAAATATTAGCAGTAGCAAAATTATAAAGTAAAAACGCTACAACCGAAGATATTATTGCAAGGTAGCAAATAGATATTATAAATTCACTTTGGCAAAAGCTTTGCTTTAAAATGGCGAAATAATCTTGCTTTAATGAAATAACGGCGGTGGCATTAAAACCTAAAAAGCCTATAAAGAACATAACATAGGTGCGTTCAAAAGGGGAATAAAGGCTCGACTGCTTACGGCTTAAAAGATTAAAAGCAGCAGCGCAAATTACTGCGCCTAAAAGCAGAAAAATACCTAAACTATAGGTTTTTTCACCGTTGTTTGAACTAATGCTTATAGCCGAAACTCCTATAATGGAAATAAGTGTAAAGGCCCATTGTATAGGTGTTGCTTTTTCCTTTAGTGCTATATTAGAATAAAGCATAACTGCAACAGGTACTAAGGCTATTATAACCCCCGAAACTGCCGAAGATACAAGCGATAATCCGTAAAGCTCAAAAATAAAGTACAAAAAGGGTTGAGCTAAACCCATAAGCCAAAGTTTAGGGCTTTTAAAAAGCGATTTGAGGTTAATTTTAAAAACACCTAATGCCCATAAAATGTTTAAAAACAGAAACGCAACTGTGAATCTTGCTGTTAAAATTACAAGCGGTGTTGAAACCGAAAGCGCGGTTTTTGAAAATAAAAAGCTGAATCCAAAAATAACATTTGCAAACAAAGCACATAAGATGCCTGTTTTAGTTTTATTTTTTTTCATAAAATACCGCCCTTTCTAAAATTGGATACTAATTTTAACATAAAATGGATATAACTTTACTAAAATTTTGGAAATTGTAATTTTTTTGTAACTTTTTGCAATATTACTCTTGCAAAACCGACAAAAAAAGTGTACAATATAATCAGTTTATTATGTCTATATTTTATATTATATAAAAAGGGATGTGTTTTAATGGCAAACCGACTTTTTCAAGGCGTTATTCATCAAATGAAGGATGCAATTGATCGCACTTTTGGTGTTGTAGACGAGAATATGACTGTAATTGCATCAAGTGAGCTTGGTAAAATAGGTGAAACTATATTAGATTTCACACCTACACTTGAAGCTCAGGCAAACGGGGGATATACCTACAAGGCCATACCTTCAAATCAAGGTGCTAAATATTCTGTGTTTGTAGATGGTGATGACCTTTTGGCATCTAAGTATGCCAATGTTTTAGCGGTGTCTTTTTCTAACATTAAGTTTTATTATGATGAAAAGTATGACCGAGCTAACTTTATTAAGAATATAATTCTTGATAATATTCTGCCGGGCGATATTTATATAAAAGCGCGTGAGCTTTATTTTAACAGTGATGTTTCGCGTACCGTTATCATTATTCGTGCGCTTGATGTAACCGATATCTCTATTTATGATATTGTTCAAAATCTATTCCCCGATAAATCTAAAGATTTTATTATAAACATAAATGAAAATGATATTGCGCTTGTTAAAGAAACTGCACAGGGAATAGAACCTAAGGTTATAGAAAAAATGGCTTCTACTATTGCTGATACTATTTCGGGCGAATTTTATGCGCATGTTGTTATTGGTATAGGCACTACAGTTAATAACCTTAAGGATTTAGCACGTTCGTTCAAGGAAGCGCAGGCATCACTTGAAGTAGGTAAGGTGTTCGATACTGAAAAGACGATTGTTTCTTACGACAATTTAGGTATTGCAAGACTTATTTATCAGTTGCCTACAACCCTTTGCGAATCCTTCTTAAAAGAAGTTTTCAAGCGCGGCTCTATAGAAAATCTTGACCAGGAAACCTTATTTACAATTCAGCGTTTCTTTGAAAATAATCTTAATGTTTCGGAAACATCACGTAAGCTATTTGTTCATCGTAACACCCTGGTTTACAGACTTGAAAAAATCAAGAAAATTACCGGCTTAGACCTCCGCGAGTTTGACCATGCGATTATATTTAAGATTGCTTTAATGGTTAACAAGTATTTAAAGAGTAACCCTATTAAGTATTAAGTAAAGGATTTTTTGATGGGACAGTTTAAAGAAAGTTTTGAAATACGCGAAGAAAAACCGATTATAGAGTTTCGTGGCGTATCTAAAACCTATAAAACAGGAACACACGCTTTAGAAGATGTAAATATAAAAATAAATAGTGGCGAGTTTGTGTTTGTTGTTGGTTCTTCGGGTGCGGGTAAAAGTACATTTATGAAGCTTATTATGCGCGAAGAAAAGGCCAACACAGGTAAAATTGTAGTTAACGGCTTTAACCTTACTAAAATGAAACGCAAAGCAGTTCCGCTTTTGCGTCGTACAATGGGTATTGTATTTCAGGATTTCCGCTTAATACCCAATATGAATGTTTTTGAAAATGTAGCTTTTGCTATGCATGTTGTAGGTGCTGATAGTCGTAATATACGCCGTGAAGTTACAAAGGCTCTCTCTCTTGTGGGCTTGGGCCACAAGGCACGTTCAATGCCTAATCAGCTTTCGGGCGGTGAGCAGCAGCGTGTAGGTCTTGCACGCGCACTTGTAAACTCTCCTGATTTAATAATTGCGGACGAGCCTACAGGTAACGTTGACCCTACAATGTCTTACGAAATTGTATCGTTACTTACCGAGATAAACAAACGCGGAACAACAGTGTTAATGGTAACACATGACCACAATCTTGTGCGTGATTTTCAACATCGCGTTATTATGCTTGACGGCGGTAAGATTGTAGCAGACAATGCGGGAGGTGACCTATAATGAAGCTTGGAAGTTTTAGGTACCTTTTAAAAGAGGGCGTTAAAAATACATGGACAAACCGCCTTATGACCATAGCATCGGTGGGTGTTTTGGTTGCTTGTATGGTAATTATAGGTTTGGCGGTTATGATTTCTGAAAATGTTAATATGGCTATGGGTAACCTTGAAAAGCAAAATGTTGTAATGGCCTATATGAAGGATTACAGTTGGGCTTTATACGGTGATAACACTCCCGAAAGCACTAACAAAAAAGAAAAACCCGATAAAAACGGAATTAGAAAATCAGATTATGTTATTCACAGTGAAGCGGAAGCGAAAGCACTTTGTGATGAGATAGCAAAAATTCCGAATGTAGCGAGTGTAACCTTTGTTTCAAGTGAAGAAGGTCTTGAAACCGCAACACAGGCTATGGATGAAGGCCAGAAGAAGTACTTTTCCTTTTTAAAAGAGGAAAATGGAAATCCACTTTCGTGTGCGGCTAAGGTTGCTATGACCGATATGGCATTATTCGACCAAACGGTTAAGGAAATAGAAAAGCTTGAGGGTATAGATACAATCCAGTCCAATAGCGGATTAGCTGAAAAGCTTGCGGCTATTGAAAATGGTATCGCGGTTGCGGGAGTTTGGATTATTGCTATACTTATGATAATCTCGCTTGTTATAGTTTCAAATACTATTCGCGTTACAATGTATACCCGTAAGCTTGAAATAAGCATTATGAAGGCAGTAGGTGCTACCGATACATTTATAAGACTTCCATTTGTAGTAGAGGGTATGGTTATAGGTATTATATCGGCACTAATAGCAGAAGGACTGCTTTACTGCTGTTATCGTATTGCTACCGAAACTATTATTAAAACTTTTGGGAATGTTATAGCATTTAGTGATATGGCTTGGTTCCTTGTTTTAATGTTCTTAGGTATAGGTATACTTTCGGGTGTGATAGGCAGTCTTATCATGATTAGTAAGTACCTGCGTAAAGAGGGAAGCGAATTTGCGGCAATCTAAATTTGAATATAGGAGCTTTTATGTATAAAAGATATATTAAAGTTATTTCTGCAGTTTTAGCGGTTGCGCTTATCTTTACTGCGTTTTTTGTAGCAGATGTAGGTGCGGCAACAAAGTCGGAAATTGAGCAGGAAATAAGTAAGCTTGAAGCTGAATCAAAAAAATTAGAAGCCGAGATTAAAGAATATCAAGGCAAGATAAATAAGCAAAAAGAGTTAAAGAGTGCTATTGAGCGTAAAATGGCAAATGTTCAAAGCCAAATTGACGCTTGTAACAGACAAATAAATTCTATTAACAGTAAAATTGCGGCTAATAAGGCTGAAATCAAGAAAAACAATAAACAGATTGAAGCCGATAAATTGGCATTTAAAAAGCGTTTGCGCGCAATTTATATGAGTAATAACGGCAGTAATCTTCAACTTTTGTTAGGTGCAGAAGATTTTTCGGACTTTTTACAGTTATCTCAGCTTACCGCTTCTGTTTCCGCAAGGGACAAAAAAATGATAGAAGAGCTTGTAGCACAGATTAAAAAGTTAGAGGAAAAGCAAGAAGAGAATAAAAAGCTTTTGGAAGAGCAGGTTGATGTTAAAGCGACTATTGCTGCTAAAAAGAAAGAACTTGCTAAAGAAGAAAGCGCTATTCAGTCGGTAATAAGTTCTATTAACAAGGACAAGAATGAAGCGGTAAACGAAAATGCCCAAGTTGAAAAAGAGTTAAAGCAAATGCAAAATGCTCTTACAGCTATACTTAATGCAGCAAACGGTTCTAATGTTAGTGTTAAATACGACGGCAAGGACTTTTTGTGGCCTACACCTACAGTAAGCCGTATTTCTTCTTACTATGGTCCACGCTGGGGTAGATACCACAACGGTTTAGATATTGCAAACGGCAACTGTTGGGGTGATAAGATTATTGCAATAGCTGATGGTGTTGTTACAACATATTCAAACAGCTGCAGACATAACTACGGCAAAAAGCCGGTAAGAAACTGTTGCGGTAATGGCTATGGTAATTATATTACTATTAACCACGGTTCCAAAAACGGAAAAAACTATGTTGCCTATTATGCGCACATGGCATCTATTGTAGTAAGAAAGGGCCAAAAGGTTAAAAAAGGCCAAATTGTTGGTTATATTGGTTCTACAGGCCGTTCTACAGGCGCGCATTTACATTTTGGTATTGCAGTAAATGGCGCTTGGGTTAATCCTATGAGTTTTTATAAAAAGGTTGGATAAATAAACATAAGGAGAATGTTATGCGTTCTTTTTTTAGAGTTTTTAGTATAATATTGCTTGTTTTATGGATGGGATTTATATATTATATGTCGGCCCAACCTGCTGAAGTTTCAAGTGAGATTAGCGGCGAAGTGATTGAAATTATAGCCGAAAAAATTTATCCTAAGTTTGAAGAACTGTCTGATACAGAACAAACAGAACTTGTTGCATCGTTACAGTTTATTGCAAGAAAATCGGCTCATGTACTTACATTTGCTTTGCTTGGATTTTTAAGCTTCTTAACTTTTATAAGCTATACAAAAATACGTTTTTTTGTCCGTGTGTTGTTAAGCGGACTGATTAGCTTATTGTATGCTGCAAGTGATGAATATCATCAGCGGTTTGTAGAGGGTAGAAGTTGCGAGCTAAGGGACTTTTTGCTTGATGCAGCTGGTATAGTAGGTGCTATATTGATATGCAGTTTATTTGTAAAAATTATACCGCCTTTACGTAGAATAACCGCATTTGTTAAAAAATCTGTGTTCGAAAATGTAGGAATAATAGAGCATGAACGGTTGTTAATGCCTGTGGATGAGGCGGTTGAAAATTCTAAAGATGAAGTAGCGGTGCTTGAGTGTGTTTTACTTGAAAAAGAAAAAACTATAGAACACCTAACATCTTCGTTAGCCGAGAAAACTGAACAAATTATAAAACTCAATGCTCAAAATAAGGAGTTTGATATGAATTCGCATAAAGGTATAGAACTATCAAGTGAAATGCAGTATGCCGCATCGGTTATAGGTGAAGCTGTAGTAGAGGTTACTAAGGTTTGCAATAAAATTTTAACCACCGATAAAAGCGAAAACAGTAAAGAACTTGTAAACTTAGTGCTTGGCAGAAACGAAGTATTAAAGGCTAACATTTTAAAAATATTGGACGAGACAATTGAGTTTTCAAAAAAGCAAGAGTTAATTGAAAAAGAAAAATGCGAAGCAATTGATTATTTTAACAGTATAATTGCTCAAATATGTTAATAATTTGTCATTTATACTATTGAGTTTCTAATAACATTTTGTTATAATGTTGTTATATAACCGAAAGGAGTACATATATGAACTATTCACACGAAGTAGAAAATATGTGTCCTTTAGCAAAGGGTACATATCACGGTCCTGCTCCCATTCCGGAAGAGGGCAAATGGGTTCAAGTTAAGGAAGTAAAAGATGTTTCCGGTCTTACCCACGGTATCGGTTGGTGCGCACCCCAACAAGGTACTTGCAAGCTTACTCTTAATGTTAAAGAGGGCATCATTCAAGAAGCATTGGTTGAAACCATCGGTTGTTCGGGCATGACCCATTCAGCTGCTATGGCTTCTGAAATTCTGGTTGGTAAAACCATTCTTGAAGCACTTAATACTGACCTTGTGTGCGATGCTATTAACACCGCTATGCGTGAACTTTTCTTACAAATTGTTTACGGCCGTACACAAACCGCTTTCTCTGAAGACGGTTTACCGATTGGTGCAGGCCTTGAAGACTTAGGCAAAGGTCTTCGTTCACAATGTGGCACAACCTATGCAACTCTTGCAAAGGGTCCGCGTTATCTTGAACTTGCTGAAGGCTATATTACCAAAATTGCTGTTGATGAAAACGATACCATTATCGGTTACAAGTTTGTTCATCTTGGCAAAATGATGGATATGATTAAAAAGGGTATGGACGCTAATGAAGCTTTAGAAAAAGCAAGCGGCCAGTATGGACGTGTTGACGATGCTGCAAAGCTTCTTGACCCGCGTGAAGAATAATAAAGGAGGAAATGAACAATGGCATTATTTGAATCTTATGATAGAAGAATAAATCAAATCAACGCTGAACTCGCAAAGCACGGCATTTCTTCCATTGAAGAAGCAAAGGAAATTTGTGATAAAGCAGGTGTTGATGCTTATAATATTGTTAAAGGTATTCAACCTATTTGTTTTGAAAATGCTGCTTGGGCTTATGTAGTAGGTTGTGCTATCGCAATTAAAGACGGAGTTAAGTCTGCTGCTGAAGCTGCTGAAAAAATTGGTGTTGGTCTTCAGTCTTTCTGTATCCCAGGTTCTGTTGCTGATGACCGTAAGGTTGGTATCGGCCACGGTAATTTAGGCGCAATGCTTTTGCGTGACGAAACCAAGTGTTTCGCTTTCCTTGCGGGTCACGAATCTTTTGCAGCTGCTGAAGGTGCTATCGGCTTGGCAAGAAGTGCAAACAAAGCTCGTAAAGAGCCTCTTCGCGTAGTTCTTAATGGTCTTGGTAAAGACGCTGCTAAGATTATTTCAAGAATTAACGGCTTTACTTATGTTCAAACTAAGTTCGACTATTACACAGGCGAGCTTACTATTGTAGAAGAAATCGCTTACTCGAACGGCGAACGAGCAAAGGTTCGTTGCTACGGTGCAGACGATGTTCGTGAAGGCGTTGCTATCATGCATAAAGAGGGTGTTGATGTTTCTATTACCGGTAACTCTACTAACCCCACACGCTTCCAGCATCCTGTTGCAGGCACCTATAAGAAGGAATGTATTGAACAGGGTAAAAAGTACTTCTCGGTAGCTTCGGGCGGCGGTACAGGCCGTACATTACACCCCGATAATATGGCTGCAGGTCCCGCTTCTTACGGTATGACTGATACTATGGGCCGTATGCACTCTGACGCTCAGTTTGCAGGTTCTTCTTCTGTTCCTGCTCACGTTGA
>JAZQYX010000032.1:0-12126 GCA_045633725.1 Acutalibacteraceae bacterium | reverse complement strand
AAATTCGGGTACGGAATCTACCATCATCATACCGCCTTCGCGTTCAATTTTTCGGCGCAAAGAACTAAGTCCTCCACCTTCAACAATGTTTTCGGTTGGTTGTGCGCCATCATTAGTAAACTGACCTATATAATCATACACATCGTGTAAAAAGTGAACATACAATGTTTTGGCGTTGGCGTGGGCAATAGCATTGGTAAGCGCTTCTGCCGCCGCTTGTACAAACATTTTTTGTACGTCGTTATCCTGCGGTAATTCGCCCGTAATCTCCAATCGAACACCCGTTGCTATGGCGGCGCGGTTAAGCATCGCCATAGGAGATTCGTTTTCTTGCGGTTCGGCTTCTTTGCGGAGCAACGCAATAATTTGTTGCCAACGCTCAATCGGCGGATTTTGGTTATCGGTTTCGTTAAGCAAATATCTACGCGAAGCCAACAATGCTTGTCCTAATTCCCTATGAATTCGTGATTTAATTTCCAATCGCTCTTTTGCGCGGGTAAGTTCGTCCACGTTTTCGCCGTATTTTTTAAGGCGAAGATTAAAAGCGGAGAGTTGGTCGTTCTTTTCTTTAAGTTCATCAGTCGCCATTTGCAAAGTGGTGATTTCACTGGCAACAAGCTGCATAATATCGCCCAAATCTTCGCAATAGAAGGTCCACACACTACCATCATTCAGGCGGAAAGTTGGATTTTCATTATCTTGCAGCTTGGTAACATCTTCTTGAAGATTGCCATCATTTAAAATTTCCCAAAACAGCGAAGCGTTTTGCAAATCTCTACCTACGATTTCGTGACAAAGCGTATCAATACGGTGGTTCATCAAAACTACTCTGCCACTTTCTTCATAAAAGCACAGACCACTGGAAATCTTTTCAATCCCTTCCTTAATGGCTGTACGAGTCAGAATATTTTTGCGGTATTGTGCCTCCCTGTATAAAACGAAGAAGCCATATACAAAAATACCAAGAGAAAACAATATTGGGATAATGACAGGCCACTTACCAAACGCATCAGCAAGAGCCGATGCTGGCTTATTCATTCTGCTCACACGGAGTATTGCTGAATAAAACACAACAGCAATACCGCTGACAATCGAGCCGATAGGCATCAAAATCTTCGGCAAAACAAATCTTTTGCGGTATGCGGTAAATCCGATAAAAACACACAGACACAAGGCAACGAAACACAGCGTTGTTACCGCAGTACGTCCGGCAGGAGCAAGATCAAAGAAATTCATCATTTGTCTGCACCTCCTTCGATAGTAAGGTTGACAACCACGTCTTCGTCCATAATCTCATACGTAAAGTTGCCGAAACTCAACGTAACATCAGCAAGCGTCTGCACTGCAATTTCCTCAGTGCAACCCATTTGGATATTCATTTTGATATTCCCGTTTTTGCAAGTAAGGTTCACAAGCATAGCGGTTACGTCATCGAGAAGCTGTTCGGTCAGCGTTTCATAGAAATCGTATGCCGCTGTAATGTGTTCAATAGGTAATTTACCCAAACAATCACTGGCAAAGGAAGTGTAAACACCACCAAGGTGCAGATTTTCAATAGATTCACGGATGCAGTATTCCAACTCATTGGCATTAACGGCGTTGTTTTCTTCACCAAGCAAAAGCAGATTACCACGGCGCTTAATATATGAACCGATCACGCAGACCTTGGAAAGCAAAGCTTTGGTGTTTTCGGGTTCATTCTCAATACGACGGAGTAATTCATCCGCCTTGATAAGCTGAGGTTCTACTTCACGTGCAATACGGTCGTATAATTGGTTTTGCTCATCTGCCTTTGCACGGTTTTCTTTCACTTCGGTTTCAGCTTGGATTAAAATGCCTTCTTCGCTGAGCTGCTCTTGCGTATCCTGCAACTGCTGACGCAGTTCGTTAATTCTGCGAACGTCATCCTGCCACACCACTCTACCTGCTTTGATGGGAGCGCTGCTTAGCAAGGTATCGCCCAAATCAACGATTCCATCTGCACTTTGACGAAGTTGTGCTTCTGAAACAGGCAAAGCACCTGCAGAAACATAGTGTGGCTGATAATCCTCATCCAACACCTGAATCGGCACGGTAGTAATACTGAAGATTTCACGGTAATTTGTATTTGACGGAATCATACCTGTTTGGAGTGCGCTTTCTAAAAGGGAAGCGATAATCAAACAGTCAATAACGGTAAGGTCAACCTTGATGAGTTTGAGAACGTAAACAATCCAAAACGCTACGCCGCCCAAAGCAATATAAAGCGGTAATCTTTGGATCTTTTTGCTACCGGGAACACGGCATTTTCTAAGCAGTGATACAACAAAATAAACACTCAGCAAAATATACCAAGCCATTAATATAAAGTATAGGAAACCGTAGCCGTAGTCCTTGTCGTAATTGGCAAGACCGTTTTCAAAATGGAATACCCATTGATGTGAATCGTTCGTAAGCACCATAACAATCAGTATAATTGCCAAACCGAAGAAGCTCCACATCCATTTGGGCATACGGTAATTCTCAGGTTTTCCGATGTAGTGAACAACATAAAGCCCGAACAAAGGAATCAGCAACATAGGTATGTACCAGGAATACCAAATGTATCGTCCGATTGAGTCGGTAACAGAAACCATAAATTCATATTTTACGGCTTTAGTAAATAACCAAAAGGTCATTAGCGTTCCTGTAGAGACTAAAATACGACGAATCTGAGGATTCATTAAACGACGATACAGAGAAATACACCAAGTAACCAACAAAGACACATGAATGCTATTTCGAATCACCATAAAAAGTGAAGCTACAAGTACATTTTCCACTTCGAATATATAACGCAAGGAATATGCAATCATAAGCAATATGGCGACGCTCAAAAGATTTTTAAGCGTGTTTTTATTTCTCATCGGCACAAAGAATCCCTCCTTGATCTTGACAATATTTTCTTTATTATATCACATCTGCTTTTGAATTTCTATATTTTATTATCTTTATATCGTGCTAGTTTTACGAATGTTGATGTTACTAAGCCGAAGTATCGCAGAAATGCGACATATTTGCTGTTTTTGATAAAATGTGTCATTTTTATTATTAAACACTCGAAAAAATGTGTAAAATCAATCTTGATAAACTTGAAAAAATGTGTTATACTATCATCGCAATAGTTTTGCGAGGTGATGTTCAATGAGAAGAAATGCGTTAGAAGAACTTATCAGATGGAAAAATGATGCTGAACGCAAGCCGATGGTTTTACGTGGCGCACGTCAGGTTGGAAAGACCTGGCTCATGAAAGAGTTCGGCAGAACGAATTATAAAAGCTTTGTTTATTTTAACTTCGACGAAGAAGATGAATTAAAATCAATTTTTGAGTCAAACAAGAATCCAACTCGTATTATAGAATTACTTTCGATGATAGCAGGAGAGAAAATTTTACCACAAGATACCCTTGTTATTTTCGATGAGGTTCAGGAATGCCCTGCTGCCTTAAACGCTTTGAAGTATTTCAAAGAAAAGGCAAACGAATATCACGTTATTGCTGCGGGTAGTTTGCTTGGTACGTTACTTGCTCAGCCAAAGTCATATCCGGTTGGTATGGTTAATCTTTTGGATATCACACCGCTCACATTTGATGAATTTCTTGAAGCAACCGATGAATCGCTATTTAAATTTTATCAAAGTATTACCAAAGAACAGCAAATCGAAGAGATTTTCCATAATCGTTTAATGGAAGCATATAATAACTACTTGATTATTGGCGGTATGCCGGAATGTGTTTCCTCTTGGATAAAATATAAGGACCCTACTAAGATTTCACAAATACAAAACGAATTGATTCAAATCTATGAAAATGACTTTTCAAAACATAACGGCAAGGTCAATAGCGGCAGAATCCTAATGGTGTTCCGCAGTATTGTTACACAACTTGCAAAGTCCAATGAAAAGTTCATGTACGGGGCCGTACGCGAAGGTGCAAGAGCACGTGATTTTGAAGAAGCGATTGAATGGCTTGTTTCTGCGGGTATGTTAAATCGCGTTTATAATATTTCTAAGCTGGAACATCCTTTATCCGCCTTTGAAAAATTGGATCAGTTCAAACTCTTCGTGTTTGACACCGGTTTGCTGAAGCATATGGCAGGCATTGACAACAGTGCGATTTTGCTAAAGGCAGATTATCAGTTTAAAGGTCCGTTGACCGAAAACTATGTATTGCAGCAACTTTGTGGACAGTATGATGTTGCGCCCCATTATTACTCCGAGCGAAGTGGTGAAATTGATTTCGTAGTCCAGTACGGAACAACCATCATCCCTGTTGAAGCCAAAGGTGGAGAAGATAAGTCTGCGCCGACATTTAAGAAATATATTTCGGAGCATCAACCGGAATACGCTGTGCGTTTCTCCAAACGCGGTTATCGCAAGGATGGCTATATTACAAATATGCCGTTATACCTTGCTCGTAAAATGAAGGAATTGCTCTAATATCATAAAAGGGTTGATTTTTTAAACGTTTTGTGATACTATAATGATACTAAAATTTGTGGAACCTATAGAAACAGAACATTCGTTCGGCTATTTACCCCGATTTTTAGGCTCTGAGTGACTTGCTTTTCTCAATATTATTTGAATTTAAGCGAGTGGGAATAACTTTATATATTTCAGGGTAACCCCACATATCCTCAAAAGGGTAAAATGTGATATCCTGAGAAAAACCAAGAAAATCCAGAAATTTGACCTTATGTAACACACAGCCACGTGTTACATAAGGTCTTTTTTTGTGACTTTTTTCTCTTGCTATGACCGAAGTTTTCTTCTGTTTTTCCACTTCGTGAGAATAACAGAGATAACAAAACCTAACACTTCGTAATGCACCTTGTATTCATCATAGTTAATAAATGCTAAATTGATTTTATATAAAAGACCTAAAAAGTTATTTTTCGACAAAATGGGTAAACATTAAGCTTTTTATGCCTTGTAAATATCCTTTGATTCGCGTTTGTTTTGTGATATGATATTTTCCAATGGTACTATATGGCTATGGTTAGTCGAAACAGTAATCAAAATTACCATTTTAACTAACTACAATCATTGTAGTTGCCGCACATCTAAAAAATTCAAGGAGATTTACTATGAAAAAGATTATCAGAAAAAAAGAATATGATACCGATAATGCAATATTGGTAAAAAAAATCGTTGTAGGCGAGTTTGGTGATAAAGATGGTTACGAAGAATCATTATACCAAACCCACGACGGATTTTATTTTCTTTATGTAAACGGTGGTGAAGCTTCTGTTTACAGCAAAGAAAACATCAAATGTATTTCAAAAGCAAAGGCTGAAGAATGGTTAGCAAATCACTAATAAAAAATACGGCAGTAACATTGTTACTGCCGTATTTTTATCTTTCTTCTCTAAAGTAGGACAAACCTAAGCTTTGTGGGGGTTGGTGTTCTCTTTTTTTACGCATACTTGTAATAATAAGAACAACAATTGTTACAATATATGGGAGCATTTTAAAAAGCTCCTGAGTTTCGGTGCCAAGACCTTGAATATAGTTGTTTGCGTTGCAAAGTGCGCCGAAAACAAACGAACCGAGAATAGCGATAGATGGCTTCCATAAAGCAAAGATAACAAGCGCAATAGCCATCCAACCACGGTCACCGAAAGCGTTGTTTGACCAAACACCGCTTGCATATGCCATAACATATTGTAAACCACCAAGACCTGCAATAGCACTACCGATACAGGTTGCGATATATTTATATCTTGTTACGTTTATTCCTGCAGCATCGGCAGTAGCGGGGTTTTCACCAACAGCGCGAAGGTTAAGACCTACGCGGGTGCGGTTAAGCACAAATGAGGCAACAAGTGCGATTGCGATAGCTAAATAGGTTAGGAAATCGTGCGAGAAAAACAGTTCACCAAACCAACCCAAATCGTCTGCAAAGGGAAGCTTTGCGGAGAAGAACGAGCTTGTTTTAGTGAGTGCTATAGAAGGCAATTCGCTTTTGGTAATATTGATAAGCGAAGCTCCAAGGAAGTTACCAAGACCGATACCAAGTGTTGTGAGTGCAAGACCTGTTACGTTTTGGTTAGCATGCAAGGTAACTGTAAGGAAGCTATAAATAAGACCCATAATGGTTGCACCGATAATAGCACAAAGCAAGGGAATAAGTACGGCGAGCAGGGGATTCATATTAGCAATATCGTTGCCACATGAGTTTTCATATAGGAAAGAGCCCACAACACCACTAATAGCACCAACATACATAATACCCGGTATACCAAGATTTAGGTGGCCTGATTTTTCGGTAACAATTTCACCTGTAGAGCCATATAAAAGGGGCACGCCGAGAAGTACTGCGCGGCAAATAAACTGAATAATCATTACTTTGCCTCCTTTTTGTGCTTAAACTTAATTGAATAGTTAATAAAGAATTCACATCCTACGAGCATAAGGATTACGATACCAACCATAATCTCCGAGAATGATGAGTTAAGAAGTGCAGTATCGGCAACCTTTGCAACGCCTAAACGAAGAAATACTACAATGGCTGTCATAATTACCATAATAAAGGGGTTGAACTGACCGAGCCACGACATAAGTATAGCGGTAAAGCCTTGACCACCAACGCTATTGATATTGATGCTATGGTCTTTACCGGCAACAAGCAACATGCCTGTTACACCGCATAATGCACCTGAAATAACCATAGTTCTAATAATTACTTTTTTAACATTTATACCTATATATCTTGCGGTATTTTGGCTTTCGCCAACAACTGAAATTTCGTACCCTTGCTTACTGAAGCGAAGATAAATATACATTACTATAGTAATAATGGTAACTATAAGGATGTTTACAAAATATTCATTACCCATAATGGTTGGGAAGTTACCTGCTGATACAGGGTTAATAACATTAGAACCGCCGCCCTTAATATAAACATAATAAGCGATAATTTGTGTTGCAATATAGTTCATCATAAGGGTGAATAAGGTTTCATTTGTATTAAACCAAGCCTTGAATATAGCGGGAATGACACCCCATAAAGCACCTGCCAAAATACTTGTAAGTGCTATTACCAAAATAAGAACGGGGTAGGAAAGAGTATCTCCTAATTCTATCATACAGATAATAGAAGCAAGACCACCCATAAGAGCCTGACCTTCGGCACCGCAGTTCCAAAACTTCATTTTAAAAGCCGGAGTAAGCGCTAATGCTAATGCAAGTAAAACGGCAATTTCTTGAAGATACTTCCAAAGCATTGTGGTATTGCCTTCAAAAAGGCGACCGAAGACGCCTGTAAACATTATTTCAAATGCATTTCCAAAGTTTCTGCCTGTAACTATTACGCAAAGAATACCAACTAATATAAAGGAGATAACAATAGTCACTATTCTGATAAGCCACGCTTTGCTTACGGGCATATCATCGCGCTTTACAATGTGAAAAAGAGGTTCGCGAGTGGTTTTTGATATATTTTTAGCCATTGTTAGCCTCCTCCTTTTTTGATTTCGTCATAAGAAGACCAATTTCTTCTTTAGTGGTTGTTCTTCCATCAACAATACCAGTAACTCTACCTGATCCGATAACTAAAATACGGTCGCAAAGTTCGGTTAAAACGTCAAGGTCCTCACCGACGAATATAACAGCAACGCCTTTTGCTTTTTGTTCGTTAAGAAGATTATAAATTAAGTAAGATGAGTTAATATCAAGACCTCTTACAGGGTAAGCCGCCATAAGAACGGTGGGCGAGGCGGCAATTTCACGGCCTACAAGTACCTTTTGAACGTTACCGCCTGAAAGACGTCTTACAGGGGTGGTGGCACCAGGTGTTACAACACCTAAATCTTCAATAATATGCTGTGCTAAATCTTTTGGAGCCTTTCTTTCAAGGAACATAGATTTACCTCTACGGTAGCTGCGAAGCATCATATTATCGATAATATCCATATTGCCTACAAGACCCATACCGAGACGGTCTTCCGGAACAAATGAAAGTCGAACACCAAGCTCACGTATTTGCATAGGGGTTTTGTTGCGCAGGTTTTCGTGTTCGCCTGTTTTGGGGTTATTGTAGGTAATCTCACCGTGTTGTACTTGTTGAAGACCCGCAATAGCCTCAAGTAATTCACGTTGGCCCGAGCCCGCAATACCTGCAATACCTAAAATCTCACCCGAACGCGCTGTAAATGAAATATCGTCAAGTACCTTAACACCCTCGCGGTTGATGCAGTCAAGACCTTCAATAACAAGACGGTCGCTTACATTTTCAGGCTCACTGCGTTCAATATTGAGAGAAAACTTTTTACCTACCATCATCTCGGTAAGCTCAGACTCATTTGTTTCACTTGTTTGTACAGTGCCTACATATTCACCCTTACGAAGAACGGCTACACGGTCCGAAAGGGATAAAACTTCGTGAAGCTTATGGGTTATGATTATGATGCACTTTCCGTCGTCGCGCATACGGCGCAAAACTTTGAAAAGCTTTTCGGTTTCTTGAGGGGTAAGAACGGCGGTAGGCTCGTCCAAAATAAGAATATCGGCACCGCGATAAAGCACCTTTATAATTTCAACAGTTTGCTTTTCTGAAACTGACATTGTGTAGACTTTCTTATTGGGGTCAAGCTCGAACCCATATTGTTCGCTTATTTGCTTAATTTTTTGGGTAGAAGCTTTAAGATTGTACTTTCCTTCATCCAGACCTAATACAATGTTTTCGGCGGCATTGAAAACATCAACAAGCTTAAAGTGTTGGTGAATCATGCCGATTTTGTAAGCAAAAGCATCTTTAGGTGAAGTGATAAGAGCCTCTTTTTCATCAATGAAAATTTGACCTTCATCGGGAAAGTAAATACCCGAAATCATATTCATAAGGGTAGTCTTTCCGCTTCCGTTTTCACCTAAAATGGAAAGAATCTCACTACGGTATGCAGTAAGATTGACATCTTTGTTGGCAACTACTTTGCCAAACACTTTGGTTATATTTTTTAGTTGGATAGCAGGTTGTTTATCCACAATGAACCTCCATTAAAATAATTCTCAAGAAATTGTTATATGCGTTGTATAGCAATTTCTTCAAAATTAGTTTAAGGCGAGGGGCTGCCTCGCCTTAAACTTTAAAATTTATATTAGCCGTAATTTCTGTCAAGAAGTTTAATACCGTCGATTTCTAAATCGAAGTAAGGAGCAGAACGATGTTTAGATTCATAGAATACACCGTCTTCAATAACTTCGGTATCCTTTTCAAAAGCAGCATCGGTATCAACGTCAGCCTTGTAAGAATCAAGCTTCTTACCGCCTACAGTGAAATTAGCGGTGTCAAATACCTTGATAGAACCGTCAAGTAACTTAGCCTTAACCTCTTCAATCTTCTTAGCGGTGTCTTTAGCAGCAGCTTTTTCGTTTACATCGGTAAGAACAACAGAACCGGTCTCAATAGTACCTGTCCAGTCAGCTTTGATTTCTTCACCCTTTTCAACGCATTCAATCATATACTTGAAGTAGGGAGTCCAGTCAATTCTGGAAGAAACGATAAAGGTGTTGGGGCAAGCAGCTACGGTAGAACCATTGTAAGAAACATTAGGGATGTTTGCGGTTTCGCAAGCAGTAGGAGCACCCATAGAGTCAGCGTGTTGGCTAATAAGTTTGCAACCGCCGGCAATAAGAGCCTGAGCAGCTTCTTTTTCTTTCTGCTCGTCATACCAAGAACCTGTAAACTTAACGTCCATAGTTACAGTGGGGCATACGGATTTAGCACCGAGGTAGAAAGATGTGTAACCAGACATAACTTCAGCAAATGTGAAAGCACCAACATAACCCATCTTAGCTTCCTCAGCCTTGAATTCGCCGTTAGCTATCATTTCGTTGAGCTTAAGACCTGCAGCAACACCTGCGAGGTAACGGCCTTCATAAATAGAAGCAAATGCATTGTGGAAGTTTTTAACGCCTGCAGTGTGAGCCTGAGTACCGGTTGCGTGGCAGAACTGTACATCGGGGTACTTTTTAGCAGCGTCGATAAGGAATGACTCATGACCGAAAGAGTCTGCGAAGATGATGTCACAACCGTCAACTTCGATAAGTTCAACAGCAGCATCATAGCAGTCTTTAGATTCGGGGATTTGAGTCTTCTGAGCATACTCTACGCCCATTTCTTCACAAGCAGCTTTAGCAGCGTCCATGAAGTTCTTGTCGTAGGTAGATTGTTCGTCGTGAAGGAAGATAAAACCAACCTTCAAGTCAGAACCTTCTTTTTTCTCTCCTCCGCAAGCAGCAAAGCTGAAGAGCATTGCAACTACGAGGAGAATTGCGAGTAATTTTTTCATTTTGGAGTCCTCCTTAAAATTTTATGTAAATAAAATTACATCCTATCTAAAGGTTAGCGTGGTGTCAGTCATCTGCTCAATAATGGCAAGTGACTCTACGCGGACACCTTGCTTTCTTAGGGCATCACCGCCGCCCTGGAAACCTTTTTCAATAACACAGCAGCAGCCCACTGTTTTAGCGCCTGCTTGGTTTAGAATATCAATAAGGCCAATAAGAGCTTTGCCGTTGGCAAGAAAATCGTCTACAATAAGCACTTTTTCGTCTTTTTCTAAAAATTCTTTGCTTACAACAACGGTATAATCAGTACCGTGGGTGAAGGAATGAACAATAGTTTTATAAAGGTCGCTTGAAAGGTTAGCACTTTTATGCTTTTTGGCAAAAACAACGGGAAGATGCATTTGCACTGCGGCAGCTAGTGCAACAGCTATACCTGATGTTTCAATGGTGAGGATTTTATCGATTTTTTCACATTCAAAAAGACGGGCAATTTCCTTACCAATTTCCATTAAAAAGTCAGCATCGAGGCGGTGATTCAAAAAGGAGTTTACTTTTAGAATATTACCCGGAAGGACAGTGCCTTCCTTTAAAATTTTTTCCTCCAAAGCTTTCATACCAAAACCTCGACATTTATAAATAAAATTACACTATTATTTTACAACATTTATCTTAAAATGTCAACAAAATATGACATTAAATATAGCCAAAAAATTTTAAAAAATTTGTAATAAAAAACGAGCAGAATGATTTAATATACATTCTGCTCTAAAAATCATTTAGTTATACAATCTGCAACATAAATACCCATAGCACCCGACTGAGAAAGACCACGACAAATGCCACTACCGTCGCCGATAATAAATACATTGTCAATAAGCTCAAACTTATTATTTATAAAGTGTGGGCGAATAGAGTAATACTTACTTTCGCATCCATAAAGCAAGGTATCGTCATTAGCGGTACCAGGTGCTACTTTATCAAGCGCATAAATTGTTTCAATAATATTGGTAAGGATTCGGTGGGGAAGTACAAGTGAAATATCACCCGCGGTAGCCTTTAGGGTGGGCTCAACAGTATTTTGCCCTAAACGGTGCTCGTTTGTACGTCTACCCCTTATTAAATCGCCGAAACGCTGAACAATAACACTGCCCTTACCTATCATATTAGCAAGGCGGGAAATGCTTTCGGCATATTCGGTAGGCTGATTAAAAGGTTCAGTAAAGCGAATAGACGAAAGGATTGCAAAGTTACAGTTATCTGTACGCTTTTCATCCTCGGCATAAGAGTGACCGTTTGCTGTAATTATACCGTGGTTGTTTTCAGCCGACACAAGACCGCCCTTGTTAAAGCAGAACATACGGCAACGGTCTTCAAAGGTTTTGGTTTTGTAAAGGATTTTAGGTTCGTAAATCTTATCAGAAAATTCCTTCCAGATAACGTCCTTCATCTCAACACGAACACCGATGTCAATATGGTTTGAGTGCATTTTAACGCCGAAAGAACGGCAGAAATCTGCAACAAAGTTTGCTCCGCCTCTGCCTGTGGCAATAATAATTTTATCGGCACAAATCTGCTCGCCGTTAGTGTAGTTTAAGATATAACCGTCACCTTGTTTTTCCACAGTCTGGCAATCGTAGAAAGCAAGGAGTTCAACACCCTGTTCGCTTATAGCATTTATAAGATTCTGCATTGTGATATAATTCTTATCTGTGCCAAGGTGCTTTACATTCATATCAAGGAGTCTTAAATTGTTCTGAATACATTTAAGTTTCAGTTCGTCATTAGACTTATAAACCTGAGGTACACCCGATGTGCAGTATTTAA
>JAZQYX010000031.1:0-9638 GCA_045633725.1 Acutalibacteraceae bacterium | reverse complement strand
GCCTAATTCTTTGAACTTTTCAATCATACTGCGAGTGCTTTCAAGTGAAAAAAATTCATAAGCCGACTCAGCTAAAATACTGCCGAAGCCTTCTATCGCTTCAAAATCATCTTTTTGAGCAGATAAAACGGCATCAATATCTCCAAAATGTTCAGCCAATAATTTACCTGCCTTAGCGCCTATATGCCTAATACCCAGCGCAAATATAAACTTTGATAAATCATTTTGTTTAGACTGCTCTATTGCATTTTTTAGGTTTTGAATTGTTTTTTCTCCTGTACGCTCCAACTCGCCTACTTTATCGTAATCAAGCGTATATAAATCTACAATATTGTGTATTAAATCTGCATCAATCAACTGCTCTAAAACGGCGGGACCCATGCCCTCAATATCCATAGCATCACGAGATGTGAAATGTATTAAATGCCTGAGCAACTGTGCAGGACAGTCTGCATTAGTGCAACGAATAACCGCTTCACCTTGTTCGGCATAAACGGGCGAATTACAGGACGGACAGTATTTAGGCAAAGTATAAATCCGGGCCGATTCGTTATGCTTTTTAACAGACAAAACTTCGGGGATAATGTCACCCGCTTTTCTGACAATTATGGTGTCGCCTATAGAAATACCCTTAGATGTAATAAAATCTTGATTGTGTAGTGTAGCACGACTAACAGTAGTACCCGCTAACTGTATCGGCTCAAAAATTGCGGTGGGAGTCAAGGCACCGGTTCTCCCCACACCTATTTCAATCTCCTTCAAAACTGTTTCCTTTTCTTCGGGTGGATATTTAAAGGCAACCGCCCATTTAGGAAATTTAGAAGTACTACCCATTGTTTTGCGGTATGCTAAATTGTCCGATTTAACAACCGCACCATCAATATCGTAAGGCAGATTTCCGCGAGAGTCACCTATACGATTGATTTCTTCAATTACTTGGTCAGCGGTTTTACATCTTTTATAGTTTGGCAAAACGTTGAAGCCTAAATCCTTTAAAAAGTCAAGCGACTGAATATGTGTATCAAAAGTTTTACCCGTAATATACTGAATATTAAAAACAAATATGCTAAGTTCTCTTTCGGCGGTGATTTTTGGGTTCTTTTGTCTTAGTGAGCCTGCCGCTGCATTACGCGGATTTTTGGCAGGTTGCTCACCTAAAAGCTCTTGCCGTTCAACAAGTTTTAAAAAGCTTTCTTTAGGCATATAAACTTCGCCGCGCACTTCTAATTCACCTGAAAATTTTATTGCTTTCGGGATTGATTTAATTTGCAATAAATTGGCGGTAACATCTTCGCCCTTTTCACCGTCACCGCGTGTTGAGCCCCTAAAGAAAAGCCCGTCACGGTATTCAAGCGAAACTGAAAGACCGTCAATTTTAGGCTCTACAGAAAATTCGGTTTTAGATAAATCAATTTTCTCTACAAAGCTCCTTAGTTCATCAAAACTAAAAACATCCTGCAGGCTTTCCATTTTAACTTTATGGGGCACTTGAGAAAATAGCTTTGATACCGCACCGCCTACTAATTGCGTAGGTGAATCTTCCTGTTTTAACTCAGGATAAGCGCTTTCTAAATCTTCAAGCTCACGAAGCATATAGTCATATTCAAAATCTTCAATTTCAGGCGAATCTTCAATATAATATTTTCGGTTATGGTACTTTAAGGTTTTGCTTAAATATTCTATTCTCTGTTTAGCATTTTCGAAATCCATATTACTCTCCTACTGCTCCGTAATCATTTATAAGACCTGCTGTATTATCGCTATCATTTTCAATAACATTGGTAAAGTTTTCGGGCACAGTACCCACAATAACAGTTTGCGCCGCAATTGACGAAGTATTAACTGTTATGCCTTTTTTGTAACCTGCAACAAGCAGACTACCACATATTTTAATTTTCACTACCACACGGTGTAAAACCTGATTTATGCCCGCACTCGAGAATTCGTGATCGAAATCAACATAAGCGGTAGTGGTAATTTGCATTTTAAAGTTTATATCAGGACCAAAGCCCGTAGTATATGTATTAGCTAAAAATGAGCCTACAGGTATTGAAACAGAATATCGTTCCCTATTGGCAATAATTTTTGAAATTTCATTAGAAATCAAACTTTTAAAATGGTTGATTTTATATGTATCAATTTCTAAACTTATGATTTTACCATCATTGTTTTGTGTTAAAACCGCGATATCGTTGTAATTTATTTTTTCATCTTTAAAAATATTTACTATTGCTTCGTTCGCCGAATTTAGCATAACAGTTTCGGCAATGCTTTCGGCATAACGCAAAATTACAGGTTGCATTTTATAATAAATATAACCCATAATTATTGAAAAAATAAGCAAAAATATTAACCATACTCGTAAAATACACAAAGTATCCTTACTACGCCTTTTAATAAAAACACCGCCTTTCGCACAATACATTCTACGGAAAGCGGTGAATATGTGTTACGGATTTTAATAATTATTTGTGATGTTGTGAAAAGAATTTTATAAGTAAAGCTGCAATATCAAATTTTATTGCTCTGTTAACAAAAAATTTAGATTACTTATTTACACAATCTCGCTTCAATATAAAAACGCTTATCGCACGCGTTACCCATTGAAAAAGTTTTACGCGGAAGTGAACCATCTTGTTTTATAGCAGGAAAAAGTTCATTTTTTTGCATACCATCAAATATAAAGCCTAAGGTATTTGGCGCTTTTGCTAACGAATAGACAACATCTTCACCGTGAATATAATCAACCTTAACATCTTTATTAGTTGAAATGTAATCATCAAGCCATCTTTGTAATGTAGAAATCGGCAATTTACCGGTTGGTTTAACCGAAGCTTTTACAACTTCATCGCCAAAAACACAGGTGAAAACTTGAGCATCGGCACCGGTGTATTGGTGTGACTCATCACCTAAATCAGTTAAAAACTTTTCAATAACTTCTTTAGGGGTCACACCGAATAAAACACGATAAATAGGCTCAAATTCTAAGGATAAATCGTGAATATTAACTATTTCAACCATAGCATATTCCGATTTACATTCCTTAGCAGTAGCAAGCGAATGATTGCCATCTCCTACTGCGAACAACAAGTTGTCACCGCTTTTAGCAAGAAGCTTTTCAAGGGCATTTTGTATATAAGAAACGGTGGTTTTATCAACAGCATAGCCTTTGATTTTACCACTTTTTTGCATTAAATCGAAATCGTAAACCTTATTAAAATTATCGATTTTATTCGATAAAGGTTCAATAACAGTATTATCCTTATCATCGATTAAAAGCATTACGTGGGGTAACTCTAATAAAGCATCCTTGCGTATTTCAACACGAGGGGGAATTCTTTCAACTACCGTGGCTTCGGTAGCACGGATAAGCGCATTTGAATTTTTTTCGTAAGAATAATCGTCTAATTTAATAAGACCTACAATACCCTTACGTGTTTTATTTCCCGTAATAGAGCGTTCAACATAAATAAAGGTATCCTCAACAGTATCAAAAATACCATTTTCTATGTAATCTTTCATAGTGGCGTTGATTTTAGCAATGCGCTCGCTATTATCCTTTTGTAAGTAAACTTCGGGTAAAATTATTTTTAAAGCCGAAGGCTTATCGCCAACAAATTCTTCTACACTTTTCCAATATTCAGGCTCAGAAGTATATTGGTCGCAGGCGACAACCGCCCACTTTTCAAAATCGGATTTAGGTAATAAAAAATCGCAGGGATAAAAATGCATTTAAAAACTTCTCCTTAAAGATTATTACTTATAGTTAGAAAACTCAATCTCGGTAATAACATCGTAATTTAAATTTACATAAATACGGATTTTATTACGGCGGTCACTCTCTTCGTAAAAATAATCGAAATAATACGAATTTTCAGACTTTTTATAAAAATGCGAAGGGGTACCTAAATTTTGAAAAATATCAGTAACAACCGAAGTATTGGTTATACCGTTAATGTTAAATTTGGTATAAGTATCGATGTTATTAACATAATCATTCTTAATTCTAAATTTCACTGCTTTACATTCGGACAAACGCACCGAAGTATTAAGCGAATTGAAAAAAAGAACGGTAATTTTATTACTGTATTTATTTGAAAAAGTAAGTTCTGCCGTTTCTTTAGCATAAATTAAGGAATTTTTGTTATAATCACTACCGTCAACAAGTTGCCAACCCTTTCTTTCAAGGGTATCAAGCTTGCTTGGGAATGTGAATTTTGTGCCGTTGTATTTAGCACTAAGCTTAAAATCCTTACCCAAATATATATTGGAATAGTTTTCTTCATCGAATAATGTTATATCAAAATATTTTGACATCATACTATCAAGCGAAGTAATTTTATCTTGTACGCTTGAAACTTCAGTTATGTCAGCATCATCGGTTGCTTTTTGTTCTACACCAAAGCTTTTATCAGGCTTTGCGCAACCCGAAAATGAAAGTAACAACACTAAAACTAAACAAAGTGTTAATGGTTTTAAAAATTTCATTTTTTTACTCCAAAGGTTTTTATATATTAATTTTATAATTTTAAGCATCAAAAGTCAACAAATTTATATATCCTTAATGCAGTAGGTTAAAAAGCTCATAATTTCCGATAAAACAGTGTCGGTATCAGTAAGAAAGCTTAACCCGTGCCCCGCTTCTGGCGATATGAAAATACGGCAGTTTTTCTTACAGTTTGAAAATGTAGTTTCGCTCATTTCACAAGGTACAAAATTATCCTTTTTACCGTGTATGAAAAATATTGGAAGCTCGGTGTTTTTTACGGCATCAATTGTACTTTGTTTACAAATTGAAAAACCGCCAATCAGTTTACAAGCACAGTCTAAAAACGGTATAAAGAAAGATGCATTTATTTTATAAGCATCCTTACCAACCTTTAGAATAATTTCTTCGGGAGATGTAAAACCGCAGTCGGCAATAACTCCCATAACATTTTCGGGTAAATTGTGATTTAGCGACAGTAACACCGTAGTAGCGCCCATAGAAATGCCTGTTATTATCAGTTGTTTAGGTGCATATTCGCGGTTTATATATTCTGTCCAGGTTACAACATCACGACTTTCCTTAACGCCAAAGGTAATAAGTTTGCCTTCGCTTTTTCCGTGCGCACGTTGGTCGGGCATAAATACATTAAAGCCCATATCGTAATACATTTGAACCGCGCAGGAAAAATCATGTGTAGCATTTGAACGGTAGCCGTGAAATAAAAGCACAGTACAACTGCTATTGTTATTGTAATATCTACCCGCAAGTTTAAGACCATCAAAGCTTTTTGTATAGCACCACTTATAAGGTGTGTTATTAATAAAATCTTCACCTTTCTTTAAAAGAGCGCTGTACGGCTTTAATGCTTCATCAATTGTTTTATCTATAATCTTAACCTTTTTGGGATTTACTCGCACAAATGCAACACAGAAAAAGTAAAAAACTGCGCATATTAAGAGTAATATTAAAACTGCGAATGCTATAAGGAAATACAAATTTTATCACCAAAATTATTTTTTTGTCTTTTTGAAAACTATAAGCGACCTATTCGGCAGATAGCAGTTAAAGCCAATCCAACCTGCAGGGGTTGTATAAGCTTTATATTTCTGTTCGGTATCAACACGCGAATAACCGCCAAAAACACCGTCATCACTCGATAAAATCGGCTTATAATACCCTTCTTTTTCTACGGGCACAAAGTAACCTTCAAACGATTTTTCAGGGTGGAAATTAAAGACAAATGCCAAGTCACCTTTAGTGTACATAATAATTTTATCATCATTATGAAGCCAACGGCACTTTGTTTTTAAAGTTAGTACCTTTTCGTTTTTTAAAAGGTCAATCATCGCTTTATCAAAATCATTGAGTTCACGGTAGCGCAAGCCTTTATTATCCAGTAAACTCCACTGTCTGCGACAGTAGTGATAACTCCAACCGTTGCCTTCTCGCGGAAAATCAAGCCATTCAGGATGACCAAACTCATTACCCATAAAATTAAGATAACCTTCCCCTGCAAGCGAAGCAGTCAGCAGTCTTATCATTTTATGAAGCGCAATACCACGGTCAACAATAGCACTTCCGCCAAATTTTTGCATTGAAGTATACATTTCGGCATCACATAGGCGGAACATTATTGTTTTATCGCCTACGAGAGCTTGGTCGTGCGATTCGCAGTAGCCAATGTTTTTTTCGTTCGGTCTGCGTGAATTAAGCTCGTACCAAAGTTTCTCAATATCCCATTCTTCATCCTTGTACTCCTTAATGAGTTTAATCCACAAATCAGGAACACCCATAGAAAGACGATAATCAAAACCGATACCACCGTAGTTTATCGGCAAACACATACCCGGCATACCAGACATATCTTCAGCAATAGTAATTGCCTTTTTATTAAACGAATGAACAAGGTGGTTAGCTAATTGCAAATAGGTTACCGCTTCGGTATCGGTATTCATTGAAAAATACATACTGTAATCGGTAAAAGCACTGCCGAGTCCATGGTCGTGATAAAGCATTGAAGTAACACCATCAAAACGGAAGCCATCAAAATGGAAAACATCCATCCAATATTTAAGATTAGATAAAAGAAAGTGTAAAACTTCGTTTTTTCCATAATCAAAAAGCTTAGTGCCCCAAGCAGAATGGTCACCCTTACCGCCTTCATGGAAAAACTGATAGGTGGTACCGTCAAATTCGTTAAGACCTTCGGCAGTATTACGCACCGCGTGTGAATGAACAACATCCAAAAGCACTGCAATACCCATACTGTGTGCGGTGTTTATTAGTCTTTTTAGGTCTTCACTTTTTCCGTAGCGTGAAGAAGCGGCAAAAAAGTTTGAAACCTGATAACCAAAAGAGCCATAATAAGGGTGCTCCATTATGGCCATAATTTGTATGGTATTATAGCCTAATTCCTTAATACGCGGCAAAAGATTGTCGCAAAAATCGTTATAAGTGTTTACCTTACCCTCTTCACTCGACATACCAATATGGCATTCATAAATAAAGGGTGTTTTTTGTGGAGTAAAACCAGAGTCAGTCCAATCAAAATCGGCAAATGTGTCTTCTATCTCGGCGCACCAAAGATATGTTACACTATCCTGAACAACCCTTGTAGCATAGGTTGGTATACGGCGCAAAATTTCATTGTTGTGGTGCACTATTGCTTGAACCTTTTGCCCTACTCTTAGGGTGTTATCGCCTGTGATTTCAATCTCAAAAATACCATTACCCAAATTATTCATTTGGTGCGACTCTATATTCCAACCGTTAAAGTCGCCCGTTAAAAACATTTTTTCTGCCGCGGGTGCCCATTCACGATAAACATAACCATTATCGGTTTTATGAAAACCAAAGTATTTATACCCGTCAGCAAAATCAGAAATAGTTTTATATCCGCGTAAAAGCTCTTTCTTTTTATCTTTAAAAAGCTTCATACGCAGATTTAAATCATCAGAATATGGAGCTAAATATGGGTCAATTTCCAAAATTTTAAGCGTTTTTTTGACTGCCAAAAAAATACCTCCATTTTTAAGCTTACTCTTATTTTTATTATACCAAATTATTGTACTGTTTAGCAAGAAAAATTAGTTAGATTTTCTTTTTTTTAAATATCGCATAAAAAATCAAGCTAAATGAAATAATTATTATAGACGCAACAATCAGTATTGCACAGTTAAGGAAAAATTCCTGTGGCAAAGCGGAAATTATTTGGTCTTTAGATGAATCAAACATCCAGTTATCCTTACCGTAGAAAAATATATTATGAAAAACAATAAACGCTTTGTTAAAATCAAGCGCTGCTAAGACACCAATTACCGCAAACAAAATCAGTGTTGCAAGACCGCTTGTAAATGACGGATGTAGCGAAAAAGGTTTTGCGTAATCAATGCTCTTTTTACGCCTTAATATATATAGTGCTATTACTACCACCAAAGACACAAAAAGCACTGTGAAATTTAGTGTAAAAAGTGTCTTACAATCAGTAAAATGGCTTTTACCGTCCTGAGAATAAAGAAAATCGCCCGTAGAAAACTCTTTATTAGGTAGTATCAAATAATCTAAAACTTCGTCATAGGCTTCAATAATTTGCGCTTCACTTTTACCGGTAATCTCAACTAAATTGTATTTTTCAATATGCGCATAATAAAACGGACGGATACATATTGGCAATGAGATAGAAAATGTTATAGTAAGTAAAACCGTAAAAATACAAAGTAATACGGTTGAAATTTTGTTTTTCATTATTTTTTCTCCTTACGCATATAACACACATTTGTTTTAATAAATTGTATCATAAAACTTTTGAGTTTTCAATAAAAAATGAAGCACTGCTTCGCAAATATGAAGCACTAATAAAAGCATCGCTTATGCGATGTATCCGTGAGGACACAACGCATATTTTGTTGTTTCATGTTGTGCTCGTGCCACCATTGTGATATAATAAATTAAAGGTGGTGATGATTTGGAACACAAAGAATACATAAATATACATGAGGACTCAACTACTGCTATTCTATTTATTCATGGAATTGTCGGAACTCCAAATCATTTTAATGATTTCATACCTTTAATACCAAAAACGTTTTCGGTATATAACATGCTTTTAGATGGTCATGGAAAAGGTGTTAAAGATTTTTCAAAAACATCAATGGAAAAGTGGAAAATTCAAGTTGCTTCCGTTGTTGAAAAATTATCTGCAACCCACGAAAAAATATATATAGTTGCTCACTCTTTAGGAACGCTCTTGGCGATTGAACAAGCGATTAAAAATAAAACGGTTTGCAAATTGTTTTTACTCGCAGTTCCGTTAAGTTTAGCGATAAAGCCTAAAATGCCAATTAATTCGTTGAAAGTTTATTTTGATAAAATTAGTTCCTATGATTATGAAGCACTAGCGGCGAAAAAATGTTATGGTATTGGGAAAGATAAAAACCCTTTCAACTACATTGGATGGATACCAAGATTTTTAGAATTGTTTGCAAAAATCAGACAAACTCGAAAAACAATAAGCACATTGCATACACCTTGTTGGGTATATCAATCCTTAAAAGATGAAATGGTCTCTAAAAAGAGTGAAAAATATTTAAAGCAAAATTCGTGCATTACGACAAACATGCTTAAACATTCAGGGCATTATTATTACGATAAAGCGGATTGGCATTATTTGATAACCGAATTTACTAAAATGGTTAATGAAGAATTGAATTAAATCAATTGGTTTTGAGTCGGTTAAAGGGTTTTAGGTTCCCCTAACAAGTGGAAAATGCGATATACATTTTCCCTGCTTGTTACGGTATAAGACAAAATTAAAGGAAGCACGAAAAATTTTCGTGCTTCCTTTTTACTATCCTTTAGAGTACAACCCATATGCGATGCTTTTATTGGCGGAGTAGGAGAGACTCGATTCCCCTCTTGCGGTTCCCAAAATCGATTGCGGCTTGGAGCGCCTATCGATTTTGACCGCTGCGCCATTTCACACTCTCTGTATCCGCCACAGGCGGCGTTCGTGTTCAATGCCCGCACCTTCGGCGCTCGAGTTCGAGTAATAATACAAGTAAATAATAAAAGCACCGCTTATGCGATGCTTTTATTGGCGGAGTAGGAGAGACTCGATTCCCCTCTTGCGGTTCCCAAAATCGATTGCGGC
>JAZQYX010000030.1:0-19801 GCA_045633725.1 Acutalibacteraceae bacterium | reverse complement strand
TTAACGTCGTTAACCATCTTGTAACCCTTAATTACATAAGAGGGGTTGTGACAAGCAACGAAGTCAGCTTTATTTATATAGTAAGGACTCTTAATGGGCTTATCACCAAAGCGCAAGTGTGAAATAGTGATACCGCCGGTTTTCTTGGAGTCATATTGGAAGTAAGCCTGTACATATTTATCAGTATGGTCACCGATAATTTTGATAGAGTCTTTGTTAGCACCAACGGTACCATCTCCACCAAGACCCCAGAATTTACATTCAATAGTACCTTCAGCTGCGGTGTTGGGAGCTTCTTCTTCAGGGAGAGAAAGCTCGGTAACATCGTCTACGATACCGATTGTAAAGTTGTGCTTAGGAGCGTCCTTTTCGAGTTCTTTGTAAATAGCAAAGATGCTTGAAGGAGGAGTATCCTTAGAGCCAAGACCATAACGACCGCCTACAACAGCGTCAATTTTTCGTCCGGTAGCAGCTAAAGCAGCAACAACATCTAAGTAGAGAGGTTCGCCTAAAGAACCGGGTTCCTTAGTTCTGTCAAGAACAGCAATCTTCTTAACTGTTTGAGGTATAGCTTCTGCAAATTTATCAGCAGCGAAAGGACGATAAAGACGAACTTTAATAAGACCAACCTTTTCGCCTGCAGCTACCATGTAGTCAATAACTTCTTCTGCAACGTCGCAGATAGAGCCCATAGCGATAATAACCTTTTCAGCATCGGGTGCACCGTAGTAGTTGAAGAGCTTATAATCGGTACCAAGCTTAGCATTAACCTTGTCCATATACTTTTCAACAATAGCGGGGCAAGCATCATAGAATTTGTTACAAGCTTCACGATGCTGGAAGAAGATGTCGCCATTTTCGTGTGAACCACGCATAACGGGGCGTTCGGGGTTTAATGCGCGCTTACGGAATGCATCAACAGCATCCATATTGCACATTTCCTTAAGGTCTTCGTAATCCCAAACGTTAATCTTTTGGATTTCGTGTGAGGTACGGAAACCGTCGAAGAAGTTAATGAAGGGAACGCGGCTTTCAATAGAAGCTAAGTGAGCAACTGCACCGAGGTCCATAACTTCTTGTGTATTTGTTTCAGCAAGCATAGCAAAACCGGTTTGACGGCAAGCGTAAACGTCAGAATGATCGCCGAAAATGTTAAGAGCATGAGATGCTACACAACGAGCCGATACGTGGAAAACGCAGGGAAGAAGCTCACCAGCGATTTTGTACATATTCGGAATCATGAGCAAGAGACCTTGAGAAGCGGTGTAGGTGGTGGTTAAAGCACCAGCAGCAAGAGAACCATGTACGGTACCTGCAGCACCAGCTTCAGATTGCATTTCGGAAACGTTTACTGTTGTGCCGAAAATGTTTTTTCTACCTTGAGCAGACCATTGGTCAACATAGTCAGCCATAGGGCTGGACGGGGTAATAGGATAAATACCTGCAACTTCTGTAAATGCGTAAGACACATAAGCAGCAGCGTTGTTACCGTCCATTGTCATTTTGATTTGTTTGGACACTAGAAATTCCTCCTAAAATAATTTCATGAGTCTAAAGACGCTCATACACTATATATATTATCACTTTTGCTTGGATTTGTAAATACCAAATTTGCAGATATTTTGTTTTTTTGGTATATTTTTAACAAAAAAATATTTTTTTGAAATTTTTTAAAATAATGCTTGACAAATGAATTGCGTTGTGGTAATATATCAAAGTCGCTTACGGGTGACAATAATAAGTTGGTGTTGATTGCGGCGAGGGTCCACCCGTTCCCATACCGAACACGGAAGTTAAGCTCGCTTGCGCCGAAGATACTTGGCGGGAGGCTGCCCGGGAAAATAGGTAGATGCCAACACAAAGAGATGTGATTTAGCTCACATCTCTTTTTTATTATCTTTTGAACTTGCTAATTTGTGTCATATTTTACTATACAATTTTTTACTATTATGCTATACTGTGAATGTATGTAGAACTCTTTATGATGACCTTTACGCACCTGCTTTGGCATTATTAAGGCTTGGCGGCGCTATGCTTTGGGTATTTAGGCAAGGATGTTTATTTGCAGTAAAATTTTGGGTAATTAGCAATTTAAATTTAAAGTTAGGTGATATAAAATGAGCGAACGCACAATAGCGGCAATTGCCACACCTTTAGGTGAGGGCTCAATTGGTGTTATAAGAATATCGGGCGATAAGGCTATTGAGATTGCTGATAAAGTCTTTTTTGCTTATTCTTGTAAGCCTTTGTCCGAGCTTTCGGGGTATTCAGCTGCTTACGGTGAAATTAAGGATGGCGATACCGTTATAGATGACGGTGTTGCTCTTGTTTTTCGTTCTCCTAAAAGCTACACAGGGGAAGATGTTGTAGAAATTTCGCTTCACGGCGGACGGATTATATTAAAATCTGTGCTTCGCCTTATACTGCAAAACGGTGCTTTTATGGCGGCGGCGGGCGAATTCACTAAGCGCGCCTTTTTAAACGGCAAGCTTGATTTAACTAAAGCAGAAAGTGTTATGGGGCTTATCAGCGCTAACAGTGAAGCTGAGTGGCGTCTTTCGCGTGCTGCGCATATAGGTAAGGTTTCTGAAAAAATTGACGGCATCGAAGCCGATTTGGTTTCTGCAGATGCTTCTATTGCGGCTTTTTCGGATTATCCGGATGAAGATATTGAAGGTCTTAATTACGATAATTTTTTAATGATGCTTAAAAACGCGAAAATAGAGATTGAAAAAATGCTTTCATCTTACGATGCGGGCAGAATTTTGCGTGAAGGCATAGAAACTGTAATAGTAGGTAAGCCAAATGTTGGCAAATCAACCTTAATGAATATGTTGAGTGGCGCCGAGCGTTCAATTGTCACCGAAGTCGCAGGTACTACGCGTGATGTTATCGAAGATACTGTAACAGTAGGGGATATAACACTGCGTCTTGCCGATACGGCTGGTATTCACGAAACGCAGGATACTGTTGAAAGTATTGGCGTAAACCGCGCTATTGATAGAATAGATAAGGCGGAGTTAGTACTTGCAGTGTTTGACGGTACAATGCCATTTGATAGCGACGACCTTAAATTATTGGAAACCGTTAAAGACAAAAATACTGTGGCTGTTGTAAATAAAACTGATTTGGCGAGTAATATTGATATGACTGCTTTTAAGGGTATGAGAACAGTTACCGTTTCGGCTAAAAATAATATAGGGTATGAAGAACTCACAAAAGAGATTGCTGAAATTTCGGGAACGGCGAACCTTAATCCTGATACGGCGGTGCTTATAAGTGAACGGCAACGCGCCTGCGCCGAAAGGGCACTTGACGGCGTAAATGAAGCAATAAACGCCTTGCAATCGGGACAAACTATGGATGCGGTAGGTGTTTGTGTGGATGATGCACTCGCAGCATTGTTTGAACTAACTGGCAAGCGTGTCACCAACGAAGTAACTGATGAAATATTCAGAAAATTCTGTGTAGGAAAATAATTTCTAATTCGGAATTGTTGTTCAAAATTTTTAAAGTACTAAAAAGGGCTGTCTCGCTTTTCCTTAGTTAGACAGTTTTTTTTAATAAATTGTGAAATATTTGTTAATAGTCAGGGAAAGTCAAAGAAAATTTTAAAAAACTATTGACAAATGAGAAAACATAAGATAAAATAAAGAACGTTAACAAAGGTCAGGAAAAGTCAAATAGAAATTTTGAAAATAAATTTCGAAAAGAATATGGAGGATTGATTTTTGTGGAAGAAACAAAGGTTAATGATACCCCACAAGAAAAACCGAAAACTGAAAAAAAGAAAAACAAAAAGGATTTAGAAATTGAAAGCTTAAAGGCAGAGCTTTGCGAAAAAAGTGATTTGCTTTTACGTACTGCGGCAGAGTTCGATAACTACAAAAAACGCACCGAGCGTGAAAAACTTAATGTTGCCGAATTTGCAAAAGCATCACTAATTAAACAACTTTTACCTATACTTGATAATATAGACCGTTCTGCTTTAGTGGAAAAGGATACGCCCGACTATATTAAAGGTATAGAAATGATAGTAAAGCAATTTGAAGGTATTACTGCTAATCTTGGTATTACTGAAATTGCAAAAATTGGGGATACATTTAACCCCGAGCTTCACGAAGCAGTAATGCATATAGACGATGAAGCATTAGGTGAAAATGTTATTGCCGATGTTTTACAAAAGGGCTATAAAATAGGGGATACGGTTATCCGTGCCGCTATGGTCAAGGTTGCTAATTAAAATATTTATTTATATTAAGGAGAAATGAAAAATGGGAAAAATTATTGGTATTGACTTAGGTACAACAAACTCTTGCGTAGCAGTTATGGAAGGCGGCGAGCCTGTAGTAATCGCTAACGCTGAAGGCGGAAGAACAACACCGTCTGTTGTTGCTTTTTCTAAAACAGGTGAAAGAATGGTGGGTCAGGTTGCAAAGCGTCAAGCTATTACCAACCCCGACAGAACTATAAGCTCAATCAAGCGTGATATGGGTACAGATAAAACCGTAGAAATTGATGGTAAAAAGTACACACCTCAAGAAATTTCGGCTATTATTTTACAAAAACTTAAGGCTGATGCAGAAGCATATCTCGGCACTGCTGTTACAGAAGCAGTTATTACTGTTCCCGCTTACTTTACTGATGCTCAGCGTCAAGCTACTAAGGATGCAGGTAAAATTGCGGGCTTAGATGTTAAAAGAATCATAAACGAGCCTACTGCTGCCGCTTTGGCTTATAGTATTGATAAGGAAGACGACCAAAAGGTTATGGTATATGACCTTGGTGGTGGCACCTTCGATGTATCTATTATCGAAATGGGCGACGGCGTTCAAGAAGTTCTTGCTACTGCAGGTAACAACAAGCTTGGCGGTGACGACTTTGATAAGAGAGTTATGGATTATATTGTAGCTACCTTCAAGGCAGAGCAGGGTATTGATTTGTCGGGCGATAAAATGGCAATGCAACGTGTTAAGGAAGCGGCTGAAAAAGCTAAGATTGACCTTTCGGGTATGAGCACTACAGACATAAATCTTCCCTTTATCACCGCAGATTCTACCGGTCCTAAGCACTTTGAAACCACATTAACACGCGCTAAGTTTAACGAGCTTACCGCTGATTTAGTAGAGGCTACTATGGCTCCTGTTCGTCAGGCAATTTCCGACTCAGGTTTAGATAAGAGTGAAATCAACAAGGTATTGATGGTTGGTGGCTCTTCAAGAATCCCCGCAGTTCAAGAAGCAGTTAAAAACTTTATCGGTAAAGAGCCTTTCAAGGGAATCAACCCCGATGAATGTGTAGCTTTAGGCGCTTCCTTACAAGGCGGTGTTTTGGGCGGAGATGTTAAGGGCTTACTTCTTTTAGATGTAACACCACTTTCTTTAGGTATTGAAACTATGGGCGGTGTTTCTACAAAGATTATTGATAGAAATACAACCATTCCCGCTAAGAAGAGCCAAATCTTCTCTACTGCGGCTGATGGTCAGACCTCTGTTGAAGTGCACGTGCTCCAAGGTGAACGCGAATTTGCACGCGATAACAAGACCTTAGGTGTATTCCACCTTGACGGTATTGCTTCTGCTCCCCGCGGTGTACCGCAAATTGAAGTTACATTTGATATTGACGCTAACGGTATTGTTCACGTATCTGCTAAGGATTTAGGCACAGGTAAGGAAAACGATATAACCATTACTTCTAACACCAATATGTCTAAAGACGATATTGATAAGGCAGTAAAAGAAGCAGAAGAATATGCTGCTGAAGACAAAAAGCGCCGTGAAGCAGTTGATATCAGAAATGCTGCTGACCAGATGATTTACACCACTGAAAAGACCATCGCCGACCTTGGCGACAAGATTACCGAAGAAGAAAAGAGTAAGATTGAAACCGCTAAGGAAGCTTTAAAGGAAGCTTTAAAGGGTGAAGATATTGAAGCTATTAAGGCTAAACAGGAAGATTTACAAAAAGAAATCTTTGCTGTAAGCGAAAAGCTTTATAAGGCTGCTAACCCGCAGGGTGAAGCTACAGGCGAAGCACAAAATGCTGACCCAAATGTTTATGAAGCAGATTATACTGATGTAGAAGACAAATAAAATTAATAATTAATAATGAATAATGAATAATTAATAATTAATGTTTTTCGCTCTGCGAAACGTGATAATATAAGTTTTGGCTATGCCAAAACACCGAAATTTTTCATTTTTCATTCTTCATCATTCATTAGGGCGGAAGTTATCTTCCGCTCTATATTAGGAGAATTGCTTTGGCTGATAAAAGAGATTATTATGAAGTGTTGGGTGTGGATAAATCTGCATCCGACGACGAATTAAAAAAAGCATATAGAAAAGCGGCTAAAAAGTATCATCCCGACTTAAACCCCGGTGACGAAAAGGCGGAAAAAGCCTTTAAGGAAGTTAATGAAGCCTATGAAGTTTTATCTGACAAGGATAAACGCGCGCGCTACGACCAATTTGGTCATGCAGGTGTAGACCCCAACTTCGGCGCAGGTGGCGGTGGCTACGGTGGCGGTTTTGGTGGTGGTTTTGGCGACTTCGGCGATTTAGGCGATATTTTCAGTTCATTCTTTGGCGGCGGATTTGGCGGTGGCGGCAGACGCGCTAACCCTAATGCACCAAGACGCGGTAATGACACAGCGGCTTCGGTGGTTATTTCCTTTGAAGAGGCTGCAAAGGGTTGCAAAAAGAACATAAAGGTTACTAAAATTGACTCTTGTACCGACTGTTCGGGTACAGGTGCCAAAAAGGGTACTACAGTTAAAACCTGTCCTGTTTGTCACGGAAGCGGTCAGGTTGCGGCTACGCAGAGAACTCCGTTTGGTGTTATTCAAACACAACAGGTTTGTAATCAGTGTCACGGAAGTGGTAAAATTATTGAACAACCTTGCAATACCTGTAATGGCAAGGGCAGAATACGCCATACCGTAGAAAAGACGGTTGAAATTCCTGCAGGTATTGATGATGGTCAGGTAATAAATGTACGTGGTGGCGGTGACAGCGGTATAAACGGCGGTCCAAGTGGTGACCTTCGCATAAATGTTAGCGTACGTCCGCACCCGATTTTTGAACGTGATGGCTACGATGTTTTCTGCGAAATACCTATTACCTTTACACAGGCGGCTTTAGGAGACGAAATTATTGTGCCCACATTAGACGGTAAGGTTAAATTTACCATTCACGAGGGTACACAACCCGGCGACGAGTTCAAATTAAAGGGTAAGGGTATACAAAGGCTTAATTATTCAGGTAAAGGCGACCAGTATGTAAAAATTACGGTTGAAGTACCTAAAGACCTGTCGCGTGCCCAAAAGGCTAAGCTTCAAGAGTTTGAAGACCTTTTGGATGATAAAAACTACAACAAGAAAAAGAGCTTTATGGATAAATTAAAGGACTTTTTTGATTGATTTTTTGTTCTCACTGATCCTTAAGATTCAGTGAGAATTTTTTACAAATAATTTTATTGCAAAAGTTAGAAAAAAGTGTTAAAATGCAAGTGTACATATTAGCTGGAGGTTGCTATGAAAATTATAATTAGCGGTTGCGGTAAAATAGGAAAAACAATAATAGGAAGTCTTCTTTTAGAAGGGCACGATGTTACTGTAATTGATAACAATCCCAAAGTGATAGCAGATATTACCAATGTTTACGATGTAATGGGTGTTTGCGGTAACGGTGTAGATGCCGATGTTTTATTAGAAGCGGATGTTCAAAATGCTGAGCTTATGGTTTCGGTCACGGGCTCTGACGAGCTTAATATGCTTAGCTGCTTTTTAGCAAAGAAATTAGGCGCTAAATATACTGTAGCACGTATTCGTAACCCTGAATATAACGATAATAACCTAAGCTTTGTCAGGGAGCAAATGGATATTTCGTTAACAATTAATCCCGAACTATTTGCTGCTCTTAACCTATATAACCTTTTAAAATTGCCTTCTGCTGCTAAGGTTGAAACCTTTGGTGCAGGAAAATTTGAAATTGCGGAAATCAAGCTTAAGCCCGATTCACTTCTTGATGGGCTAAAAGTTGCTGATTTAAGAAATAAATTTAAAGCAAAGTTTCTAATTTCGGCTGTACTTCGCGGTGAGCAAGCCTATATACCAGATGGTAATTTTGTGCTTAAAAGCGGCGATAAAATTTGCATAAGTGCCAATACTACCGAAATTGTAAGATTAATGCGTGAAATGGGTATTCAGCAAAACCCCGCCAAAAAAATTATGATATTGGGTGGCGGCAAGCTGGCATTCTACCTTGCTAAAATATTATCCGAAGGTAATAACTCGGTTACTGTAGTTGAGAAGAATCCCCAGGTTTGCGAAGCATTTTGTGAAGCATTTCCAAAAATTACAGTAGTTAATGCCGACGGTACCAACCAAGAGGTGCTTTTAGAAGAAGGTATTTTGTCGGTGGATGCTTTTGTGTCACTAACAGGTCTTGATGAACAGAATATTCTTATGTCGGCTTATGCGCTTTCAAAATCGGTGCCTAAGGTTATTACCAAAATAAACCGTGCAGAACTGATGCCTTTGGCTGAAAATTGGGGACTTGATACCGTAATTTCTCCTAAAATGACAGTATCTGATGTTGTAGTAAGATATGCGCGTGCGCTTGAAAATTCGCAGGGTAGCAGTGTTGAAAGCCTTTATAAATTAATGGACGACAAGGTTGAAGTACTTGAGTTTATTGTAAAAGACGATTTTAGCTCTATTGAAATTCCTTTTAAGGAGTTATCCTTAAAGAAAAACACCTTGGTTGCAGGTATTATGCGTAATCGTAAAACAATTATCCCTTCCGGTGACGATATGCTTTTACCAAACGACAGAGTTATAATTATTGCCGCAAATCAGCATATAAATAAGCTTTCTGATATTTTAGGGTGATAAATTATGAATCGTAAAATGGTTTTTTACCTTTTAGGTAAGGTTATAATTATTGAAGCCGCACTTTTATGTTTGCCGCTTATATGTGCTTTATGCTATGGCGAAAAATGTGTATATTCGTTTTTAATAACTATTGCGGTTTGTTTAGTCTTAGGCTTTTTGCTAATACTTACCCACAAACCCAAGGATAAAACAATATTCGCAAAGGAAGGCTTTGTTATTGTAGCGTTTGCTTGGATAATGCTTTCGGCTATAGGCGCGCTTCCTTTTATGATTAGCGGTGCAATACCGTCTTTTATAGATGCTTTTTTTGAAACGGCGAGTGGTTTTTCCACTACGGGTGCTTCTATTCTTCAAGGTGAAGAAATTGAAGCAATGGATAAAGGGCTTCTTTTTTGGCGTAGCTTTACCCACTGGATAGGCGGTATGGGAATACTTGTGCTTGTTATGGCTATTGTGCCTACCGATTCGGGGCGCTCTATTCACATTATTCGTGCTGAAATGCCAGGTCCTATCATAGGCAAGCTTGTTCCCAAGCTTAAAAGTACCGCCAAAATACTTTATTTAATCTATGTAGCACTGACTGCGGTAATGGTAGTGCTTTTGTTTACGGGTGGTATGACATTCTATGAATCCTTGCTTCATAGCTTTGGTACTGCAGGTACAGGTGGCTTTGGCATAAAGGGTGACAGTATTGCTTCATACAGTCCGTATTTGCAATGGGTTATTACTGCATTTATGCTTATTTTTGGTGTGAATTTCAATCTTTACTATTTAATACTTATAAGAAAAATCCGTTCGGTATTTAAAAGTGAAGAGTTATGGGTTTATATTGGTATAGTAACTGTTGCGGTTGCGCTTATTACCAATAATATTTATGATGTATATAATAATTTTTCTGATTCCCTACGCCATTCGGCTTTCCAAGTAGCATCAATAATTTCAACCACCGGATATACTACGACAGATTTTAACGCATGGCAAGGTATTTCTAAAGGAATACTTTTCTTGCTTATGTTTATAGGCGGTTGCGCAGGTTCTACTGCAGGTGGTTTAAAGGTATCGCGTGTGGTACTTATGTTCAAACGCATAAGGGCTAACCTAAAGCATATGATACATCCACGTTCTACCGAGTTTGTTAGTTTAGAGGGCAAAAAGGTAGAGGCAGAAACCTATAACGGTGTTGCTGTTTATTTTACATTTTATATTATTTGTATAGCTACAGTATTTTTTGTTTTACTTTTCGAGCCATACGACTTAGAAACAAATCTTTCAGCAGCGGTTTCTTGCTTTAATAACGTAGGTCCTGCATTTTCTGCGGCGGCAAGTAATTATGATATTTACTCACCGTTTTCTAAGGTGGTATTATCCTTTGCTATGCTGCTCGGAAGACTTGAAATTTATCCAATAATACTTTTATTTTCTCCGAAAAATTGGATTAAATCGAGAAGCAAATAAAAATAAAGCGACTTCGGTGAAGTCGCTTTATTTTATAGTTTTTTATCATCAGTGGCGGGGCCTTCAAGCAGTTTTCCGTCAAGCGAAAAGCGCGAGCCGTGGCAGGGGCAGTCCCAAGAATGCTCTGCCTTGTTATATTTTAAAGCACACCCTAAATGCGGACAACGCGGTTTTGTGGGTGTTAATAGGTTTATTAGTGTATCGGCGCTGTTTACTGCTAATTGCGGTCGCAAAATAGTTCTTTGGGGCGTAAAAATATCCTTGTAGCAATTTTCTTTACCTGTTACTAAATCGCAAAGTATTTTTGCTGATATGAGCGCCGAAGTCATACCCCATTTATTAAATCCCGTTGCAACATAAAGGTTTGGTGTGTTTTTGGAATACTCGCCGATATACGGAATATCGTCTAAGGTTTTGCAGTCCTGAGTTGCAAAGTGGGTGATTTCTTTCGATTGCGGATAATGAATGTTTGCAAAGTGTCTAAGTTCCGTATAGTTGCCACTCTTTTTGCCTGTGCGGTGACCGCCGCCACCTAAAAGCAGTAAATTGTTGTAGTTCCTAAATGACAGACCTTTGTCCGCTTCATCAACATATATTCCTTTTACATTTTGCGCGTTTTCGAGTGCTAAAACATAAGAGCGATGCTGATACATTTTCGCAAAATATCCGCCGTGCTTATTGATAAAGGGAAAGTGGGTTGCTACTATAATTTTCTTGGGTCTAATTTTACCGTACGCAGTTTTAGCACCGTTTGGTAGTAACTCTAATATCTTTGTGTTTTCGTATATATTAAGCTCTTTGGCTATGGTATAGAGAAATTTCAAAGGGTTAAACTGTGCTTGGTTTTTAACCCTTACAGCACCCGAAACCTTAAATGGAAGTGGTAAATCGGTAACAAATTCGGCATTAATACCCACTTCATTTAATGCTTTGACTTCATTTTCTATTTTTCTTATGTTTTTTAAAGAATAAACATACGAGTCGGTTTCAAAAAAATCGCAGTTAATACTTTCACACATATTACGGTAGTCGCTAAGCGCTTCATTATGCGCTTTTAAATAAAGAGATACAGTATCCTTTCCAAACCGTTTAAGCATTTTGTCAAAAATAGCGCCGTGATGGTAAGTTATTTTTGCGGTTGTATTTTGTGTTACCCCGCTACAAATGGTGTTTTGCTCGGCAATAACATAGTCTACACCCGCCGCTTTGAGCATATATCCGCACAATATTCCGCATATTCCACCGCCGATAACCAAAACATCGGTTTTAATATCACCCTTTAATGTAGGAAAACTGGGCTTTTGAGCACCATTATGCCAAATAGATTCCATACTAACACCTCTCTTTTTAGTATTTAATAATTTTGCTTGCAATATACCTAAATAAATGTTATACTGAATACGAATAAATGTTCGAGGTGTGCTTTATGCCCAAAAAACCGCTAAGTGAAAAACAACAAAGTGTTTATAATTTTATAGTAAAGCAAATGGCGGGCGGGTTTCCACCCACAGTCCGTGAAATTTGCAATAATACAGGGATTAAGTCTACTTCAACCGTACACGCAATTTTGGGTGTACTCGAAGAAGAAGGCTATATTGTGCGTGATGCTAAGTATTCGCGCGCTATAAAGCTTGATATGGGGTATGATTCCTCTATGGTGCCGCTTGTGGGTAGAATTACCGCAGGTAAGCCTATATTGGCAGTTGAGGAAATTGAAGATTACATACCATATCCTTCAAAGGATGCCGACGGTCTTTTTGCGTTAAAGGTTGTAGGCTACAGTATGAAAAATGTTGGAATAATGGATGGCGATGTAATAGTTGCCGATAAAAATTCTCCCTGCCGCAGTGGTGATATTGTTGTAGGTATGGATGGGGAAGAAGCTACTGTAAAGCGCCTTTTAATTAAGGATAAAAAGATTATATTTATGCCAGAAAATGAAGAATTTGAGCCTATTTATCCCGAGAATCCTACAGTGCTCGGTAAGGTTGTTGGCAGTTTCAGGAAGTATTGATTTATGAAATATATTGAACTTTTTACTGACGGCGCTTGCTCGGGTAATCCCGGTCCTGGCGGATGGGGAGTAGTGCTGAGATTCAACGAACACGAAAAAGAGCTTTCGGGCGGTGAAAAAAACACCACAAATAACCGTATGGAATTAACCGCCGCAATAGAAGGGCTTTCGGCTTTAAAAGAGCCTTGCGAGGTAAGGCTTGTTACAGATTCTAAATATGTGGCGGATGGAATTACAAAAGGTTGGGCGGAATCTTGGCGCAAGAATAATTGGCGCAAGGCGGATAAAAAACCCGCTTTAAACCCTGATTTATGGGAGAAACTTTTAAACCTTATAAGTGAACATAATGTTACCATTGAATGGGTTAAGGGTCACGCAGGTCATCCCGAGAATGAAAGGTGCGACCAATTAGCAGTAGCGTATTACAAAAAATTACAGGAGAATTTATGAATGTAGCGTTTTACACCTTGGGTTGCAAGGTGAACCAATATGAAACTCAGGTTATGAGAGAAGCATTTATAAAAAAAGGATACACAGCGGTGCCTACAACGGCACCGTTTGATGTGCTTATAATAAATTCGTGTACTGTTACAGCTGAAAGTGACCGCAAAACAAGGCAAATACTTAACCGCTTTCGTAAAAACAACCCAAACGCTGTTATTGTGCTTACGGGTTGTATGGTACAAGCTTTTAGCGATAAGGCAAGAGCACTTGTCGGTGCCGATATTGTAATAGGTAATACTGATGTTTTAAAGGTTATAGAAAGTGTTGAAAGGTTTTTGAGTAATGGCGAGCCGATTTTTCAAATTGGAGAACATTCACGCACAGAGCGTTTTAATACCCCGTCAATAGAAAACTTTTCCGAGCGCACCCGCGCTTATATGAAAATTGAAGACGGGTGTGACCGCTTTTGCACTTATTGTATAATTCCCACCGCGCGCGGATGGGTGCGCTCAAAACCGATTGAAGAAATAAAAGCGGAAGCCGAAAGTCTTTCGCAAAACGGCTTTGTTGAGGTTGTGCTTGTGGGTATAAACCTTACTTCTTACGGTAAGGGTGAGGATATTGATATTTGTGATGCTGTAGATGCGGTTTGCGAGGTAGAAGGTATTAAGCGTGTTCGTTTAGGCTCACTTGAACCCGACCATATTACCGACGAGATGATATCTCGCTTAAAAAAACAGGATAAGTTTTGCCCGCAGTTTCATTTGTCCTTACAGTCGGGCTGCGATAAAACACTTGAGCGTATGAACAGGCATTACGATACTGCTTTTTACCGCGATTTAGTTGAGCGTATTAGAAAAATCTTCCCCGATAGCGCTATTACTACCGATATTATGGTGGGTTTTGCGGGGGAGAGCGAGCAAGAATTTAGTGAAAGCCTTGCCTTTGCTAAAGAGATCGGGTTTGCAAAGTCGCACATTTTTGCATATTCTCGCCGCGAAGGTACGGTGGCTTATGGCCTGCCAAATCAGGTTAGTAACGCCGATAAGGCCGAACGCTCAAGGCGTATGATTGAAGCAACCCTTAAAACTGAAGAAGAATTTTTGGATAAGTACATAGGTGAAACTATGAATGTGCTTTTTGAAACCGAGAATGAAGGTTATACCGAAAATTATTGCCGAGTTAGCGTCCCAAAAGCTGATGTAAATATGGGTGAAATATACCCTGTGCGAATAATTGGACGAAAAAATGACATTTTAATGGGTAAAATTTAAAAATAAAGCACTGCCTGTAAAGAAAAAAACTTGACAGGCAGTGTTTTGTGTGTTATAATCCATAAGGTTTGAAAGGGTGGGGAATAAGTATGACTAAAAATTTATATATTTCTGCCCTGCTTGATGTATATGGTGATTTTCTAAACGAAAAGGCTAAAATGCTTACCGAATACTATTATAACGAAGATTTATCTTTGGCAGAAATTGCCGAGAATGAAGGCATAACCCGTCAGGGTGTGCGCGACCAGATAAAGCGTGCCGAAGTGCAATTATTGTCTTTAGAAGAAAAGTGCGGTTATTGCAAAAAGTTTTCTTTACTTAAAGAATTATCGGCAAAATACACCGCCGGCGATTCGCAGGCTTTAACCGATATTTTAAATATTATTAACGATTTGTAAGGAGTGTGAGTTTTTATGGCATTTGACAGTTTATCTGATAAATTAGCATCTGTTTTTAAAAAATTACGCTCTCGCGGTAAGTTGTCAGAAAGCGATGTTAAAACCGCAATGCGCGAAGTTCGCTTAGCGCTTTTAGAAGCCGATGTTAACTATAAAGTAGCTAAGGATTTCACTAATGCCGTTACCGAAAAATGCATTGGCGAAAATGTTATGGAAAGCCTTACCGCCGCCCAAATGGTTATTAAAATTGTCAGGGATGAGTTAACCGCCCTTATGGGTAGTGAACAGGCAAGGCTTAAAACCTCTAATAAAATTCCAACCGTTATTATGATGTGCGGTTTACAGGGTTCAGGTAAAACTACCCACTCGGCAAAGCTTGCTAAGCTTTTAAAGGATAAAGGCCATAGGCCAATGCTTGTTGCTTGCGATATTTACCGTCCTGCCGCTATTGAGCAGTTAAAGGTTGTAGGTAAAGCAGTAGGCGCACCAGTTTTTGAAATGGGTACCGAAAAGCCTGAAATTATTGCCAAAAAAGCAGTAGCTCACGCTAGGGACTACGGTCACGATTTTGTTATTTTGGATACCGCAGGCCGTCTTCATATTGATACTGAGCTTATGGATGAGCTTAAGCGTATAGGTGAGACAGTAGAGATTGATAATATTCTTCTTGTGCTTGATTCAATGGTAGGTCAGGATGCGGTTAATATTGCCAAGTCTTTTAACGAGATACTTGAAATTGACGGCGTTATTTTAACCAAGCTTGACGGTGATACACGCGGCGGTGCGGCGCTTTCTGTAAAAGCGGTTACCGGTAAGCCTATAATGTTTGCAGGTGTGGGCGAAAAGCTTGATAAGTTAGAAGAATTTCACCCCGACCGTATGGCTTCGCGTATTTTGGGTATGGGCGATGTACTATCTCTTATCGAAAAAGTTGAAACCGAAATAGACCAAAAAGAAGCTGAGCGCGCGGCACAAAGGCTTGCAGAAAATAAATTTGATTTAAACGATTTGTTAGAGCAGTTCAGACAAATTAAAAAAATGGGTTCTTTAAAAAGCGTAATTTCAATGTTGCCCGGTATGGAAAAGCAGGTAAGGGATGTTGACATTGACGACCGTGCTCTTTTAAGAACCGAAGCTATTATTACTTCTATGACCAAAAAAGAACGCGCAAAGCCCGATATTATAAACGGTCAGCGCAGAAAGCGTATAGCCGCAGGTGCGGGTGTTAGTGTTGAAGAAGTAAACAAGCTTATGAAACAGTATGAACAAATGAAAAAAATGTTCAAGCAAATGAACTCTAAGGGCGGCAAGCGTAACTTGATGCGCCAAATGGGTAATATGGGCAATATGAATATGCCCGGTGGATTTGGTTTTTAAGATATATAATCTTTAAAAATATAATTTAAATTTGGAGGTGTTGTAAATGGCAGTTAAAATCAGACTTCGTCGTATGGGCGCTAAGCGTGCTCCTTTCTACCGTGTAGTTGTTGCTGATTCAAGATTCCCCCGTGACGGTCGTTTCATCGAAGAAATCGGTACTTATGATCCCACTAAGGACCCCGCTGCAGTAAACATTGATAGCGAAAAGGCTAAGAAATGGATTGCTAACGGTGCACAACCTACTGATACAGTTAAAGCTTTACTTAAAAAGAATGGTGTTCTTTAATTTGTAAGCTTATGTGAGGTATGAAATGAAAGATTTATTAATTTCTATCGCTTCGGGACTTGTTGAAAACCCGAGCGAAGTAAAAGTTGTAGTGGATGAGCCTAACGAAGCAGGTGTTACTGTTTATCATTTACAGGTAGCTGAAAATGATGTAGGCCGTGTTATCGGTAAACAGGGCAGAATTGCTAAGGCTATCCGTACTGTAATGCGTGCCGCAGCTAATAAAGCTGGCGAATCGGTTGCAGTAGAAATTGACTAAAGGCTGACGAGAACCGAACGTATTACGGTTTCGCTAGTCGATTTTTCCCGCTTTGCTTGCGTTTATTTTTGTAAGGCTGTAGTATTACAAGAGATGAGGCAAAGCAGAACGGGAAATTACTGTTTATCAGGCGTGATGATTTTGGTTCTCGTCAGCCTATCGCAATACCCCCACTTTGTTGGGGGTATTTACTTAAAATGGTGATATTATGAAAAAAAGATATCTTGAAGTAGGAAAAATCGTTGGTACTCACGGCGTAAAGGGTGCTGCCCGTGTTCAAGTTTGGGCAGATAGCCCCGAGTTTCTGAAACAGTTTAAATATTTATATACAAGCGAGAATGGGGACAATAAGCTTACCGTTTTAAAGGTGCAACCGCACGGAAATATATCTATTGTAACCTTTAAGGGTGTAGATAATATTGAACAGGCTGAAAGCTTCAGAAATACTGTTCTTTATATGGACCGCAAGGATGTAAAATTACCTGAAGGCAGATATTTTATAACCGATTTAATTGGTGTTACAGTTTATGACGCCGATAACGGTACTGTTTACGGCAAAATAAATGATGTTTCGGCGACAGGCGCCAACGATGTGTGGCATATAGCTAAAGACAACAAAGAGTATTTAATCCCTGTTATAGATGATGTTTTAGTTAGTGTTGATATAGAAAGAGAAAGCGCTTTTATTAGACCTTTGAAAGGAATTTTCGATAATGAGGATTGATATTTTAACCCTTTTTCCCGAAATGTGCGAAACGGTAATGAGCGAGAGTATTATTGGTCGCGCCCGTAAAGCCCAAAAGGTAGAAATTGTATGTACTAATATTCGCGATTTTGCAAACAATAAGCACAATAAGGTTGATGATACTCCATACGGCGGCGGAATGGGTATGGTTATGGCGGCAGAGCCGATTTATAACGCATACAAAAGCCTTTATAATGAGGGTGAACAAAAGCCACATTTAGTATATTTGTCACCCAAGGGTAAAACATTTAATCAGCAAAAGGCTATAGAACTTTCACAGCTTGACCGTTTAGTGCTTTTGTGCGGGCACTATGAAGGCATTGACGAGCGCGTTATAGAAGAGATAGTAGATGAAGAAATTTCAATAGGCGACTTTGTGCTTACTGGCGGAGAATTACCCGCTTTGGCGGTTGCAGATGCGGTTTGCAGAATGTTACCCGAAGTTTTATCCGATGAGCTTTGCTTTAGTGAAGAAAGTCATTTTTCGAGACTTTTAGAGTACCCCCAATATACCCGTCCCGCCGAATGGATGGGACGAGCTGTACCCGAGGTTTTACTGTCGGGCAATCATAAGAATATTGAAGATTGGCGTAGGTGTAAATCGTTACTTGTGACAATCGAAAAACGCCCCGATATGTTCAGCAAGTCAGATTTAACAGAAAAAGATAAGAAACTTTTGAAAAAAATCGAGAATATGCTCTAAAGTTGTGATAAAATTGCACAAATTGGTGTGCTTTAAATATGAAAATGTTGGATAAATATTAGAACTTTTTCACAATTAATTGACTATTGCATTAAATGTGTTATAATAGTCTTATAAAAATAATTACCATTTAACGATAAGGAGATTTTTATAATGTGCGTTAAAGATGTTGTTATTCATAATCAGGCAGGTTTGCATGCTCGTCCCGCTACTTTCTTTATCCAAAAGGCTAATGAATATAAGTCTTCAATCTGGGTTGAAAAGGACGAAAGAAAAGTTAACGCAAAGAGTCTTTTAGGTGTTCTTTCTTTAGGTATTGTTGGTGGAACTACTATTAAGATTATCGTTGACGGTTCTGACGAAAAAGAAGCTCTTGAGGGTCTTGTAAATTTAGTTGAATCGGGTTTTGCTGATTAATTTTTAAAAAATAAAGGGTTGCCTCAATTTTTTAAAAAAGGCAACCTTTTTTCTATTGACAAATCAAAAATTCGTGGTATAATACTACTTGCGCGTGAATGAAATAATTATATATATATCCGGGTGTGGCGCAGCTGGTAGCGCGCTTGACTGGGGGTCAAGAGGCCGCAGGTTCAAGTCCTGTCACTCGGACCATATCGAGTGTTCATAACCAACTTGAAGGTTGGAAATGGACACTCGATTTTCTTTTTGCCTTTTTACTTTTATCACACGCTTTTTGAAAGCGCGTAACCTACTATGACACTTTCACGGATAGTCCGCGCATAGATGTCGTGGGGTTATTTGAAAAACAAAAAAGACGGTAAACACCGTCTTTTTTCTATAAATAAATTGATAGTATGATTTTAAAATTCAACTTCATATGCACGATTCTTTATACGACCTTTTAAACCGAATATTATAATATTAGGGATTACTAATAAAGCACCAACTAATAATTCTAATGCAAAAAACAAGGTCATAAGCACAACGGGTGCCGCAGGCCAATGCGACAATCTTAAAGCCTCTTTTATAATTCTTATTGTAAGGAACACATTAACAATACCACCTACCAATAAAGAAGTGATTGTGGCATTTAACAAACACTCCAATGGTGTTTCAGGTATTATTTCTACATCATTAATAGTTGTTTCGCTTATAGGGTTACCTAACATTGATGCAACAAACTCTAACACAAAAAGTCCTACAAATACGCATAATAAGATAATAAAAAACTTTTTATACATGTTTACAGGTACACGTGACAATTTCATAAAACCACCTCAATGATATTATATTATATTTTAAATATGTTTTCAACCCTTTAACACCTATATCAAAATATATTTTGAGGTTGGTTATGAACAACCGCACCAAAAATCCCAAATGAGCATTTGCCCATTTGGGATTTTTCTTTTGAAGAATAGAATTTAAACCTGCGGACTATTGACCCCAAGGGGGTCAGGCTTTGAGCGCGAGCGCATCCTGTGGATGATACAGCGAGTGTGAAAAGGCGCTCGAGAAAGCCAACACAGCAATAAATAACGGCACTGCAGAGGATATTTGGGAAGAAACCGTAAACGGTAGCAAGATAACCAAAAACCAAATGGCTATTGGTGAACGGTTATTAAAAGATGCTATGGAAAGCGGAAACACAAAAAGAGTGCTCGAACTTTCGGCAGAGCTTGCTGATATTTTCACACGCGCAGGTCAAACAGTGCAAGCAAGCAAAAAAATATTGAGCATATATGGCACTTTATTTATAAATTCAAATGTAAGCTCATAACTTTTCCAATCATTATACTGCTCTTCGGTGTAAGTGTCAACAGAAGGAACCGAAAACCGTATATCTTTTTTGTTTTATACTTAAAATGCAAAAAGATGTCGGTGAATGTCGGTCTGGTTTTGTGTATTATAAGATTAAAAATTAAAGGAGGCAAATTTATGCTAATTGTTGAAATTCATTCAAACAACATTTTAACTGTCAGGGAC
>JAZQYX010000029.1:0-29424 GCA_045633725.1 Acutalibacteraceae bacterium | reverse complement strand
GATGTTGTATGGGGAGACCTTGACTATCTATTTATAGACTGTCCCCCCGGAACAGGCGATGTTCCGCTCACCGTTTTCCAGAGTATCCCTCTTGACGGTGCCGTTATAGTTACATCTCCTCAGGATTTGGTTTCTATGATTGTTAAAAAGGCTTATAATATGGCAAACCTTATGAATATACCCGTGCTTGGAATAGTTGAGAATATGAGCTATGTTGTATGTCCCGACTGTAAGAAGAGCTTTAATATTTTTGGCTCAGGCAGTGAAACCGTAGCAGAAGAGCTAGGCGTTCCGCTCCTTGGTAAAATGCCGATTGATGTATCCTTGGCTCAGATGGTTGATAACGGCGAGTTTGAACGCTTTGAGGCAGACTACCTTTTAGATGCAGTAAAGGCAATCGAAGAGAAATGTAAGTAACAGAAATATCCAAGGGTGATGAAAAATCACCCTTGGATATTTAGTAGATAAAAATCTTCTAAAAACAAAGATAAAACTTGACATTACATCAAAATAACAATATAATAACAATTACGTGATGTGTAACGGCGTTATTAAAATAAAAATATCACGTTTATAAATACGGAGACGTATCGAAGTGGGGACGTTGCCGAGCGCTGCCGGTGGCAGATGAAGCGAGGCATAAGGAGTGGCCGCGGTCGAAATTTTTAACACGGTAGTGATAAAAAATTTCGGGCACCGCAACAGGACATAACGGGGCGCCCCGTTCGGTAAAAATTGAATAGTTGCGTTTAACTCTAAACGGAGTTTAACATACACGGAGACGTATCGAAGTGGTCATAACGGGGCTGACTCGAAACTTGGATTCATATGCTACGGGCTTCCCTAGCCGTACCGCATAATCACTGATTTTTTGGTTGTTTACCGTGCATTTTCAAAAATCCCCGTCTTGCAGTTTTCCTACATTATATTTTAGAGTGTTTTCATCGGCAAGTTTTGCCTTAAAAAATTTAATATGGAGATGTATCGAAGTGGGGACGTTTGTGAGCGCTACCAGTGGTAGATGAAGCGAGCAATAAGGAGTGGCCGCGGTCGAAATTTTTACACGGTAGTGTTAAAAAATTTCGGGCACCGCAACAGGACATAACGGGGCGCCCCGTTCGGTAAAAATTGAATAGTTCGTTATACTCTAAACAGAGTTTAACATACACGGAGACGTATCGAAGTGGTCATAACGGGGCTGACTCGAAATCAGTTAGGGAGCAATCCCCCGCGAGTTCGAATCTCGCCGTCTCCGCCAAAAAATCCAAGTCGCAAGGCTTGGATTTTTTACTTATTAATCCTAAGAATGCACCAAAGGCAAAAAATCCCTAAAGCCTTATAAACAAAGGCTTTAGGGACCTTGTAAGATGGTGCGGGTGACAGGACTTGAACCTGCACGCGTAAACGCTAGCTCCTAAGGCTAGTGCGTCTGCCAATTCCGCCACACCCGCGAATAAAATATTCATTTTCTTATTTCACAACACAATGCAGACGCACTGCGCATGACTCTTGCGGTGCCCGACATCCCGATACTGCTGTATCGCGCTTGTCGCCCGCGGCGCCTTTTTGAACTTCGCTTCTTCGTCCACCGGACGCGCTCGTTCATAAACTGCCAATTCCGCCACACCCGCGAATAAAATATTCATTTTCTTATTTCACAACACAATGCAGACGCACTGCGCGTGACTCTTGCCCCACTTAGAGAGCCTTAAAATTTTAACATACATAAATTTAATTGTCAAGTCTTATTTTAAAATGTAAAAGCGGTTATGAGAATTTTGCTTTTCATAACCGCTTATAATATTCAATTTTTATTTGTAACCTAAATTATTCTTTTTTTGCACGCCGTCAGAACGGCTTATTTTCTTGGGGTGTTCCCCTAGTTAGTTCTGCATTTTCAAAGTTTATTTAAGTTTTAAAAATTTAAATTGTACATTGGAATCACCTTAACAGTTTATTTGATAAAATATTTTCTACCTTTCATTTTATCACCCGCATGGTGTTATATATATAAATTTTAATTTTAGCAGTTTAATTTCCTTTTCTACAGCTTAACTACTTCATTGGAATCACGCCTTTCTCTTTATTTCAGAAACCTTTCAGGTGGAGTTACTTCTTTCATTTATTTGCTCCTCCTTTCTTTTTCTGACTTCATTATAAGGTATATTTCACAATTTGTCAAGCAAAACTTGATAACTTTTGTATATTTTGTCAAAATGTATATTTGTTCACACATTTTGTTGTGCAATATGTTAAAATATACCCATACAAGATAAAATGGATTTTTATTTGATTTAGGCGAATAAATATGCGTCTTCGCCCTTCTTTATAAGGATGTGATTATATGCGACCAATGAATCCCCCGCCCCCAGGTATGCGTGGTCCTATGCATATAGGCGGCGGTCCGCGTGGTTTTTTGACCGAAAATGAAAAGAAAAATTTACCAAAAATGGATAAAAAGCTCATATTACGCATACTCAGTTATTTAAATCCGTATAAATGGCAATTTTTATTGGTTTTTGTCGCTCTGATAATATCTGCAGTATTAGGGCTTTTTCCGTCGATTATAACGGGACTAATTGTCGATTCGATTATATCCGGCGGAAGTTTGCGTATACTTGTTAAGCTTTTAATATTAGCTTTTATTGTTTTATCACTTTCTCAGATAATAAGCGTTTTAGAGCAATACATAAACTCTTGGATATCGCAAAAAATAATTTACGATATGCGTAACGAGATGTATGACCACCTACAGCATATGCCCCACGCATTTTTTACTAACGAAAAGCAAGGCGATATTATTACCCGTATGAATAGCGACATAAATGGTGTAAGCGCAGTAATATCAGTATTGCTAACCTCGGTAGTAAGCAATGTTTTAACGGTTGGTACCTGCGTATTTTACCTTTTCTATACCGATTGGCGCTTGGCAATCGTAGGACTAATTGTAATACCAATGCTTATTTTCCCCACGAAAGCCGTAGGTAAAAAGCGTTGGATGCTTGCTAGTGAAGTGGGAGAAAAAAGCGACGAGCTTAACACGCAAATAAACGAAACCCTTTCGGTTAGCGGATCAATGCTTGTAAAGCTTTTTAATAAAGAAAAAAGCGAGTATGAAAAGTTTAAAAGTATAAACAACGAGGTTACCAAAACCACAATTAAAGAGCGCCGCGCAGGCAGTTGGTTTCACGTATTTTTAGGTATGTTTATACAAATTGCTCCACTTTGTATTTACTTTGCCGGCGGTTTTCTTATTATGAAAGGTAGCAACAGCGCACTTACCGTAGGTGATATTACCATTGTTGTTGCACTTGTAAACCGACTATATCAGCCGGTGCGTTCACTCCTTAATTTACAGGTTGACTTTATTCGTTCTCTAGCACTTTTTACAAGAATTTTTGAATATCTTGACCGTCCGCACGAAATTGAAAACCCCATAAATCCACAAAAGCCCGACCTTATTGATACCTGCGTTGAGTTTTGTGATGTTCATTTTTCTTACGAAAAGGATAAAGAAATTTTAAAGGGTGTAAACTTTAAAGTGCCTAACGGTAAAATGTATGCCATTGTAGGCACTTCGGGTGCGGGTAAATCGACCATAATTGGTATGATTCCCCGTTTATACGATGTAATCAAGGGTAAAGTAACGGTAGCAGGGGTTAATGTTAAAGACTTTGACCTTTCTTATCTGCGCCAAAATATAGGCATAGTAACACAAGATACCTATTTGTTTAACGGCACTATTTTAGAAAACCTTTTATACGCAAAACCAGATGCCACAAAAGAGGAAATAGAAAATGCCTGCAAGGTTGCTAATATTTATGATTTTATTATCTCACTCCCCCAGAAGTTTGACACAATTGTAGGTAACCGCGGACTCAAACTTTCCGGCGGCGAAAAACAGCGAATGAGTATAGCCCGCGTTGTGCTTAAAAACCCAAAAATACTTATTTTAGACGAGGCAACCTCATCGCTTGACTCAATTTCGGAGAACCTTATAAGCGATGCGCTTAATAATGTTATGAAGAATAGGACAAGTATCGTAATCGCCCACCGCTTGTCAACAGTTATTGCCGCAGATAAAATAATGGTTATAGAAAACGGTGTAATAACCGCCGAGGGCTCTCATAGGCAGCTTTTAGACACAAGTGATAAATACAAAGAGCTTTATGAAACCCAATTTAGCAAGGTTTTAGAATACGAAAAGTATAAATATATTGACTTATTAGAAGAATAATATTACAATATAAATACCATAAAAAAGGAGATTAAATCAATGAGTGAAAATAAAGAATATAATCCCGATATAATTACTTTGTCTGACGACGACGGCAAGGAATATAGTTTTGAAATTCTTGATGCGATTGAAACTGATGAAGCAAGATATTTAGCGCTTTTACCCACCTTTAACGACCCTAAAAAACTTTTAGAAGCCGATGGCGAGCTTGTAATAGTTAAGGTTGGTGAAGAAAACGGCGAAGAATATTTTTACGAAATTGAAAACGATGATGAATATGAAACTATTGCCGATGCTTTTGTAGACCGCTTAGAAGATTATTTTGAAATTGATAATAAATAAGTACAAAAAAACTGACTTCGTAGGCGTTGTACCCGTAAGGATACAACGCCAGTTTTATTCGCCTTTGGCGAGTTATATTGCTACGCAGTGATATTTGTCTTACGACAAGTGGTATTGCCTTCGGCAGTTTTAGGGGCGAATAAAATACCGCTGAAACCGCAAGGTTTCAATATCACTTTGCCGTTAGGCAAAATATCACTGTGAGACCTGTCTCACAATATCACTATTGAAATAATCATTTTTTGAGATAGTAAAAACGGATGCGTAGAATTTCTACACATCCGTTTAATATTTGTCTTATACCGTAACAAGCAGGGAAAATGTACGGCACATTTTCCACTTGTTAGGAGCACCTAAAACCCTTGAAAACAATTCTTTTCCGTTAGAGCTATGGGAATTTATTGTTTCTTATTTTTTGAACTCTCAAAAAACCGATTACAAACAAAACAGCACTGATAAACAGCATTGCTGTTATAACAATCAAGTGGACATTTCCAGTAACGCATTGCGCCCAGTTGTGAAAATCCACCTCATAATGATTTTCATTAAGTCCGAACAGCGTATTCGTGATATGCCCCATACAGTAGTACACGCAAGACGACACAACCGTGCAAATCCCCGCCTTTAAAAAACCGTCAAAAACAAACATGCAAATAACGGCACAGAAAATCACAGGAATATACGCATAAATTGTTATGAGGATTGCCGATTCAAGCATAAAGGGATGCCAACTATGAATACACAAAAGAAGCAGTATAGTCAGTACCAAAACTACCGTAAAAGCTAAGACAAATTTAAAGCGTGACAGCTTTGTTCCGGATAACAAAATTGTTCCGAAAACCAATATGTATCCCATAAGCGTACCGATGCAGGCCACAGGAAACCAATATAACCCGTCTGTATACACCGCAGAGGCAAATAGGAGCAGACAAATGGAAAGATAGCTCGTCACCGTAAAAACAAGCAACTTTTTCCTCTCAAAGAAAGAGGTAAATGTAGGAATAAACGCGTAGGCACAAATCAATGCTGTCAATACAATAAAAAACCAAGATAGAGTGTGGTTGACTGCAAGATTGCAAATAAAGCAGGTCAGCAACACAACGGCATAGGAGATAGTGGGAACCCAAAACCATGTACCACGAATCACACGGAATTTCCGTGCTTCGTGCTTCAACTTCCTTGTATCCGTATCTGTTGATGCGGTAATCAATTCGTGTTCGCTTATGTCAAGGACACGGCAAATATCGGAAATCAAAGTAATGTCGGGATATGACACACCTCGCTCCCATTTGCTCACCGCACCCTTGGTGACAAACAGTATTTCTGCCAAGTCTTTTTGTGAATAATTTTTCTCGGTTCGTTTGGTTTTTATGAACGAGCCGAATGTTTTTTTATCAGTCAAATCGGTTCACCTCCGACCGTCATTCTACGGCAACCATAGATAACTGTCAATAGATTGCTAAGCCACCACCTTTTTGTATGCTAACAGCAACCTATTATTTAGATTATACCATTTTTCTTTTCAAGGTTCAACATAAAGAAAAATCCGCCCAATTTTTCGGGCGGATAATTTATTTTACTGTCCTTACAGGTACAACTCATACGAAGTCAGTTTTTATAATTTTATTAAAATCCTAAAAGCTTGCTACCTTCTGCTAATAGATTAGCACGGTTTTGGTCTGCTATCTTTTCAGTTTCGCCCATAGCGTTTACATAAAGCTTAATCTTGGGTTCTGTACCCGAAGGGCGAACAATTACAAGACTGTCATCCGCAAGTGTGAACGAAACAACATCAGCTTTTGGAAGATTTATTACTGTTTCGCTTCCTGTTACTATATTTTTGCAAAGTGATATGCTATAGTCATTAAACTCGGTTACAGATATGCCGCACATCTGCTTTGGCGGATTTTTTTTAAGGGAAGTCATCATATCCTTAATCTTTGCCATACCGCTTTGCCCTTCACAAGAAAAGCTTTTTTGTACGCAAAGGCAATAACCGTACTCTTTATAAATATCGTCAAGCACGGTAATTAAATCCTTGCCAAGCGACTTATAGTAAGCTGCCATTTCGCAAATAAGCATAGAGGCATTAACGCCGTCCTTATCGCGCACATAACCGCGCGAAAGATAACCGTAGCTTTCTTCAAAGCCTAAAACATAACGGTCAGCCTCATTATCCTTTTCAAGCAAAGCAATTTGCTCGCCTATAAACTTAAAGCCTGTAAGCACATCGCGCATTTCGCCACCGTATGCCGATATAATTTTCTTGCAAATTTCGGTAGTAACAATAGTCTTAACACCAACAGGATTTTTAGGAAGTGTGCCGTTAGCTTTTTTGCTTTTTAAAATATACTCTAAAAGTAAAACGCCCACTTCATTACCGGTAAATAATCTATAATTATCACCGCAGGGTACTGCTATGCCTACTCGGTCACAGTCAGGGTCGGTAGCAAACAAAAGGTCAGGCTTAACGGTTTTTGCAAGCTCTAAAGCAACGGCAAAGGCTTCCTTTATTTCAGGGTTAGGATAAGGTGCTGTTGGGAAGTTTCCGTTCGGCTCTTCTTGTTCCTTAACCACAGTAACATTGCTGACGCCTATGCGCTTTAAAATTTCTCTTACAGGCTTGTTACCGCTTCCGTAAAGCGGTGTATAAATAACATTCAAATTACTTAAATCAAGGTCTTTATTAACACGGCAATTTTCTACTTCGTTTAAATAACTTTCAATAACTTGGTCGCTTATGTACTCAATTTTGCCTTGCTGTAATGCAACATCGAAATCCATAGTCTTAACGCCGTCAAAAATATCGACCTTATTCATAATGTTATAAACATAATCAGAAGCTTCGGGGCTTAATTGACTTCCGTCAGGACCGTAGGCCTTATATCCGTTATATTTAGAAGGGTTATGGCTTGCGGTTATTACTACACCCGCATCACACTTAAGATACCTTACCGCGAATGAGAGCATCGGCACAGGTGCCAATTCCTTGTAAATGTAAACCTTAACACCGTTTGCAGCCAAAATAGAAGCGGTATGTTTTGCAAAAACATCCGATTTAATACGGCTGTCATAAGCTATAGCTACAGTGCCGTTTTTGGTTTTAGAATTTATGTACGCAGCAAGACCCTGTGTAGCCTTACCCACAGTATAAATATTCATACGGTTAGTACCCGCACCGATTACACCGCGAAGCCCCGCAGTACCGAACTCTAAATCCTTATAAAAAGCATCCGAAATATCGGTATCATTCATACTTTTAAGCTCATTTGTTAAATCCTTGTCTAAAGTGGCTTTTTTAAGCCAAAGTTCATATTGCTTAATTTCCATTTTGTCCCCCCGAAGCAATTTTTTACAATAAAATATTACCACGTTTTTATAAATATGACAATATTTATTACAATTTATTTAAATAATTTTCTCTACCTGTTTTGTAAAGGTTATTACCTTGTGCATCTATTACAACGGTTAGTGGCATATCTTCAACATAAAGTCTGCAAAGTGCTTCGGCACCTAAATCTTCATAAGCTATAGGTGTATTTTCCTTTACGCACTGCGAAAGCAAGGCTCCCGCACCGCCTATTGCACCGAAATATACGCAACCACTCTTTTGCATAGCCTTTACAACTTCTAAACTTCGCTCGCCTTTACCAATCATACCGCGAAGACCTTTTTCCATAAGCGTTGGCGCGTAAGAATCCATTCTGCCCGAAGTTGTAGGTCCTGCCGAACCAATAACTTCGCCTTCTTTAGCGGGAGTCGGCCCAACATAATATATTACACTATCAGTTAAATAAATCGGTAATTCTTGCCCATTTTTCAAGGCATCGCACATACGCTTATGCCCCGCATCGCGTGAGGTGTAAATATATCCCGAAAGCAATACTCTCTCCCCTGATTTAAGCGAAAGAGCAGTTTTTTTATCTAAAGGCGTAGTTATTCTTTTCATTTATATCACCTCAGATTTATGCCTTGTTACATGGCAGCTTATATTTACTGCACAAGGCATACCTGCAATATGTGTGGGCATTGTTTCAATGTTTACACCCAAAGCGGTAGTTTTTCCGCCAAAGCCTTGAGGACCGATACCCATTTTATTGATTTTTTCTAAAAGCTCTTTCTCCAAATCGGCATAAAAAGGTATTTCGTTTTCTGTATCAATCGGTCTTAGTAATGCTTTCTTAGAGAGTAAGGCACATTTATCAAATGTACCTCCTATACCCACGCCTACAACCATTGGCGGACAAGGGTTAGGACCGGCTTCTTCAATTACTTTAAGCACAAAAGCCTTTATACCCTCTACCCCATCAGACGGCTTTAACATTTTAATCTGGCTCATATTTTCACTGCCAAAACCCTTGGGCGCTACGGTAATTTTAACCTTATCACCTTTTACAATTTCGGTATATAGCATAGCGGGAGTATTGTCACCTGTATTGCCGCGCAAAACAGGGTCTTTTACTGCAGATTTTCTTAAATACCCATTTTGATAGCCTGCACGCACACCCTCATTCACAGCATCAGTTAAATCTCCGCCTACAAAATGCACATCCTGTCCTATTTCTAAGAAAACACAAGTGAGCCCCGTATCCTGACATACAGGGATTTTACGGTCTTCAGCTAAGGTGTAATTTTTAATAATATCCCCTAAAATATCCTTTGCAAGCGTGCCGTCTTCATTCTCGCAACATAAATTTAAAGCCTTTGTAATATCTGAAGGCAAGTAAATATTCACGTCTATGCAAAGATTTTCAATTTTTTCTTTAATCAGCTTTACGTCAATTTCTCTCATTTTTAATATTCTTTCTTTTAGATAAAAATCACTTAATAATTCTACCAAAATACCCTTTAAATGTCAATAACTGCAAACGCCGTTTGAAGTTATTTCAAACGGCGTTTATCTTATTATCTGTTTTTACCCATAAAGAATATTGCAAGTGTTCCGGGACCTGAGTGTGAAACAATAACGGGGTCTAAGCAGTTATAGGTAATGCTTTTAACATTATAACGTTTTTTAACCTCTTCACCTATTATTTTGGCTTCATTCAAGCAGTCACCGTGTACAATGTAGATATCCTGATTTTTTACATCTACACCCTTTGCACCTACAGATTCAACCAGGTGATTTATAGCAGCTTTTCTACCGCGGGCCTTACCAGTTACATAGAGCTTACCATCATCGGCAACATGCATTAACGGCTTAATATTCATAAGTGAGCCTACAATAGCGCTTGTTCCCGAAAGTCTACCACCACGCTTCAAGAAGAACAAATCGTCAAGGGTAAATATATGAACAACATTAAGCTTATTATTCTCTACCCACTCGGCAACCTCTTCAATAGTTTTGCCTTCGTTTTTCATTTTTACGGCATAGCTTACAAGAAGACCTTCACCCATAGAAGCGCAAAGTGTATCTACAACAATAATCTTACGCTCGGGGAACATTTCACGGTAATCCTCGGCCGAATTCACAATATTTTGATATGTTCCCGAAAGACCTGAAGAAAAAGCCAACACTAAAACATCATATCCACTTTCCAAAACAGGTAAAATTGTCTTGTCACAATCGTCTCGGTTTGCAAGGGAAGTAGTAATTTTGCCCTTTTCTCTTAAAATATTGTAGGCGTGGCTATAGTCTATTTTAGCACCTTCAATATAACTTTCATAGGCGGTGTCACCAATATAGTATTTTAATGAAAGTATAGGGGTTTCAAAATTCTTGATTTGTTGATCAGTAAGGTTTGCACATGAATCGGTAATAATTTTATAACTCATAAAAAACTTCCTTTAAAAAATCGTTATTTTAATTATAATATTTAAAACAAATATTAGCAATCTATTTATATTTTTTATACTCTACTAATAAATATAACTTAGTAGAATATTGAAAAAGTTACTCTACTTGGTGGAGAATTTGGCTTTACAAAGCCTAATTTTAAAACCTGTAAACATTTGGATTTATATATTGCTTGAAAAAATCTTTTAAAAATGGTATACTAATAAACACACAAAAAACATTTTCCTGCTCTGTTCGCGGACTGTGTTTATATAACCCTACAACCATATTAATGGGGCCTTATCTCGCATAATGGGCTTGCAGACCTCCCGCGGCGGTGCCGAGTTCGGAAGAAGGGAGCGCGAAATTGTGCGGCAGGCACCCACCTAACTTTAAGTTAGGTTATCATTAAACGCGATACGGCAGAGCGGGAACATTATTTAAACCTGATTTTCCCTAAAGATAATAAAAATACCACTAAACGATTTGTTTAGCGGTATTTTTTATTAAGCCAAATTCATAAATTTAAGCCATTTTTTAGCCTCATCCATCCAAACACGGTTATAAACCGTAAAATCGTAATCCTTATCCATAGTTTGTATATCGCTTGTTGCAATACCGTGCCAACCCTTTGGATAAACGTGCAATTCAAACGGGATTTTATGTTCCGACAATGCTTTAGCATACGATAACGCACTGTAAACAGGAACCACGTCGTCTTCGGCGGTATGCCAGATAAATGCAGGCGGTGTATTCTCTTTTACGCAGTATTCAAGGCTGAATTTATGCATTTCTTCTTCACTTAAGGGATAATGACCGACCAAATTTTTAAAACTGCCTTCGTGGCATTTTCCAATTTCCGCACTAATTACGGGATAACTTAAAATCGAGCCGTTTGGCGCTTTACTTTGCGGGAATACTTCACGAACTTCCGGACAATCGAACATTGTGCTGTAATGGCCTGCCAAATGTCCGCCTGCCGAAAAGCCTATTATAGAAACCTTACCCGTATCACACTTCCATTCATCAGCGTTATTGTATATGAGTTCCATTACCGCCGCAACTTCTCTTAATTGGGTTGGAAAACGTCTTGGCGAACAAGAATAATATAAAACAAAAGCGTTAAAGCCATCCGGTATAAAGTTAAGAGCAATCGGCTCAGCTTCACGTGGGGTGCATTTACCATATCCGCCACCGGGACAAATTACCATACAAGGTCTTTTAAAATCAGGCCTGTTCATAACTTCATCGGGCAAATAAATGTCCAATACAGGATTTTTGTCATCTTCACCCAAAAACGGAAAATAATCTTTAAGTTCAAGTCTTTTAACAATCATTTTTTATACTTCCTTTAAAATAAAATATCCTAATACAATAATACCTAAAATTATACGGTAATAACCAAAAGCGGTAAAATCACGCTTTTTAATATAACCAATAAGGAATTTAATCGCAATTACCGATACCACAAATGCGGTTATCATACCAACAAGCAAAATCACAAGTTCGTCACTTGTAAAATCAAATCCAAACTTTAAAAGTTTTATAGCGCTCGCTCCGAACATTACGGGAACCGCCATATAAAAACTAAATTCTGCTGCCGCAACACGTGATACACCTATTAAAATAGCCCCTAAAATTGTAGAACCGCTACGCGACGTACCCGGAATAAGCGACAATGCTTGGAAACAACCTATAAGTAAGGCGTCTTTGTATGTAATATCAGCAATGGTTTGTACCTTCGGCTTTAGGGTTTTGTTACGCTTTTCAACAAAGATAAAAGCAATACCGTAAACAATTAGTGCCAATGCCACTACTACGTAATTATGAAGTTTTGCTTCAAAAAAATCATCAAGCGGAATACCTATAATAGCAGCAGGTAAAATTGCAACTATTACTTTAAACCACATAGAAAATGTTTCTTTTTTTATAAACATATCTTCTTTTTTAAAGCTAAAGGGCCATAACTTATTAAAATAAATTACCACTACCGCCAAGATTGCACCAAGCTGAATCACAACGTTGAACATATCCATAAAATCTTTGGATACCTGAAGCTTTATAAACTCGTCAGCAACAATTAAATGTCCCGTACTGCTAATAGGTAACCATTCGGTTATACCTTCTATGATACCAAGTACTATGGACTTTAAAATATCAATCATAAAATACTCCTAACTAAATATACTACAATCGTTACAACAATTATAAAAGGATCACTATATTTTAGCAACCCTTTTTTAATTATTTTCCTAAAAGTTCTTTATAAAGACCGATATACTGATTAGCTGATGTTTTCCAACTGTTGTCACAGTTCATAGCGCGTTTGCGTAAAATATCCCAACCGTTTTTATCACTATAGCCTTCCAAAGCGCGATAAACCGCAGTTTGCATATCGTGAGCGTTATAATTAGCAAAGGTGAAACCGTTACCTTCGTTATCACCGCTATCGCGAATAGTATCATTAAGGCCACCTGTTTTTCTTACAATCGGTACCGTGCCGTAGCGTAGGGCTATCATTTGCGCCAAACCACAAGGCTCGCTAAGGCTTGGCATTAAGAAAATATCCGCACCGGCATAAATTTTATGCGCAAGCTCAGGCTTGAAGCCTAAAACAAGCGAAACCTTTTCGGGATACTTTTTAGCCATTTCGTTAAAAAAGTTTTCAAACTCATATTCACCCGAGCCTAAAATCACAAACTGAACATCTTTTTGTATAATTTCTTCAAACACACACTTTACAAGGTCTAAGCCCTTATGCTTAACAAGTCGGGTAACCATACCTATAAGCGGTGTGTCACTCTTTTCGGGCAAGCCCATTTCTTTTTGTAAGCACTTCTTATTTTCGGCCTTAATTTCAAGGTTATCCACTGTGAAGTTTTTGTAAATAAGCGGGTCCTCTTCAGGGTTATAAACCGCCGTATCAATACCGTTTACAATACCTGTTAGCTTGTAGGTAAATTCTTTAAGAATATAATCAAGACCGTGGCTATAAAACTCGTTCAAAATTTCTTTAGCATAAGTAGGCGAAACGGTTGTAACCTTATCGGCACACTGAATACCGCCCTTCATTAAATTTATGCAGCCGTCATACTCAATTATACTTTCTGCGCCTTGCGGCAGACCTAAAACATCGGTATATAACTCTTTTCCGTATTTACCTTGGTACTGAATATTATGAATGGTATAAACCGTTTTAATATTGGTGTATGGTTCTTTTTGCTTATAAAACGCATTAAGGTATACAGGTATTAAAGCGGTTTGCCAATCGTTACAGTGAATAATATCAGGCACAAAGCCGATATGGGGTATTACTTCAAGTACCGCACGCGAAAAGAATGCATAACGCTCAGCATCGTCATAATAGCCGTAAAGTCCGTCACGGTTAAAGTAATATTGGTTATCAATAAAATAATAAATCACACCGTCAAGATGCGCTTCAAAAACACCGCAGTATTGCTTTCTCCAAGCAACAGGAACCACTATATTGCAAACAAAGGTCATACTTTTTCGCATTTCCTCGGAAATTGCACCGTAAAGCGGTAAAATTATACGGCAACCTACCATTCTTCTGCGAAGCGCTTTAGGTAAAGCACCTGCAACATCTGCAAGTCCGCCTGACATAGCATAAGGATAGGCTTCACTTGCGGCAAATAAAACTTTCATACTCTTCTCCTATAATTCGATACTAAACTACAATGTTTGTTTTTTATCAACAAAGCATAACTTTTCTTTTGTGCCCTTAAAGATTACACCGTCTGCTATTACTACATTTTTATCGGCAATAACATTAGAAACCTGTGCGTTATCGCCTATTTCGGTTTCTTGCATTAAGATGCAGTTTTCTACTACCGCGCCCTTGCCTATTTTAACACCGCGGAATAAAACCGAGTTTTTAACTGAGCCTTCAATTACACAGTCATCCCCAATAATGCAGTTTGAAACCTTAGCATTAACGCCATGGCGTGTAGGCATACCGTCACGCACCTTAGTGAAAATCGGGCGGTTTTTATTGAAAAGCTGAGCACGAATATCCTTGCAAAGTAAATCCATACTTGCTTCATAATATGTGTGGGCATTATCCATAATTGCGGTATATCCGCTATGCTCAAAACCGTAAATTTTAAGCTCGTTTATTTTTTCTGCTATAACCTCACGTGCAAAGCTTGTAAGACCTTCATCTTCAGCATCACTAATAAGCTTCAAAAGTAAATCCCTATTTATAATGCTAATACCTATACCGAAGGATGCTATATTTTCACCTTGGCTGAAGGTTATAGAATTTACTCTTTCTTCATCATTTACACTCAAAATCATTTTCTCGTTAGATTTTTCGGGTAGCTTCCCTTTATGGTAAATAACCGTAAGGTCCGCTTCTCTGTTTTTATGAGCTTTTAAAGCGGCAGATAAATCTATATTAGCTATAATATATGAATCGTAAAGCACAATATAATCCGCGCCGCATTTTTTAATATAGTCGTAAGCACCTATAAGAGCCGAAATCGTATCGGCAAAACGCTTAACACCGCGTTTATAGTAAGGCGGAATAAAGTAAACACCGCCGTTTTTACGGTCTAAATCCCACGCAATACCGTTACCTACATGATCCATAAGCGAACGGTAATTTTCAGTTGTGATTATACCAACCGATGTTACTCCGGTATTAACCAGATTAGAAAGTGCAAAGTCGACTACTCTATATCTTGCACCAAAGGGTACCGATGCTAAAGAACGGTTAGCGGTAAGCTCTTTCAATTTATCGTCAGAGTTTGCGAAAAGTAAACCTGCTACTGCTGATGTTCTCATATTATGTCACCCTCCTTAACATTATCGGTAATCATTTTGTTAGCGCCGATTTTTGCATTTTTGCCTACTGTAAGATTATCGCCTATAACGGCAATACCCCAATTTTCGTCGCCTGTAGCGTTAGGCTCGTTTCCGATAACGGCACCTTCTTCCACTACAGTATTTTCTGCAACGATTGCATATTTAACCGAGGCGCCCCTTTTAATAACCGCACCCGGCATTATAAGCGAATATTCTACGCTTGCGCCTTCTTCTACGGTTACATTTTTAAATAAAATCGAATAATCCACCTTGCCGAAAATTTCACAACCGTCGGTTATGAGCGAATTTTCAACAACCGCATTTTCAGAGATATACTGCGGTGGTATACCCGTATTTTTAGAATAAATTTTCCAGTTTTTATCGGCTAAATTAAGATTGATTTTAGGATTCAGAAGGTCTAAATTAGCTTCCCAAAGGGATTCAACAGTACCAACATCTTTCCAATAATCGTTAAAGTGATAAACACGCAAAAGCTGGTTATCATTTAACATCATAGGAATAATATTTTTGCCGAAATCGTTGGAAGAATTGGGGTTCTTTTCATCTTCGGTAAGATAGAACCTAAGTTTCTCCCATTTAAAGATATAAATACCCATTGAGGCCAATGTGCTTTTAGGTTGTTTTGGCTTTTCTTCAAACTCGTAAATGGTGCCGTCGGGATGAGCATTCATAATACCAAAGCGTGTAGCTTCTTCAAGCGATACCTCTAAAACCGCAATTGTACAGTCGGCACCGCTTTCAACATGCTCTGCCAGCATATCAGAATAGTCCATTTTATAAATATGGTCACCCGAAAGAATAAGTACATATTCAGGATTATAACGCTCTAAAAATTCTAAATTTTGATAAATAGCGTTTGCAGTACCCTTATACCAGTTGCCACCCGACTGATCATGATAAGGTGGCAAAATATGTACACCGCCGTCGGTACGATTTAAATCCCACGGCTTGCCCGATGCAACATAGTCATTAAGCTCTAACGGTTTGTATTGTGTCAAAATACCCACGGTATCAATACCCGAGTTTGCGCAGTTAGAAAGCGGAAAGTCTATAATGCGGTATTTACCGCCGTAAGGAACAGCCGGTTTGGCAATTTTACTTGTAAGTACGCCCAAGCGACTGCCTTGTCCGCCTGCCAGAAGCATTGCTACACATTTTTTGCTTTTCAAAAATATCACTCCCGAAAATTTAAATATAACTTTCTTACATTATTTATTATATCAACAAAAAATATCATTTTCAAGTGAATTTTGTCAAAAATAAAAAGTTAACAAATAATATTTTTACTAAAATTTAGTAATTATGCACAAAAAATCGGTGTTTTTTAAACATAAAGAAGCGGCTGCTAAATTGCAGCCGCTTCTTTTGTTTAGTTATGATATAATTTTTTCGTTTGATATTTTGGCTCAAATGTAATATTAACGCCCAACTTTTTAAAAACATTTTCATCCACGCGGGAAAGTATTACAGTAGAATGTGCTTCTAAATCCTTTAAATTTCGAGCCTTATCTAATGCTTTTTTAGCAACATCACTTGTAACCGCACAAATAGAAAGTGCTTCTAAAACCTCATCAATATGAAGCCTTGGATTGTGATTACCCAAAATCTCAGTTTTAAGCTTTTGAATAGGCTCAATAATGGTGGGTGAAATCAAATTGATTTCATCGGGTATATCTGCAAGCGCTTTAAGGCAGTTAAGTATAAGTGCCGAAGAAGCTCCCAAAAGACTTGAAGTTTTGCCGGTTATTATCCTGCCGTCAGGTAGCTGTAAAGCAGTGGCGGGTCCGTCAGTTTCTTGCGCCTTTTTAAGCGCCGCTTCTACTACAGGGCGGTCTTTAACGCTAATCTTTAACTGATTCATTAAAAACTCAATTTTCTGAACATCCGATTGCTCGCCCATACCCTGCCTTGCGCGCACCAAAGCGCTATAATAACGGCGGATAATCTCCTGCTTGGCAGCAGCACAAACCGCAACATCATCATATATAGCAAAGCCTGCCATATTTACGCCCATATCAGTAGGACTCTTATAAGGTGATTCACCCAATATAGTTTCCAAAATAGAGTTAAGCACAGGGAAAATCTCAATATCACGGTTATAGTTTACTGCCATTTTGCCATAAGCATCCAAATGGAATGAATCAATCATATTTAAATCGTTAAGGTCTGCCGTAGCGGCTTCATAAGCTATATTCACCGGATGCTTAAGCGGCAAATTCCATACAGGGAAAGTTTCAAACTTAGCATATCCGGCTTTAACACCACGCAAATGCTCGTGATAAAGCTGAGAAAGACAGGTTGCCATTTTTCCGCTTCCGGGACCGGGAGCCGTAACAATCACAAGCTTCCTTTCGGTTTTAATATAATCGTTCTTACCAAAGCCTTCTTCGCTTGCAATAAACGGGATATTTGAAGGATAATCAACAATAGGATAATGGCGGTAAACGGTAATACCTAAAGCGGTTAAGCGCTTTTCAAAATTCTGTGCTGAGGGCTGACCTGTATAACGGGTTATAACCACGCTACCTACATATAAGCCAATTTGACGAAACGCATCAATTAAACGCAAGGTTTCCAAATCATAGGTTATACCCAAGTCGCCGCGTTGCTTATTCTTTTCAATAGCATCGGCATTGATAACTATTACAACTTCAGCTTCGTCCTTAAGCTCTAAAAGCATTTTAACCTTTGCATCAGGCTCAAAACCGGGTAAAACTCTTGCGGCGTGGTAATCGTCGAAAAGCTTGCCTCCAAACTCTAAATAAAGCTTGTCGCCAAACTGCGCAATTCTATCCCTGATTTTTTGCGATTGCAAATCTATATATTTAGCATTGTCAAATCCTTTTACATTCATTTTTACTTCCCCTTGTAGCACAATACCTTACTATTCTACCAAACTTTTATTAAATGAGCAAGTTAATTTTCATACATTTGCAAAATTTTCTTTGAACGCTCTGTCACCATATCCTGAAGCTCTAAAGGTTTTAAAACCTTAACCTCATCCGAAAAGTTCATAATAAAAGTGACAAGCGCTTCGCTTACTGCCGCTTTAAAGGAAAAACAAAACTCATTTTCGGTAACATTCGTGATAAAAATCTTTTCACTAAAGCGGTCAGCTACCGTTTTGGCAATTTTTTTATTGCAGCAAAGCTCTATTGTTTGGAGTTTGCCCGAAAACATACCAAAAATTTTAGCAACATAGTCAGTAACATCAAAAATATCCTTATATTCGCTTACTTCACCAAAAAATCTTGCCTTTTCGTCTATTATCTTTGTTTTAAACATACGGTCAAGTCGCAAATGTAAAAGATTATCATACTTTTCATAATTGCCTATTAAATAATAATGGTCGTCCTGCCAGGTTAGTGCGTATGGACTTACTTTCATATTCTTTGTAACATCTACAAACTCCCTGCCCTTAAGCTCACGAGAGATATAATTAAACTCAATTTTTTTGCCGTCGGCTATTGCATCGGAAATCTTATCAATATTATAAAAAATCTCTTCATTATTGCTTTTTTTGGAAAAATCAATATAAATATTCTTTTGCCTTTTTTGTCGCGCGGTAACACTAAGCATTGTATCAAACTTTTTTACAAGCTCTCTTGTCTTTTTAGGGGTTATAAATTTAGCCGTTCTTACTGCGTCCGAAAGCAGATAAATTTCGGGCTCTTCAAACTCGCGCGATGCCAAAAAATACCCCTTAGGTGACCTAGAGTAGATTATATCGTAACCGTAGTCTATAAGCGCTTCAATATCCTTATAAACCGATTTTCGCTCAGAAGGAATTTCCATTTCTTCTAAGTATTTACAAATATCGATAGCAGTAACGGGGTTTTGCTCGTCACTGTACTTTTTTAAAATATCAAGCACATATAAAATTTTCAGTTTTTGACCATATGCTTTTGACATTCTAAGACCGCCTTTTCAAATTCTTCGAAGGTAAACATAGTGTTAACTGTGCTAAGCATTGCATTAGGAGATAGATTTTCGGGCAAATTTAGGTATTTAAGCAGTATTTTGCGGTTATTTTCAGCATTATAGGTACCCGAAAGACCGAACGAAAACATATCTGTTTTAGTAATCGGTTTTGACCTGTGTGTAACATTTTCTATTATAACACCGCTTTTTAAAAAGGCTTCGCAAAGTAGTTCTTTACTAATACCCTCTACCCCTAAAAAGCCCTCTTTTGAAGGGGCGCTTTTGCGCTTTTCTTTACCCTTTAGTTGCGGAACATAAACATTATAAACCTTACCGCCACCGCAAATATTTTTAATATGCGCGCGTATCATATTTCCTGCCGAATCGCTGTCGGTAAGCACTATTATACCAATGGTTTGCGCAAAGGTGCGTATAAGCTCACACTTTTCTTTGTCTTTAAAAATGCTAAACCCATTAGTTGGGATAATAAGCGTATCGATTATATTATGGAGTGTTATTTTATCATACTTGCCTTCTACTATAACCGGCATTTTAAGCTTAATCAAGGTCTTCACCCTTAAGCGCTATAAACCCTAATTTAACTACAAGCTGTTCTAAAACTGTGCGTGCATCACACGAAAAGGATTTTAAGCTGTTGTCGGCTTTGCGCAAAGCATTAAAGCTAAGCAGGAAGCGTGTATGATCAAATTTTCTTATATCCTGCATTGCATTTCTTATAACAAATTCGCGCCCGAAATAGCCAAATTCTTTTGCAATTTCAGCCGAATTCATACCACGCTCTTTCCCTATAAAAGCGCGGTACATATCTACATAAAATCCCGATATTGTGCTTAAAATCACAATAGGCTCTACCTTTAAATAAAAAAGCTCATCTAAAGTTTTAAGGGCTAAAATCATATCGTATTCTATAATCTGTTTTGAAAGACTGTAAACACTCGCTTCAACCGTTTTAACCGATACCGCATCAACTATTTGCTTTGTAATTTCGCCATGCCCCACAAAGGCGCAAAGCTTTGAAAGTTCATTTTTAAGGGTGTTTATATCTTCGCCCACCATTTCTACAAGATACCTTGCAGTAGCAGACGCAAGCGTACAACCACGCTTTTTAGCTCCGTTTTCAAGCATTTTTGCAAGCTCGGGTACAGTTCTATGGTCAAGCTGGGCTGTGATACCGTTATTTTTTTCTGCTATGGTTATAAGCTTTAAAAGCTTGGTATTCTTTTTAGCTACTATAGAAAGCGCATCATAAAGCAAAATAAAAATACAACTTTCAGGCACTTCGGCAATAATTGTACAAAGCTTATCATAATCCGATTTTTTGCACTTTTCAAAATCGTAATTGGTTAAAATTACTACCTTTTTATCACTCATAACAGGGAATTGCAGAACCGCATCGTAAACCTCCTGCAAATCACATTCCGAAGAAAAACTTTGAAAATTGAAAATATCGTCTTTTTCTACATATATATCGGTAATCTTATCGGCATATAATTTTTTTAAATATCCGTCATCGCCGAATAATATGTATATGTTTTTTTGAGCCTTTTTTATTTCGCTTTTTAAAATCTGTTCCGAAATCGCGGGCATATTCCCCATTACCCCCTTCTACACTGCGTTTTATTTCCATTTCTTTTAATTTTACCATATCATAACGCAGTTTACAAGCAACTAATGCCAATAAAACCACAATTATTAAAAGTATTGGAATAATTATTGTAAATTTTGGTGTATTCACTGTAGCAAACGGCAGTGTGCCAAAATAGTTAATAACAGTGTTTATATAGGTAACAATTAGCTCGCTTATTTTGAAAAACGGCACTGCCAAAAAAGAAAAAATAAACCCTAAAATGCAAAAAATTATAGCAAAGCTTGTAATCTCGGAAATAAGCAAATTAGTTATTACCGAAACAGTGGATATATAACCAAAGTTGTAAATTGTAATAGGTGCCGTAAAAAGCAAGGCGCTAATGCTCACAATAACCGAAGAAGTTACCGCAAGCAATATTTTATTTTTAATGATTTTGTGCTCTCTTAAATATTCTATTACGGGGATTGAAACTACCAAAATTGCAAAGGTAGAAAGCACCGATAATTGAAATGAAAGGCTAAAAATTGCAAACGGATTTGCAAGGTATATTAAGCAAACTGCAAGCCCTAATGTATTTTCACTTGTGTTTTCACGGTTTAAAACAAGCGCCAAAGCCATTAAAAAGTAGGTTATACCCGCCCTTAAAATTGACATTGTAAACCCGCATATTGCCATAACCGAAATTGTAGCAAAAACTATAATTAACGCCTTAAGATAACGGTTATACAAAAATTTATTTATAATGTATAAAAACATTGATATAATAATGGATAAATGCATACCCGAAACTACCATAATATGTGCTACGCCCGCACATTTTACATTGTTGTAAAACTCCTCGGTAAAATAAGATTTATCTCCGGCGACAAGCGCCATAATTGTAGAAGCCTCGTCTGCTTTATAATTTTTAAAAACCACATTCTTTATATATTTACGAATATTACCAACAACCGATAATACCGCATCATTTTCACCTTTGTGCTCAAGGTTTTTAATATACCCTTTAAGAAAAATTCCTTGCGAGTAATTGTTATTTTTATATAATTTCCCTTCAATGCCCGAAAGAGAAATATTCGCCTTTATTTTCTCTGAATATTTTAAATTTTCACTGTTATAACTAACCTGTATTTTTTCGCCCTTGTTTAAACTATCGCTCTCTATTGTTTCTAAAACCGCCGAATAGTATTCTCCGTGATTTTGTGGCTCCCCCGTTACAACAAACACTCCGTCAATTAAATTATTGTTATAGCTTTCAAACGTTTTTGCCTTTCCCGCGCTTAAATATCCGCTAACCGTTACAGCCAAAACAAGAAGCGCAGCAAAAATAAGTTCACCACGTGTTCTTTTGTAAATTAAATAGAATATAGTGCCTAAAATCGTAAGAGCCAAAACAAAAAGAGCCATCTCGGAATACAATGCGACTACCGAAATGACACTTACAATTATAGGCGAAAATAACATCGGTCTATCCTTTAAAAATCGCAACATTTTTAAACCCTTTATTTACAAATAGAATTTTTTAATATATAATACTTACATAACCTTAGTTTCAGGAGTGACAATATGAAAAAAAGTAATACGATAAAGTTTTCAATTATGCTGACCGAAGTCTTTACTATTCTTTTAATAATATTAGCAGCACTGCTTCCGTTTTTAACCACATGGTATGTTAACCATTTTACAAGACACGAAGACCTTGCTACCACCATTATGGTTACCTGCTACCCCTGTGCGCCATTTACAGGGCTTACATTATTTTATTTAAGACGCGTGCTAAAAAAAATAGATAAAGGTGACTACCAAAACCCTGACAATATAAAGCACCTTAAATATATGGCAATTTGTTGCATAATAATTGCAGGAATAACCCTTGTAGCAGGCAAGTTTTATTTGCCGTTTTTCCTGGTAGCAGGCACATTTATGTTTTTAGCGCTTATAATTTTTGTGTTTAGAAACATATTTATAAATATATTCAAATAAACTTTTTCGACAAAAATCGACAAATATTACTAAGAATTATACCACCAATAAACATCTTGTGCAATAGTTTTTGATATTAAATATCCACCCGTACAGTTTTCGGTATCATAACTACCGGCCGTGCTGGTAGTATGCACTGCTCCCTTAGGGCATAAGACCGGCCGAGCCTATAGGCTTGTCGAAAGGTTTGCCAACCGCAACACTTTCACCGACTGCCCCTAAAGGGGCTTTTTATTTGCCTTCTTTTACCTGCTTGCCCGTAAACGGGTCTACATACTCTACCAATGACATTTGGTCATATGATATATCTTCTTGTAGTTGATTGCGGATATACTCTGCAATCGCTTTTTTATTTCTTCCTACTGTATCTACATAATATCCTCTACACCAAAAATGTCTATTTCCATATTTGTACTTTATATTGGCATATTTCTCAAAAATCATCAAACTACTTTTTCCTTTGAGATATCCCATTATTTGTGATACACTATACTTAGGCGGTATGGATACCAACATATGTATATGGTCTTTACAGGCTTCTGCTTCTATTATTTCAACCTGTTTATACTCATAGCTAAAGCTTTTTGGTGCCACCAGCATTGCTGGTGGTTGATTAGACAACACGAAAAATGCGCCCTGTGAAAAATAGGGCGCATTTTATATTTTAAAAATCAGCTTTATAAATCCCACGGTCAAATCCATCAATAATCTTAGCAATTGCGTGGTCGTTATTGCTTGCGGCGATATAATCGGCGACGGCTTTTGCTTCATCTACTGCATTTGCTACCGCAAAACCAAACCCCGCTTTTTTAAGCATTGAAATATCGTTATAGTAGTCCCCTGCTACAACCGTTTTTCTAATATCTATGCATAAAAGCTCGGCCATTTTGCAAAGAAGGTTGCCTTTACTTACACCTTTTGGCAAAATTTCATAAAGCCTTTGCTCTGATTGGATAAATTCAAATTTATCTGCCTTTGGATGACTCTTTAATAATTTTTCAAGCAATGTAATCTGTTTAGGGTCCATATGCGCAAAAACAATTTTAAAAATAGGCACCCCTACATCTTCATAACTGCAATAAATATTCGGCAGCCCCGTCTTTGCACGAAACCACTCCATAGTAGGATTATCCTTACTAAAATAAACCGCCTGTTCGGTGTTTAACTGTATTCCAATTTCAGGCAATTTCGCATCTACTTCTCTTACAAGTTCAAGCACTTCATTAGATATAAACATCTTCCAAAGATACTTTCCTTGAATGTGGTCATAAATGCCACCGCCGTTAATACAGCCATAAGGCGCGTTGGGTTTTATAATATTGCACATTTCGCCCGAAGTTTGCGGAACTCTACCTGTGATAAAGGTAAATAAACCACCTTCGGATTTAAAATATTCTATCGCTTCAAGATTTTGCTTTGATACCGTTTTATCATCAGAATATATTGTTCCGTCAAGGTCGGTACAAAAAAGCATTCCTTCAAATTTTTTCATATAAGTATCCTTTGCTGGCTTTACACCTTTTGATATATTTTAGGGTATTATAGCATAAATGCCACCCTTTTACAACAAAAATAAATATTAAAATCGCAAAGGTAAAAAATATCTTGCGACCAAAATCTTTAGGAATTCATCTATGAAAACGGCTTGAATTTTATTGACAATATTCCCTTATTAGTGCTATTATGTACTCGTATTATAAACGAGATACTACACAAAGTTTTGTGGGTTTAGGGTATTCGCAAAAAATAGTCGAATAGCGTAGTGCTCTTTGGTTAGATTCGGTAAGTTAGCAAAACCATCAAGTATAGATGTTTACTGCGAAACATACAAATTTACAATAAATACAGTAAAATATTCACGTTAAATCAATATGAAAGGTGCGAGCTTATGTCATTTTTATACTTTTTAGAAGATTTGCGAAATCCTGTTTTAAATTATTTATTCTCATTCATAACCCTTTTCGGTGAAGAAACCATTTTTATGGCAGTCGGAATGATTATTTTTTGGTGTGTAGACAAATTTAAGGGCTATTACATTCTTTGTGTAGGTTTTTTCGGCACGGTGTTGAATCAATTCTTAAAAATAGTTTGTCGCGTACCGCGTCCTTGGGTTAAGGACTCTAATTTCACTATTGTGGAATCTGCCAAAGAGGGTGCCAGCGGATATTCTTTCCCAAGCGGTCACACACAAACCTCGGTTGGTCTTTACTGCGGTATTGCCCGCATTACAAACAAAAAAACACTGCGTATAGCAATGATTGTTTTAGCCGCGCTTGTTGCCTTTTCAAGAATGTATTTAGGTGTTCATACCCCTACAGATGTGCTTGTGTCGGTAGCCATCGCAACTATATTGATTTTTGTTGCATACCCCATTTTCAAAAAAGCCGAAAACTCACCAAAAGTTATGTACATTGTACTATTTTCCTTTTTAGTAGTTATGATAGCATATCTTTGTTTTATTCTTTTCTATTCATTCCCAGCAGAAGTTTATTACGCCGACACCATTCATAATTTAGAATCCGCACGCAAAAACGGGTTTACGCTATTTGGTTGTGTTTTAGGTCTTATTGTTGCCTACACCGCCGATTTAAAGTGGATTAAATTCGAAACAAAGGCGGTTTTTTGGGCGCAAATACTTAAAGTGTTAGGTGGACTTATTCTCGTTGTTTTGGCTAAAGAACTATTACGAGCCCCGCTTGATACGTTGTTTGGCGGTCATGGGATTGCAAGAAGCATTCGCTACTTTATTATGGTTATAATCGGCGGTGCACTTTGGCCTATGACCTTCCGTTTCTTTGCAAAGCTTGGCAAAAAATAAAAAAACCACCATACCCTGCTCCGATACATAGAAAATACTGATGTGCATAAAAAAGAATGTTCATAACGGTCAAGTCCGTTATGAACATTCAACATGGCAAGTTGCACCGAAAAAGATATCGGTATCACAAATATTTGCTGAGGGTGAATTTTGCAAGTCGAATATGTTTTCTTTCCACGGTATAGGACATAGCAAGTTCTCCATCTTTATAATACTGAATAAACGGATAAAAACAGCTTGTGTGCATTTTTGCTTGTAATACAATATGACTGTTAGCTATATTCTCTGTATCTATTTTAACGACTCCTATATGCTCTCGGTCAATGGGGGCGTGGAATAGATAAAGATTATCTTTATAATAAATAAAGTCGCCTCTTGACTGGCAGTCCTCAATCTCTACGGGTCTGTCCCAAGTATTTGTGAGCAGATTATAGGCGGTCAAAAATCCGCATTTGTTGGTATCCTGCTGACGAACAAAATAATAAACCTTATCGCCCAGTACATAGGTGGCATTTTCCCATTTGGAGTCGTTGATAAAATCTGGCTGTGAAACATATTCCCAGGTAATCAAATCCCGACTTTTGATAATTGCGGTAAAATCTCCGCTATACGTACCTGTATAGTAATATTTTTCACCGTTTTCAATACGCCAAGACAGCTTTTGCATAATACCAATGTCAACATATATTTTTTTACAGGGCACATCGTTTTCAGCCAAGCCCGTTTTGATGCCGCTTATTGAAAAATCGTTAACGGTATCGTTCACCTTAAATTTATTTACCGCTATTTCTCCCATAGTTTTTGTAGAGATGGTAAACGGACAATAAAAACGGTAGTAATTATTTTCGGTTTGAGCTGTCCACATGACAAAAATCGTATCTTCGTCCTTTTGCATGAGGATAGTATCATATACCATATCAATTTTCTTACCGGCAATCATGTCGCCCACCGATTGCAAATCGAAAAAAGTCTTATTATCAATATCATCAATAGGTGCATAAACAAAACGTGCAGTTTGGCTTGTGGGGTCCTCTGCAGGGGCATTAACATTTGCATAATAGGTCATATAAACATATTCACCAACAACGATAAAGGTTGACACGTGTGCCATTTTATCGCCCGGCTTTTCAAAATCCGAAACGAATCGTTCTTCAATCTCGTTTGCAAAAGCATCGCCTTTTTTTATTGCCTCTTCGCTCACGTTTACAGTAATTGTTTTTGTAACATCTGCAATGGGAGCGCCTTCGATTATTTTAAGCTCTTTTAATGTCAATATATCATCTGTAAAAACTTTATTCGCCATATTCAATTTCTCCTTCAAAGTAACAAAAAAAATTCGCTTTGACATTATAATTATAACGTTAAAAAGCCAAGCAATCAACTAAAAAATTGGTTGCTTGGCAATTAGTTGTTTTATCGAAAATAACAAGACAACCTTATCCTGTAAAAATATTAATCGATATAACCGTAATGCTTCAAGGTGGACTTCAATCTTTCAATAGTTTCTTCCGGCAAATCTGAAAGAACGGGCTTACGGCTGTATCCGCCGTTTACACCACGAAGCTTTAAGCCTTCCTTAATAATCTGAAGCCATAATACATCGCCGTTAGAGTCTGTCTCTGAGAAAAGGTGTAAATACGGCCAAATCAATTCCTCATGGGCTTTCATAGCTTCAGTAGTCTTTCTTGCCTTAGCAAGCTTATAAACTTCTGCATTCTCTGCGGGGAAAAGGTTACCTGTTCCGCAAATCCAACCATCAGTCCAACAAGTGAGGCACTCAACCGGACATACATCATAGCCATAGAATATGCTGAAATTATCGTCAGTTAAGCGACGGAGGTTCTGTTGACGGTATACATCTGCCTGGCGTTCTTTAATAGCATCAATACAGCCCTCATTGTAAAGTTTAGCGATAAACTTGTCATCCAACAAAACGGTTGAATAATAAGGGTTGTGATACATCATTACAGGGATACTGATGCTATCATGAATAGTTTTATAATGCTGATATAATTCTTTTTCGTTAGGTCCCATATACCAAGGTGTTACAGCCATAATACCATCTGCACCGTCTGCTTCGGCAGCCTTTGACATTTCAACAACATCACAGGTGCGATAAGCACCCGTAGAAGCTATAACCTTAAGTCCATTCGCATGACCCGCTTCTATGTATGCTTTGTTGATAGCAATTTGTTCTTCAATGGTTAAAGCTATCATTTCACCAGTAGAACCTGACGGAATAATGCCGGTTACGCCGTTCTTTCCAAGAAATGCAGCAACCTCCTTAATAGCTTCAAAATTAATCGACTCATCCTCATTGAAAGGGGTAACTACAGGTATATAAATACCTTCTAACTTTGTTCTTGCCATAATTCTTCTCCTTTATATTTTATATTTTTGCAAAGCGTATGCCTTTATTGCCGCCTTGCACTTCAAATTATAGAGAAAAAAATAACATTTTCAACAAAAAAAGTAATTATTTTGTTTCATTTTGTTTGATTATATGGTATAATCAACTCACACCAAAAAAAGGGGGATTATAAATGATTGGATATTTTGAAGTATACAACAAACGGAAGCATCAGCTTCTTTGCAAGAAGCTTAATAATACCGGTTGCCAAACCCATTTTCACGGTGAGATGGAAATGTCCTATATATTAAATGGAGTCCACGAAATAACTATTAACAATCAAACCAAAACTCTTACAAAAGGCGATATTTATTTTTGCAATCCTTACGAATTGCATCAATGCCATTCTCCCAACGAAGGCGAGCATATCCTTTTCACAATCCGCCCTTTTGAATACGAAGCTTTTTCAAATTTAATCAATGCACCGCTCCCGAATTTTTTAGTTGATAAGAAATTTAATTCGGAAATTTTAGACCTTCTAAATGAAATAATTAAAACATTAAATACTATTAACGGTCTTGAAAGGCGAGGTTATATAGGTTTAGTTTTAGGGAAAATATTAAATCGTTACGGTTACCGCAAGGATGAAAATAAAGGGAGCAATCAGCGTTTTGAAGAAATACTCCTTTATATAGATAATAACTACAAAAAAACTATAACGCGTGACAGCATTGCACAAAAATTCGGATATTCACCGGCATATTTTTCTCGCATTTTCAAAGAGCACTTTCACTGCAGTTTTCTTGAGTATATCAACAACTTGCGTTACGAAAGAGCATTAGCAGAAATTTCAATATCTAAACAAGGTAAAACAAACACCATCTTGAATCACGGTTTTAACAATGTTCAAAGCTTTTATAGGATAAACCGAAAACGCAAAAAGCAGTACGAAACGCTTAAACGTTACCACAGCTAAACACCCGGCGAACCACGCTTGTCGGTCTCATCCTAAAATCATTGGTATAAATCAACTTACATAACCAAAACGAAAAAGATATCAAGGTTGCAACCAACAAACAAATCGGAATTTGCTGCTATAAATCAATATTGATTTCGTACTTATCTTCAATGAGTATATAGTTCACATTATACTTCTGTGCGAGGTCTAACATTTCTGCATTATCTGCCAACACACTATCCATTGTACACCATTCATCATCCAAACGATTTTCAATGGTGTTTGCATATTTCTTTATATCGTCAAAGTGATTTATAATATAATCCTCACTCATTATAAGACAGTAATATTTGATGTTTTCAAGATATTCGGAACCAAAGTCCTTCTGCCAATCGAATGGAATATAGCAACCTTCAACAATTAAGTTCTGCGTGTTTTCAATAGCAGTTTTTATCATTTCACGAACAATCGGCCACAAGTATTCGGTTAATTCTTTATCATCCATGGGGGTAAGTTCTGTATTACCGCTACGAATTAAACCCATTTTCAGATGGTCTATCGATAGATATGGATATTGATATTTTT
>JAZQYX010000028.1:0-21813 GCA_045633725.1 Acutalibacteraceae bacterium | reverse complement strand
AAAATGTATCTTGGCACTGATGATGAAGAGGTATGCAGGAGCGTTGCAGAAAAAGCTATGATTATAGGCTATACCCGTATGCTTCGTCGTGCTATTCGACGTCCTGAAGAGTCAGACAGTACTGCAAAAATTGCCAGATGTAAAGAAATGCTTGCGGTGCTACTTAGCAAGGTAGATACATTGGTTTTTTAAATCAAGGGGGGAGAAAAGAATATAACTATGAAATCAAAAAAATTATTATTGCCTGCCATTATTCTTGCTATAGCAATTTTAGCAACAGTAGTTTATTCGGTTATTAGCAGCATAGCCTTTAAGCCTACTGTTACTGAAGGAGAATTTCCTTTTTCCATTACATACGAACTGGATGGCGAAAGGGTTATCATTGAAGACGTTTATAAGGTACATTACGTCAGAAACGACGGATATGCCGATACCAAGTCCCGCGTCTACGCCGGAGAGCTCAAGAGTTCAGGAGAAGACGACACGCTTTATATTCTCAAAAAAGATGAAAATACTCGTATTGAATTATGGACCCATTTTTATGCTGACTATTTGATGGGCGACACCGAGTACGATTACTTTGACGACGAGCCTTTTGAACCAAGAATTTATTATTATGATGCTCAAGAAACCGAGTATCATGATGAAGAAACGTTAGCGGCACAAGACGTAAAGCTTATAAGCTTTGAATACCCGACACCGATCGAAAATTCATTTGTTTTTTCACATATATCTCATTTTAGCGGTGCGGTTGTTCTACCGTCGTTGCTTATTTCGCTGCTTGCGCTTATTGCTACAATTATTTTTGTAAGGAAAGAAAAAGAATTAAAATATAAAGCAATTGAAATTATTTCTATTGTGCTCAATTTCCTTATTGGTTTTACGTTTTTACCAATTGTTGCATTTTTAGCAATTTTTATTGATATAAAGGGTGGAGGACCTGAACTTTATTATCAGGTACTGTACTTTATTCCTGCAGTTTCGATGCTTTCTATCGTAGCGTCGGTTGCTTTGCGTCGTAAAGGCTATGGCAAAATCTCCCTTATAGCCGGGTTTGTCGGTCCAGTAATTTTCGTTTTATATTTAATCGTGTTCTATATGGGTGGATTACTGTAAAAACACAAAATTGATATTAACCATTAAACAGCGGTGAATGTTATAATGAATAAAAACAAATCATTAAACGATAAGAAAAGAAAATTCAATAAAATACATTCTATGCATTTTCGTATCTTGGCTACAATCATTTTCGCCATGCTTGCAATAACGGTTTTTGTTGGGGGCATAAGTATTTATGAGGTAGACCAATATATACAAAACGAATCTGAAAATTTTGTTGTGGTTACTTGTGATAACGAAGGTGCGCAGATTAACAACCTATTTGAAGATATGGAAAAATCGGTAAAAGTTATGGAAAGCTACATAATGGACTTTTTTACCGAGGAAGTCCTAATAGAAGATCAAGATTTTCAAGAAAATGTTATTAATAGCGTTGACAAAATGTTTGCCGACGTTGCTAAACATGCAAGCGGTGCTGTCGCATATTATTTTAGATTTGACCCGGCGTTTTCTGATAGTAAAATGGGGTTGTTCTATAGCAAAATAAAAGGGAATGAAGAATATGTTTCTCTTGAGCCGACTGATATCTCGCTTTATGAAAAAGACGATACTGAGCACGTTGGATGGTTTTGGCAACCTTACGAAGCAGGAGAGCCTGTTTGGATGTCACCCTACTACAACCAAAATAATAATATATATATGATTTCATATGTGGTGCCGATGTATTACGAAGAAAAGTTTATCGGCATAATAGGAATGGATTTTGATTATACGGTTTTAACAGAGCGAGTACATAAAATTAAAATTTATGAAAACGGCTTTGCCCACCTTCAAATCGATGAAACTGTAGTTTGTAGTTATGACAGTGACTGCGAACAAGACACAAAAGATAATTTGAAATATCTAAGCGTGTCGAAAGAACTAAAAAACGGAATGACTCTTGTCCTTTCGGCAAGTTATGACGATATAAGGCAAATCAGGTATGAAATCGGTTTTGAGATTTTATTTGTTGTTTTGCTGCTTTCTGCGTTTTTCACGATTATTGCCATTTTTGTTGTAAGAAAAATTGTTGCTCCGCTTAAAAAATTAGCCGATGCATCGATAAAGCTTTCAAACGGAGATTACAATGTAGATTTTGCGAATAGCAATGTTTCTGAAATAGAACTTTTAAATACGGCATTTGAAAATATGGTAGCTAGTTTGCACGAACGAGAAAAAGAACTGCGCTTTACCGCTAATCGTGATTCTCTTACGGGCCTTAGAAATACCACTTCGTATAAAAGATGGGTAGCTGAGTTCGACAAAGAGATTGCAAATAAAACTGCCAATTTCGGCATTGCTGTATTTGACTTGAATCAATTGAAGAAAACAAATGATACATACGGTCATGATGTAGGTGATAAGTTTATAACGACTGCAGCAAAAGTGATTTCGGATGTTTTCAAAAGAAGCCCTGTGTTTAGAATAGGTGGAGACGAGTTTTTGGCGATCCTTAGACATAGAGATTTAGAAGATCGCGAAAAATTATTTGCGCAGTTTGATTTGGAATGTGCAAAAACATTTATAGAAGAAATGGCTGAAATTCCCATCAGCATTGCAAGAGGTTTTGCGAGGTTTGAACCGGAACAAGATTTGCACTTTAATGACGTATTTAAACGTGCCGACAATGCTATGTATGAAAACAAAAGAAAAAGCAAAATCGTTACTTTTTAAACGCACCTTTGCATATCGTACAAAAAGTATAATAAAAATATAGATAAACGATATTTCGGCGGCTGCCTCTTTGCATGATATAGGAATGTCAAAAAACCCGCATTATTAAAGGAAATTTTGGATATAAAAAAATTATGGTGTTCTCTTGACATTTTCCCCTGCTGCTTGCGATACTCTAACAAAATTTTTTAAAGATACTAAAACAGAACCTAAAGATTATGATGTAATATATACAGGTGATTTGGGAACGGTGGGAACTCAACTTTTATATGAGCTTATGGATAAAGAAGGGTATGACCTTCGTTGTCGTCACGCCGATTGTGGTGTTATAATTTTTGATGGTGAAAATCAAGATACCCATGCGGGCGGTTCGGGTTGCGGCTGTTCAGCTTCGGTTTTGGCATCGTTTATAATGCACCGCTTTGAAAGTGGTGATTTTAAAAACATTCTATTTATATCAACGGGTGCTTTGCTTTCTCCAACATCTTCATTTCAAGGTGAGAGTATACCCGGTGTTGCACATTTAATTAACATTAAAAATTGACAAATAATATTAAAAAGTGTATAATAACAAAAAATATCTCTGTTACTAAATTTAACAGAGATACTTTTGTTTAATTTATAATTAACTTCAAATATTAAATTATGAAAGGGGAAAGCGCTATGGAAAATACAATTTTAAGCCTTATTCAACAAAGAAAGTTCACTAAACTGCGTGGAATTTTAATTGATATGAATCCGGCTGATATCGCTTTAGTTCTTGAAGAAGCCCCTGAAAATGATTTACCGTTAGTTTTTCGTATTTTGCCTAAAGAATCCGCTGCAGAACTTTTCAGTTATATGGAAAGCGATATGCAACAGTCACTTATTGAAAAACTTAGTGATTCAGAGCTCAAAACTGTGTTTGATGAGCTTTTTATGGACGATACGGTTGATATTCTTGAAGAAATGCCCTCTAATGTTGCAAAGCGCATTTTAAGACAAACAACACCCGAAAAGCGTAAAATGATAAACGAGCTTTTGGCTTATCCTGATGACTCGGCAGGTAGTATTATGACCACCGAGTATATTGATTTAAAAAGAACAATGACTCTTGATGAGGCTATTGAAAAAATTCGTAGCGTAGGTTTGCAAAGCGAAACAGTTAATACTTGTTATGTTTTAAGTATCCACCGACGTCTTTTGGGAATTATAACCCTTAAGGATTTGATTTTGCATCCAAAAGATACATTGGTGCAGGATATTATGGATCAAAACATTATATCTGCTAATACCTTGGCTGATAAGGAAGAAGTTGCAAATCTTTTTGAAAAATACGATATTGTTGAATTGCCTGTTGTCGATAAGGAAAATCGCCTTGTAGGTATCGTAACTGTTGACGATGCTATCGACGTTTTGCAAGAAGAGGCTACCGAAGATATTGAAAAAATGGCGGCTATTTTACCGAGTGATAAATCGTACTTTAAAACAAGCGTATTTTCAACCTTTAAATCGCGTATACCGTGGCTTTTATTACTTATGATTTCCGCCACATTTACAGGCGCTATTATTTCAAGTTTTGAGAATAAACTTACCGTTTTACCTGCTTTAATCACCTTTATACCAATGTTAATGAATACCGCGGGTAACGGCGGTAGTCAGTCTTCAGTTACTGTTATTCGTGCTTTGTCGCTTGGCGACATTGAATGGCGTGATATATTCAAAGTGGTATGGAAAGAAACAAGAGTAGCTATTGTTTGCAGTTTTGTTTTATCTTTTGTTAATTTTCTTAAAATGGTACTTATAGACCACCTTGTTTTCAATACATTCGATGCGAATATATATATTGCAGAAATCACTGTGGTTTCGGTAACACTCTTCTTTACAGTGCTTATTGCTAAAGTTATTGGTGCAATTTTACCGATGCTTGCAAAAAAACTTAATTTAGATCCTGCTGTTATGGCAAGTCCGTTTATTACAACAATTGTAGATGCAATTTCACTTTTAATATATTTTAAAGTTGCAGTAATGATTTTAAAGGTGTAAAATTATCAAAAGCAAGTCGAAAGACTTGCTTTTTTAGTTCATGTTACTCACTTTCTCAGAGTTCGAATCTTCTTTGATATAAAAAAATAACAGCCACACCTAAAGGTATGACTGTTATTTTGGCGCGCTGAAGAAGATTCGAACTCCCGACCTTCTGGTCCGTAGCCAGACGCTCTATCCAGCTGAGCTATCAGCGCAAATGCGGTGTTTTTAGACCGCCATAGTATAATATCATATTAAGTTTAAAAAATCAAGTCTTTTTTTAAAAAATAATTTTAATTTAATTATAACAACACAAATCTGCTAAAAACCTATAAATATTTTGCATTAAAACAGGTTATTTATAGTGTTTAAAATATAAAATAAAGAACGAGAAGACAACTTAAGTTTTAATAGGCTACGGAGTTTTAAATATTGCTAAATTTGGTGGATTATAAGTGAACAGGATAAATAAAAGCGTTATTAGAAAAAGTATTATAAGGCTAATAGTATTATTGTTTTTACCCGATAACCTTTCTCTCACAATAAACTTGTTTTTGATAAGAAGCATTATTATAAGAGCAATATAATAAATTGAAATATTTATAAAATCAACATTATATCCTAAAATGCCTGTATAGGTATAAAATAATACAATTATGCTAATCATACCTGCTATAACCGAAGTGGTGATACTTGAACAGTAGTTTTTAATTTCGCTTTTTACGAAATTATATTCCAAAATTGAAAAAATTATGGTAGGGAAGAATAACAATTTCAAATGTTCCCAAGTGCTTTCATTTATTGGAAAAAAGTAACCCACGATAACATTTTGACCTGTCCATTCATACAAAAAATGACCTAAAGCACCAAAAACACCAATGAATAAAAAAGCTATTAGGTTGTATTTTAATTTAATAATACCAACTCCTTATTTGGTATTATTATATGAATAAACTAGCAAAAATATTATGGATTACAAAGTTTACAAGGCGAATAATTATTCTTTATAAATTCTTCTGGGGTTTTATAAAAAACCTTGTTTTCATCCTTTGTGTTTTTAAGTGAACTGCAGCTTGCTTTATGAAATTTTTTAGAATTCTTGTTACCAAAATATTTATAGTTTTCGGTGGTTTCTTTAACAATAATACTTCCATATTTGATTTCGGAATCGGTTTTGCGGTAACCGTTTACATTGTCATCTATGGGTAAATTTATCTTAATGGGTGTTTTATCAATATTGTTGTTTTTTATTTGACATCCGCTTAAAGTAAAAATCAGCAATAAAGAAATAAGCGAGGTTAAAAATTTCTTCATATAATCACCAAAGTTATTATATAAAAATTAAGTGTTGAAGTAAATAGAAAAATATTATAAAATATTAATCAAGGACGGTGAAAATAGTGAATTTACAGGAATTAAAGCAAAAAGCTAATAACTTACCATTAAAACCAGGTGTATATATAATGCGCGATAAAGATTGTAAAATTATATATATCGGTAAAGCAAAAGCTCTAAAAAATCGCGTTACACAGTACTTTGGTTCAGGCAATAACCATACCGAAAAGGTTAAGCGTATGGTTGAAAATATCAACGATTTCGACTATATAATTTGCGATAGTGAGTTTGAAGCGCTTATTCTTGAAAATTCACTTATAAAGCAAAACCGACCTAAATATAACATTTTGCTTAAAGACGACAAAGGTTACTTTTATATAAAAATAACCGACGATAAATGGAAAAAAATTGAAGCTTCAAAGCAAATTGATAATGACGGAGAGTATATAGGTCCTTATAATTCAGGCTTTATTGTAAACCAAACGGTTGACGAGGTTTCTAAAATTTTTAAATTACCCGACTGTAAACGCAGTTTTGATAAACCAACAAAGCCTTGTTTAAATTATCATATCGGTAAATGCTTTGCACCTTGCACTAACACAATTTCATTAATCGAATATCTTGATATAATAAATAATGCAAAGGAATATATTAAGCACGGAGAAGTTGCAGAAGATACTGTAGAAAATTTGCGCAGTAAAATGGAATCCGCTGCAGAAAATTTGGATTTTGAAACTGCTGCAAGGCTTCGTGACAGAATAAATGCTATTTTAAAAATCAAGGCTAAGCAAAAGGTTGTATCCATTACTTATAAAGCGCAGGATGTTATAGCAACCGCACTTTTCGGTGAAGAGGCCTGCGTAGAGGTGCTTATTTTCCGTAACTATCGCCTGACTGATAAAAAGCACTTTTTTATAAGTGGAATTACTGATAAAAAAGAAATTTATAACGAATTTTTACAACAGTATTATTTAGATAATAACGATATCCCAAATCGTATTTTACTTGATATTGATACAGATGATTTTAAAATCACTGAACGTTGGCTTAGTAAAAAATCTGGCCATAAGGTGAATATTATTTATCCTAAGCAGGGTGATAGTAAAAAAATTGTTGATATGTGTTTAAGCAATGCCGCACAAAATCTTTCAGAGCATACTAAACGCGACACAAAAGAAATGTCGGTTTTAAATAATATTAAGGACTTGTTAAACCTTGAAAAACCTCCTAAATATATTGAGGCCTACGATATTTCTAACACACAGGGCGATAACAATGTTGCGGGTATGGTTGTGTTTAAAGATGCGAAGCCGTATAAAAAAGCTTATAAGCGTTTTAAAATCAAAACATTTGTCGGTCAGGATGATTATCGTTCTATGGCAGAGGTTTTAGACCGCCGTTTTACTGAATACGAAAAAGGGGAAGATAGCACCTTCACAACTTTGCCTGATTTAATTTTATTAGACGGTGCAAAGGGACAAATTTCTTCCGTTTCACCTATTCTCAAAAAGCATAATCTTGATATTCCGATTTTTGGTATGGTAAAAGATTCAAAGCACCGTACACGAGCTATTGCAACAAACGGCGGTGATATTGATATTAAAGCCAATCGTTTAACCTTTAGCTTTATTACTTCTATTCAAGACGAGGTACATCGCTTTGCGATTTCTTATCAAAGAAAACTTCAATCTAAAAAACTCTTAAATCGCGAGTTAACCCAAATTAAAGGTATAGGTGAGAAAAAAGCAAATATTTTGCTAAAAGCTTTCGGAAGTATTAACAAAATCAAAAATGCGACCTTTTCACAACTAATCCAAATCAAAGGAATAAGCGAACGAGACGCTAATGAGATAATTTCCTTTTATAAAAACCAAAAGGGATTGACAAATACACTTTAGCGTGTTAAAATACTAAAGAAGATAGAGGTGCGGTTTGTCATTAGTGACATATATAATTGTCTGACAGGTCAATATGTCAAAGGGACGACCGCCGAAACATAAGTTTTTCTGTCAAAAAATTTATGTTGGTTTGCAGTAGAATATACTGTCGACTGTCACATTTTGTGGAGAGCTATCGGAAATTTTTTAAATTCCGTAATTAGTTCATCTGATTACGGTTTTATTTTTAAAAAGGAGAAATTAAAAATGCAGGCAAAAAAAATTATTCCTAAATTGCTTATTGTGGCTTTTGTTGTAGGTTTTGGTGTGCTTTGTGCTTTTACAGGCTCTATTACAAATCCTGTAGGTACATTGTGGTCATTGTTTCCTCCGGTAATTGCTATCGGTCTTGCGCTTATCACCAAGGAAGTATATTCTTCACTCTTTGTAGGTATCTTAATGGGCGGCTTGCTCTACACATCCTTTAAACCAATACAAACTGTTGACGCTGTGGTTAGTGATGGCTTTATCTCGGCTGTTTCGGGTAGTGCTGGTATCTTTGCGTTTTTGGTAATGCTTGGTATAGTCGTTGCACTTCTTAACAAAGCCGGTGGCTCACGTGCTTTTGGTAACTGGGCAGCAAAACATGTTAAAACAAAAATTGGTGCCTCTATTGCAACATTCCTATTCGGTGTTTTGATTTTTATTGACGACTATTTTAACTGTTTAACCGTTGGTGCAGTTATGCGTCCTGTAGCTGATAGCACTAAGATTTCACGTGCTAAGCTTTCTTACATTATAGATGCTACTGCAGCGCCTGTTTGTATGATAGCTCCCATTTCTTCATGGGCTGCTGCGGTTTCAGGCTATGCACCTGACGGACAAGGTATATCTCTTTTTGTTAAAGCTATTCCTTATAATTTTTATTCACTTTTGACCTTTGTTTTCATTATTGCTATTACTTTAATGAAGTTAGATTACGGTCCTATGAAACTCCATGAAATTAACGCTGCTAATGGTGATTTGTTCACTTCTGGTGAAGGCTCGGCTAACGAAGATGAAGAAGACGTTGTTACTAATAGCAGAGCAAAGGTTATTGACCTTGTTTTACCGATTATTGTACTTATTGCTATTTGCGTATTTTCGCTTTTCTATGTTGGTAGATGTATGGGTGAAGAATGGGTATTTGCTTCTGCTAACTATGACCCATCTTTAAACTTTGTTGATGCATTTTCCAACACCGATGCTACCGTTGGTCTTCCTTGGGGCGGTCTTATTGCATTAGTATTTACTGTTATTTACTTCGTTGCCCGCCGTCTAGTTACCTTTAAGGAAGCTATGGAATGCATTCCTAAGGGCTTTATCGCGATGGTTCCTGCTATTCTTGTTTTAACAATGGCAACCACCTTAAAGAATATGACTAGCCTTTTGGATTCCAGCACTTTTGTGAACAACGCTCTTCAGTCAGCTTCCGGTCTAAATAACTTCTTACCCGCAATTATTTTCTTAGCTGCTTGTGGCATTGCTTTTTCAACCGGTACTTCTTGGGGTACATTTGGTATCCTTATCCCGATTGTTTTAAGCATTTTTGAAGTAGGTAGTCCGTTAGGTATTATGAGTATGTCTGCTTGCCTTGCAGGTGCTGTTTGCGGTGACCACTGCTCACCAATTTCTGATACGACAATTATGTCTTCTGCAGGCGCACAGTGTGACCATATTAACCACGTTTCAACACAGTTGCCTTACGCAATAACAGTTGCCTCAATTTCATTTATTTGCTACATAATTGCTGCATTTATAAATAATGTTTACATTTCGTTAGCAATTGCGGTTGCTTTAACTATTGCTACTCTCTTTGTAATTAAGGCAATTACTAATAAAAAAGCTTAATTTAAGTTGAATTTTTAAGCCGTTACAGGTATAATATCTGTAACGGCTTATTTTGAGGTGTATGATGGCAGAGAGAATACTTGAAAAGCATATAGAAATTGAGCGCAGCATTATAAAAAAATACCGCAAAACTATTTGGAGCAACTTTATTGCCGCAGTTCAGGAATATGAACTAATAAAAGAAAACGATAAAATTGCGATTTGTATTTCGGGCGGTAAGGATTCAATGCTTTTAGCAAAATGTATGCAACAATTGCAAAGACATAGTGAAATACCGTTTGAACTTGTGTTTCTTGTAATGGATCCAGGATATAATCTCGAAAACCGCAAGCTAATAGAAGAAAACTCAAAACTTATGAACATCCCTGTCACAATTTTTGAGAGTGATATTTTTGATGTAACTACAAGGGTAGGGGGGTCGCCCTGCTATCTTTGTGCGCGTATGAGACGCGGTTGCCTTTATAGTAAAGCACAGACTCTCGGTTGTAATAAAATCGCCTTAGGACACCATTTTGATGATGTTATTGAAACTGTGCTAATGAGTATGTGTTATTCATCAGAAATTAAGACAATGCTTCCAAAACTTCATAGTACAAACTTTGAAGGAATGGAGCTTATCCGCCCACTTTATAAAGTTAAGGAAGAAAGCATTATTTCGTGGGCGAATTATAACAAGCTTAGATTTTTGCAATGCGCTTGTAAGTTTACTGAAAAAAGTCGTGATAGAGAAGATTTATCTAAGCGGAAAGAAACAAAAGCGCTTATTAAATATATAAAAACCTTTAATAAAGAAGCTGACGATAATATATTCCGCAGTATTCATAATGTGAATTTAGCCACTCTGCCAGGTTGGCGCGATTGTGATTTAGGTAATGTACATTCATTTTTAGAAAAATACTGATAATAATATTTCAATTTTAATGCATATTTTCAATAAATTTCTTGAAAATATGCATTATTTATGTTAGAATGAATTATGTATAATTTTGTTTTGAGGTGGCTTATGACAAGAAGACAAGCGAGAGAAGAAGCTTTTATACTTATTTTCGAAAAACAGTTTAATTCGTTAGAAGTTTCTGAAATTTTGGAAATTGCAAAAGAGGTTAGGGATTTACAGCCGAATGACTATATAAAAACCGTATTTTCAGGTGTTTACGATAATATTGATAACATTGACGGTATTATTGCCGAAAATGCTATTGGTTGGAAATTAAACCGTATTTCTAAGGTTAGTCTTTGCATTTTAAGGCTTGCTATTTTTGAAATGATGTATATGGATGATATTCCAGAATCTGTTTCTATTAACGAAGCAGTTGAGCTTGCAAAAAAATATGCAACCAAAGAAGATGCTTCTTTTATAAACGGTATTTTATCAACCGTTGAGAAATCTAAATAATATGCAAACCTTAACTGTAAAACAATTAAACTTATTTGTAAAATCCCTAATTGAAGGGGAAGTTCGCCTTAACGATATTTATGTTACGGGTGAGATTTCAAATTTTAAAAATCATTATGCAAGCGGCCATCTTTACTTTACTCTAAAAGATAAGGATGCATCTATTCGTTGCGTAATGTTTAAAGGTTATGCTAGTCGTGTTAAATTTATGGTAGCTGACGGATTAAAGGTTATTATTCGTGGTAGAGTTTCTATCTATGAAAAGGATGGTCAGTATCAATTTTACGCAGAAGAAATACATCCGAATGGTTTTGGTGATATTTCTTTACAGTTTGAGCAAATTAAAGAACGCCTTAAAGCAGAGGGAATGTTTGATAACAAAAACAAAAGACAAATACCAAAATTCCCAAAAAGTATTGCAGTAATAACAAGTGAAACGGGCGCTGCGGTACAAGATATACTTAATATTATAACGCGTAGATACCCTTTGACCGAGATTGTGCTTTGTCCGGTTTCGGTGCAAGGTGAAAATGCAGTCCCCGAAATGTTAGACGCATTAGAACGCATATATTCCTTATCACGCTGCGATTTAATTATAATCGGCCGCGGTGGCGGTTCTATAGAGGATTTGTGGGCCTTTAACAGTGAAGTCTTGGCGCGCAAAATTTTCGAGTCACTAATACCCGTAATTTCGGCGGTAGGTCACGAAACGGATTTTACAATTTGCGATTTTGTTGCCGACCTTCGCGCACCAACCCCGTCCGCTGCTGCAGAGCTTGCCGTACCTGATATTACTGATATTAAAAACCGAATTTCAGCTTACAATAGAAATTTAAAATCTGCTTTACAGGATAAGTTAAGTTGCTTAAAACTCCGCTTTACTGCGCTTGAAAATTCGCCTTGCCTTAAAAACCCCGAAAGGTCGCTTATATATTCAAGGCGTCAGAATATTGATATTTTAACTGATAATCTTGTGTATCGTTACAATACTGTTTTAAACCAGTATTCTTCGAAATTAAAGCAAAATATTGCTTCTCTCGATGCGCTTAGTCCTTTAAAAGTTTTATCTCGCGGATATTCAGTTGCCGAAATCAACGGCAAGGTACTGACAACCGTTAATAACGCAAACAAAGGTGATAAGCTAACTCTAAAACTCTCGGACGGCAGTCTTTTGTGTACTGTCGATTCAAAAGGAGAAAATAATGGAAAATAATTTTGAAAAAAGCTTAATAGAGCTTGAAAATATAATCAAAAAGCTTGAAAGTGAAGAGGTTTCACTCGACGAGTCTATTGCACTTTTTGAAAAGGGTGTAGAACTTTCGAATGTTTGTAGAAAAATACTTGAAACTGCAGAAAATAAGATTATTACTTTAACCGATGCCGAGGGTGAAGCAGTTGATGATAGATAAGCTTTTAAGTTATTATAAAAATTTAATTGAAAAAGAGATTGACCGTCTGTTTCCGGATGTTAATACCGATTGGTATAAGGAAGTTGTTGATGCTTCGCGTTATAGCCTGCTTTTAGGCGGTAAAAGAATAAGACCAACTATTATGCTTGAATTTTGCAAACTGTTTGGCGGTAATATAAATGATGCAGTTGATTTTGCAGTAGCGCTTGAAATGATTCATACCTATTCGCTTATTCACGATGATTTACCCTGTATGGATAATGACGATATGCGACGCGGTAATCCTTCTTGTCATATAAAATTCGGTGAAGATATTGCACTTTTAGCGGGTGATACGCTTTTAACCGAAAGCTTTAAAATTTCAACTAGCGGGTGTGTAGACGACGCTAAAAAGGTTAAAGCTATTTCTGTTTTAGCTTCAAGAGCAGGGCTCCACGGTATGATTGGCGGTCAAGTTATGGACCTTTCTTTTGAAAAGAGAAAGCCGTCTTTAAAAGAACTTCATGCGATGTATATTAAAAAGACGGGTTGCTTAATTTCTGCTGCTGCAGAGATAGGTTCAATTATAGGCGGTGCGACTGAAGAACAAATTGCTACTGCCGTATCGTATGCTTTAAACCTTGGTCTTGCTTTTCAGATTATTGATGATATCTTAGATGTTACAGGTGACCAAGAAACATTAGGTAAGCCAATCGGCAGTGATCAAGAAAATCAAAAAACAACATTTGTTACACTTTTAGGTATAGATAAGGCGCGCAAGATTGCTAAAGAATGTACTGACGAAGCTTTAGGCCTTTTGAAAACACTTTCTTTGGATACTAAAAATCTTGAAGAGCTTACAAGCTATTTGTTAGATAGAAATTATTAAAGGACTGTAAGTTTTGGACTATGAAATTTTAAGTAAAATATCTGCACCCATAGATATTAAAAAATTGAATAATAACCAACTTTCTAAGCTTTGCGGTGAAATAAGGGAATGTATAATTGATACCGTTTCCAAAAACGGCGGTCATTTGGCATCCAACTTAGGCGCGGTAGAGCTTACTGTCGCTTTGCATAGAGCCTTTAATTCTCCTGAAGATGCAATTATTTTTGATGTTGGTCACCAATGTTATACACATAAGCTTTTAACAGGTAGATTTGAAAGCTTTGGTACTTTACGCACCGAAAATGGTATTTCGGGCTTTATGAAACCAAGCGAAAGTGAGCACGATTATGTAATTACCGGTCACAGTAGTACTTCAATTTCAACCGCTTATGGTATTTTTAATGCCAAAAGATTAAATGGTGATAATGGTACTGCAGTTGCAGTTATCGGTGACGGCGCTCTAACAGGCGGTATGTCTTACGAAGCGCTTAATAATGCAGGTAGTAAAAAAGGTAATTTTATTGTTGTTTTAAACGATAATAAAATGTCGATTTCCGATAATGTAGGTGCGCTTGCACGTTCGCTTACAAAAATGCGCAATAAACCAAAATATCACCACTTTAAGTTTGCTTTAAGCAAAATTTTGCTTAAAATACCCATTATTGGTAGTCCTGTCAATACCTTTATTTTTAAATTTAAAGAAGTTGTTAAAGGTTTTGTTTATAAAAATAATTTCTTTACTTCGTTAGGTTTTAACTATTTAGGACCGGTTGACGGGCATAATATACAGGCTTTGGAATCTTTATTTAATATTGCAAAAAGCTATCAAAGACCGTCGCTCGTTCACGTTATTACTACAAAGGGTAAAGGCTATCCACACGCTGAAAATAGCCCTAATAATTACCACGGTGTTTCTCCTTTTGACATTGAAGAAGGCACTGCAATCAATCAAAAACCAACCTTTTCAACCGTTGCTGGTAATACTCTTTGTGAATTAGCAAAGAGTAACGCTAATATCTGTGCCGTAACTGCCGCTATGACGGGCGGTACCGGGCTTGCACGGTTTGCGGAAGAATTTACTGAACGCTTTTTTGATGTTGGCATTGCTGAACAACACGCTGTAACTTTTTGTGCAGGTTTATCGAAGGGTGGTATGAAACCTTATTTTGTGGTTTATTCTTCCTTTTTACAACGTGCCTATGACCAAATTATACACGATTGTGCTATTGGTAATTTGCCGATTTGTCTGCTCATAGACCGTGCTGGCATAGTTGGCGAAGACGGCGAAACACATCAAGGTTTATTTGATGTTTCTTTTTTAACATCAATTCCAAACATAGAAATTTATTCACCAAGTAGTTTTGAGGAATTAGAATACAATATTAAGCTTTCTGTAAATAGTGATAAAATTACCGCTATTCGTTATCCAAGGGGTGGCGAAACATTTACAGATAGCTGCTACAATTTTAAATCAGAGTTTACTGTATTAAAAGGTGATGGTAAGCGTGCATTATTAACCTATGGAAGACTATTTCAAAATGCAATTGAAGCTCAAAAAACCGCAGACTTTGATATTGTAAAGCTTAATAAACTTTATCCTTTTAGTAATGCTTTAATTAACACGCTTATGTCGTACGAAACAATTGATATTTTCGAGGAAGTTATTAAAAACGGCGGAATAGGTGAGCATATTTTAGCGTCGCTTCAGGAAAAAGGTTATAAAGGCGACTTTAAAATTCACAGTATTGATAATATGTTTGTTCCTGCAAGCAGTGTAGAGTCAGCTTTAGCCAACAACGGGCTCGATACCGAGTCGATGAGGTGTATATAATGGCAAAAATACGTTTAGATGTTGCTTTGGTTGAAAACGGCTTTGCCGAAAGCCGTGAAAAAGCAAAAGCACTCATTATGGCGGGTATTGTTTATGTAAATAATCAAAAATCCGATAAAGCGGGTAATATGCTAAAGCCCGAAGATATAATTGAAGTAAGAGGGGAAACCTTAAAATATGTTAGCCGAGGTGGTCTTAAACTCGAAAAAGCGGTTCGGGTGTTTGATTTCTCGCTACAAAATGCAATTTGCGCCGATATTGGTGCATCAACGGGTGGTTTCACCGATTGTATGCTACAAAATGGTGCTAAAAAGGTTTATGCAATTGATGTTGGCTACGGTCAGTTGGCTTGGAAGCTTAGAACTGACGAACGTGTTGTAAACCTTGAACGTACAAATTTTCGCTATGTTACAAAGGAGCAAATTCCCGAAGAACTTGACTTTGCCTCTATTGATGTTTCTTTTATTTCGCTGTCGCTTATTTTACCTGTATTGCGTACTCTTTTAAAGGACGGCGGTCAGGCGGTATGTCTTATTAAACCACAGTTTGAAGCAGGCAAAGAAAATGTTGGTAAAAAGGGTGTTGTAAGAGATAAAAATGTTCATATATCGGTTATCGAAAAGATAATTGAGCTATTAAAAGAAAACAATTTCACCCTTTTAGGTCTTGATTTCTCACCCGTTAAGGGTCCTGAAGGTAACATAGAGTATTTGTGTCATATTAAAAAGACTGAAATTTGCGAGATTTTAACTGATGTTACAGCAATAGAAGTTGTCGAAAATTCCTACAAAACTTTACAGGAGTGATTTAATGGTTATTGCAGTTTTGCCTAATCTTGACAAACGCGGTTCTTCACAGGTTGTTGAGAATCTCGGTTTGTTACTCAAAAAAGAAGGTATACAGGCATATCTTCCAGATACTATTTGCAGTCCTAATTTTAAAACTGCACCCGAAAACGAGTTGTTTCGCATTGCCGATTATATTATAACTATCGGCGGAGACGGTACAATTATACGCTACGCTAAACGTGCGGCTATTGATAACAAACCTATTTTAGGTATCAACGCAGGAAGGCTCGGATATTTAGCTGACGTTGAACAGAACGATTTAAAGCTAATAAGCAAGCTAAAGACCAAAGAATTCACACTTGAAGACCGTATGATGCTTTCTGTTGAAGTTTACGAAAACGGCAAACTTATAAATACTTTTGATGCGCTTAATGATGCAGTCATTACAAGCGGTTTTATTTCGCGAATTGTTGATATTAGCGTATCGGTTAGTAATGACACTATAAATTACCTTGCAGACGGACTGATTATTTCAACCCCCACTGGCTCAACCGCCTATTCAATGTCGGCAGGCGGACCTATTATTGACCCTTGTGCCGAATGTGTTTGCATAACTCCTATTTGCTCACATTCGTTATCCGCTAAGCCTATTCTTTTAGGCACTGATAAAGAAATTACGCTTAAATCTTTTTCGAAAAAGCGTACCGAAATTTATCTTACAGTAGACGGTAGAAAGGTTTGTAATGTTAAACCTTTTACGGAAATTAAAATTACAAAATCTAAAAATACCGTAAAGCTTATAAGACTTAACGAGCACTCTTTTTATAAAACCCTTTCGGCAAAATTTAAAGATAGCAGGAGTTTTTAATTTTGAAACAGACAAGACAACAAGAAATTCTTAACATTATTAAGGAAAATATTATATTAACTCAAGAAGATTTACAAAACGCGCTTTTAAATTTAGGCTATAATGTAACTCAATCAACCGTTTCGCGTGATATTAAGAAATTAAAGCTTATTAAAAGTCGCGATTCTAATGGTAACTATCGCTATGTTGCTAATACTTTTCAATCGAGTGATAACTCTGCACAACACGATTTGTTTGTGAAATCTGTGCTCTCGGTTGATTATGCACTCAATAATGTTGTTATTAAATGCCGTAGCGGTTTGGCTTCGGGTGCTTGTGTTGCGCTTGATACTTTGTTTCACGAGTATATGTTAGGCTCACTTGCGGGTGAAGATACAATTATTCTTGTTACTCGAAGTACTGACCACTCAAAAGCATTAGTAGAAAAAATAAATAGTATTTTATAATGGAAAAACCTATGTTAAAATTTTTACACATTGAAAACATTGCGGTTATTGAAAAAACAGATATTGAATTTAAACGAGGCTTTAATGTTTTAACCGGTGAAACGGGTGCGGGCAAATCAATTATTATTGATTCTCTAAATGCTGTTTTAGGTGAGCGCACATCTAAGGATTTAATACGCACAGGATGTGACAACGCGGTTGTTACTGCGGTTTTTGACGCTTTAACCTCTGATACGCTATCCCTTTTAGAAGAAAACGGAATTACTGCTGAAAGCGATGAGATTATAATCACCCGAAAGCTTAGTTTAACTTCTAAAGGTTTTTGTAAAATCAACAATATCCCCGTCACAACCACTCTTTTACGAGAAATTGCAAGTGGCTTAATCAATATTCACGGTCAGCACGATAATCAGGCTTTGCTTAACCCGGATATGCACTTAAGCTTTATAGACGCGGTCGCCGAGAATGATAACCTTAAAGCTGAGTATTATACCGCTTTTAAAGAGCTTAATGCAGTTCGTAAGGAATTGCAGTCTTTAGAAATTGATGAAGACGAGAAGCAACGCAGAATTGATACCTTAAAATATCAAATTAACGAGCTTGAATCGGCAAATATTAAAGTGGGAGAATATGACAAGCTAAAACAACAACTTGCTATTGCCGAAACCAAAGAAAAAATCTTTAACGCATTAAATGGTGTAGAATATTTAATTTCGGGAACTGATGATACCGACGGCGCAATTACACTTACTAATAATGCTTTAAAGCTTTTACAGTCTCTTAAAAACGAAAGCTTTAAGAATTGTTGTTTAGCGCTATCAAATGCAGTAATATCGCTTGAAGATGTGCGTGCTGAGATTGATTCATTTACATCAAGTGATGAATATTCAGAACTAAATCCCGACGAAATAAATATTAGACTTGATTTGCTCTCTAAACTTATGGTAAAATACGGTTCAAGCGAAGAAAAAATGCTTGAATTTTTAGACAGAGCAAATACTGAGCTTGAAAACATAACACTTTCAAGCAAGCGCATTGCCGAGCTTTCACTTTTGCTTGAAGATAAAAAAGAAATTCTTGTAGCATCAGGTGAAAAACTTACATTGTCAAGAAAACGGGCAAGTGAAAAATTTTCGAAAGATGTTTGTGGTATTTTAGAATATCTGAATATGCCTAACATCAAATTTGAGGTTGCTTTAAACAACGGTAAATATACCAAAAACGGCTGTAACACTGCTGAATTTTTGATTTCTGCTAATAACGGTGAGAGTTTAAAGCCTTTACATAAAATCGCTTCTGGCGGTGAATTATCGCGCGTAATGCTTAGCATTAAAAGTGTTTTACTTGATAAAGACAATGTTGGTACTATGATTTTTGACGAAATCGATACAGGTATCAGCGGTTTTACTGCAGGCAAGGTTGCAAAGCAGCTTAAAAAAGTAGCTGATAATCGTCAGGTTATAGCCGTTACACATTTGGCGCAAATAGCAGCTGTAGCGGACGAGCATTTGCTCATTGAAAAAATTTCTAGGGAAGGTCACACCTTTACAAATGTGACATCACTCGATTATGATAGCCGAATTAATGAAATTGCGCGTATTATGTCGGGTACCCAGATTACTGAAAATTTATATAATTCCGCAAAGGAACTAATTGATAGGAGCAATTAATATGAAAATTTATGAAGAATTAGTGGCCCGTGGCCTTATTGCACAGGTTACAGATGAAGCCGAAATTAAGGAACTTATAAACCAAGGCAAGGCTACCTTTTATATAGGCTTTGACCCTACTGCTGACAGTCTTCATGTAGGTCATTTTATGGCGCTTTGCCTTATGAAGCGTCTTCAGATGGCAGGCAATAAGCCGATTGCTTTAATTGGCGGCGGTACAGGTCATATTGGTGACCCGTCGGGTAGAACCGATATGCGTTCTATGATGACCGCACAACAAATACAACATAACTGTGATTGTTTTAAAGAGCAAATGAGCAAGTTTATTGAGTTTGGCGAAGGTAAAGCACAAATGGTAAACAATGCCGATTGGCTTTTGAAACTCAATTATATTGACCTTTTGCGTGAGGTTGGCGCATGTTTTTCGGTTAATAATATGCTTAGAGCCGAATGCTATAAGCAACGTATGGAAAAGGGTCTTTCTTTCCTTGAATTTAACTATATGATAATGCAAAGTTACGACTTTTATCATTTATTTAAGGAATACGGCTGTAATATGCAGTTTGGCGGTGACGACCAATGGTCAAATATGCTTGGCGGTACTGAGCTTATTCGTAAAAAGTTAGGCAAAGACGCGTATGCTATGACCATTACTTTACTTCTAAATTCTGAAGGTAAGAAGATGGGCAAAACCGTAGGCGGTGCAGTTTGGCTTGACCCGAAAAAGACAAGCCCTTACGAATTTTATCAGTATTGGCGCAATGTTGCCGATGCCGATGTTTTAAAGTGTATCAGAATGTTAACCTTCTTACCGCTTGAAGAAATTGATAAGATGGATTCTTGGGAAGGCTCACAGCTTAATACAGCTAAAGAAATTTTGGCGTATGAACTCACAAAGTTAGTGCACGGTGAAGAAGAGGCAACTAACGCTCAAAATACCGCGCGTGCAGTTTTTGGCGGTGCGGGTACACACGAAAATATGCCTACTACAGCATTGTGTGTAGATGATTTTACTGATGGTAAAATTGGCGTACTTTCTATGATGGTTAAAGCGAATCTTGCTGCATCAAACGGAGAAGCGCGCAGACTTGTCCTTCAAGGTGGCGTTAGTATTAATGACCAAAAAATTACCGATGCGTCTTATTCTTTAGCTGAAGATGATTTCAAGGATGAAATAATTCTTAAAAAAGGTAAGAAAAACTTCGTTAAATTTATACTTGAATAAAATTATATAACGGCTGACTTTAATTCGGTTAGCCGTTGTTTTTTTTGCATAAAGTTAAAATAATTGCTAATTTTAAATATAAGGAGTGATTATTTTGACAAATTTTAAAGAGAGTAAAACTAAAGTGAATTTAATGCGAGCATTTGCAGGGGAGAGTATGGCGCGAAATCGCTATACTTTTGCGGCAGAGATTGCTAAAAAACAAGGCTTATATGTTATTGAAGCAGTGTTTAACTATACTGCAAATCAGGAATTAGCACATGCAAATGTTTTTATGAAGCATTTAAGCGAATTAAACGGAGAAACAATAGAAATTGATGGTGGATATCCTGCAGAGGTTACAAATTCGGTAATAGAATTGCTTGAAAATGCCGTTCACAATGAAACAGAAGAGTATAGCGATGTATATAAATCTTTTGGTGAAACTGCTAAGGAAGAAGGTTTTATGCCAATTTCTTCTTTGTTTACACAAATTGGTGAGATTGAGAACGAGCACGCTAAACGCTTTAAGCTTTTTGCTGATTTACTAAAACAAAATAAGCTGTTTGTTTCAGATGTTACTACGGATTGGGTTTGCCTTAATTGTGGTAATGTTTTAAATGGAAAAGCAGCACCTGAAATTTGCCCTGTATGCAGTCACGAAAAAGGTTACTTTATTCGTTTAGAGTTAGCTCCATATACTGCTAAAGCTAATAAGTAATATTAAATCAGTAACTAATTATAAGAAAAAAGTGAGATTTCCATTTTGATGAATCTCACTTTTATATTTGTTATATGATTGTGATTGTGCAATTGTTAGAATAAATATTATTTTTAGTAAAAAACACTTGATTTTATTAACCCTTTAATGTATAATAACAAAGTCGATTTATTTTACATTATGATTTCACACTTGCCGGTGTGATGGAATTGGCAGCTTTTACGCCAAGCGCATCCGGTGGATGATGAAGCGAAGGCGTGAAAGGCGCCGCGGTCAAAATCAATTGGCGCTCCAAGCCGTAATTGATTTTGGGCACCGCAAGAGTCACGAGCACTTTTTTAAATTGACATTATGATTTCACACTTGCCGGTGTGATGGAATTGGCAGACGTAGTGGACTCAAAATCCACCGCTGGCGACAGCGTGCCGGTTCGAGTCCGGCCACCGGCACCAAAAAATAAAGCACTTCTTTGGAAGTGCTTTATTTTTATCCAATCCGAAGGAGTTTTATACACGCTACGCGTGATGATATACAGTCGTAACGACTGATGATATACCATTGCTTTCGCAATGGATAAAAAAATAGACTTGCAAAAGCAAGTCTATTTTTTGGCAGGGGTAGAAGGACTCGAACCCTCACAAACGGTTTTGGAGACCGGTGTGCTACCATTGACACCATACCCCTATGTATATAATAATTAACGATAATTTTTTGTTTTTGCTCATTTTGGT
>JAZQYX010000027.1:0-35206 GCA_045633725.1 Acutalibacteraceae bacterium | reverse complement strand
GCCCTACGGAAAATCGAATCTTATAATATGAACCATCAAAATCTTCAAAATACGCCGTCCTATATTCAAAACCATCTTCAGCAAAATCGTGATTTTTATCATCCGGTGTCAATGGTTTGTTTTCTTTTATTGCGGTTTCGGCAATTTCGTCTATATGAGATTCTACTCGTAATTTTACCGCAAATTCTTCTTTTGACATTTTTACAGGTTTCCCGTCAACAATTTTATAATTATCACGCGCTTTATTTTCTGTATCTTTCATAGTTATAGTTAAAACATCGCCTTCTATTGTAGGAATATCAATAGAAGGTTTATTTTTTAATAACTTTTTGAAGAAATTGGTGATTTGGTCTCTTTGTTCTTTTAACGTAGTCCCTGTTATTACTTTTCGGCTTGCCTTAACATAAGTGTTGCCATTTTCTAAAACAACAATACTAAACTGCAAATCCCCGCCGCTCTCGGTTGGGATTTCTTTTTTGGCATTTACCGCCTCAGCAAGGACTTTGTTAAACTCTTTTTCCAACTGCATAATTTCGAGCGTAAGCTTATGTTCACCGCTTAACTTCCTGATGAGACACTCAAAGAAATCATGTATATACTGAGCTACTATATTTCTTTCTTTTTGATTAAGCTCGCTCATCATTTTTTTGAGCATAGCAGTATCACTTGTGAAAATACACTCGCCAACAAAATCGGCTATCATTTCGCAATGCATATCCTCGCGTGCTTCTTTGCTCAAAATACCGCCTTCACTTAGAACACCACGCTGGCGACCCAAATCCCAAAGATATAAATTTTCTAAATTTTCTGTATACTTTAAGTTAGTTTTTCTTTCAAGCCATTTTTTGAAAGCCTTTGATTTTTTAACTGCTTCAACAAAACGCTCATATAGAACAGTGCCTTCACCGAAGTGAGTCAGTTCGTGCTTGAAAACAAAGGTTAACGGATTATATACCGAAAACCCTAAATGTATCGTCTTGTTATCCCTATCGTAATAACCGTCGGGGAGAATACTTCCTTCTTTAATCTCGTGTCCCAAACTCCTTAAATGTTCGACCGTTATATCAGTAAACTCAAGCTTAACCCCTAACGCATTTGCTACTTTTTTAATGAAGTTTTGCTCCTTGGCAGTAGTATGCCTGCGTTGTTTGTTCTGTTGCCTGACGGTTAGAATATCAATTTTAGAATTAGCATCAGTAGCAACAGCCTGTACACCGGTCACACTAGTGCCGATATCAGTTGTAGCCGCTCCCGAAGGTGTGTCAAAATCCACATCCGCATTTGCATCCACTTCAGTTGTAGCATTATTAAAGTCAGCTTTATTTTCCTGCGTAGCAAATGTTGTAGCATTTTGCAAGGAATTTTCAGTTTGGGGTGAATTGATATTCTCAACTTTTGGCACAATAGTATTAAGTACTTCTTGACCGTAACTGCTCTTTGTTAGTAATTCAATTTCACTAACAGAAAGCTCTATGCCCGAAAGCTTTTTAACGGTGGCGCTTGCAACCGCAGCAACATTATTCTTCTCGCCAAGCTGTGCAAGCCTGTCAGCAACAAGGTTTTCAGTAGCTTTAACAAGATTATAAACCTTATTTTTTGAAAGCTTACCGTCTGCCTTGCTTGAAGCATTATACTTTTGCGCAAGCTTATAAGCGGTACTTTCTTTTGGCATTTTAAGACCCAGCTCAATAAGATTTAAAATCTTTTCACCCGAGCTATAAGTTTTTGCAACCTGAGAAACACCGGCAATACGATTTAGAGCTTGACCGCCAGCTTCAAACAGACCTCCTGAAAAACCACCTAAAAGAAAACTGTAGGCAACCTCTCCCCATTCTACATCCTCAAAGCCGTTTTTATTATATCCGAGCACAAAATTTTCAAAGAATGGAGTTAGTATTTCCTGAAGACCTTCTTCCAAGCCTTCCGATACAAATGCGGCACCATAGTTTGCGGCAAATCTCAACCATCCTTTTTGAATACCGTCAATAGCCGTTTTCACTTTACCACTTAACGCTTTACCGCCCATAACCTTACTAAGGGTAGCACTCAATAACGCTTCGGAAGCACCTACGAGAGTCGAATAAGTTCTTGCCTGACTTTTATCCATACCATTATTAAGTGCCTGCTGATACGCATTACCCGCCGCAGATACACCTAAAAGCACCGTACCAGAACCCGGCAATACAGCATTAGCCAAAATAGACGGTGCCATATTTGCTGTTGTGGAAAGCAAATCATAAGTAACACCCGCAAGCGAGAATCCGCCTAACCATTTAGGCAGCTTAACTTCTCCCAAATCTTCTCTTGCTAACTTTCCTGCCACTTGAGTTGAAGACAACGGAATATAATCGTCCTGTGTATTAAAGAAATTTGTCATACCGCTTGCAAATTGGTCAAGCCCTACAGGCACACTGTAAAGTGTTTCAAGAAAGGTGTTACCCTTTAAATACTTTTCATAGGTTTCATTACCTGCTCTTATTTCTAAGGTTTCTTTTAAGGCGTCAATATAACTATAAGCTTTTATTGTACCATTAACTTCATCGTATTTTCTCCAATATGCAAAGGTTTTAAATTCCGCTTCTTCCATATGCTTAAAAATGTTGTTATCTGGGATTTTATCACCATTAGCATAATGGCTCATTGCTATAGCTGCATTCCTATACATTTCACCTTCAGCTACAGTAGCGGCTACTTTTTCACCAGTTTTTAAACCACCAAATGTGTTTGCGGGAAATTTCAAACCTTCAGTTGAATATTTTTCAAAATTAGGATCATAATTATCAGCTTCAGGGTTTATAACAGAAGAAAACTTTTGTAAAACTCGATATCTTTCTGCCGATTTATATTGCGCCCTATTTTCGTTAAGCGAAGCTCTTAAACCTTCCTCATTTCCGTATTTCCTCCATGCGTCTTCTAACGCAGCATTTAACATTGCAATTCTTTGATTGTTTTCTTTGATTTTTTGTGCAGCATTTTTCGAGCCCTTAGAACTTGCAAGTTCTAATGTTTTATTTTCGGATTCTAAATCTCTTATTTGTTTTTTAACATTTTCGACAGCATTAACATCACTTTCAAGTAGTCTAATCTTCTCCTTATTATCTTCAAAGTTATAATTTGCATAATCTATTTGATTTTTGACTGCAGCATTATACTCTTCTGCGGTACTATACTTGCTATATCCTTCAGCAATTTCATCCCAACTATCAAGTATATCTTTATAAGCCTTAACTTGTTCCGAAATGTCAACGCTCCCGTCACCAAAGTCGTTATTATAGGCTTGAAAAGCTTTTAAGCGATTATAAACATTTTCAATAACAGGCTTTGCTTCATCAAGAGTAGCCTTATCCTGCCAACCGCTAATTATAGACTTATAAGTATCTGCCGCTTTAGAGATATCAGTTTCAAGTGTTTCAAGTCCTAAATTATTGTATCGCATCCTTTTTAAAGCATTATATTCAGCCGTAGGGACCTCTGGAACAGTAAATTTAAAATCACTTTCTTTATTATTTGTATTTGCAGTACTTGGTGTACGTATAAAATTCGGCATATACTGACGGGTTATTTGACCAGTGATATCATTACCTATTTCTTGTAAATAATCCTTTGCCAAAGTTTCATCGCTTATCCTACCGATTGAACCATCATTGCTTGCCAGTATACTTTTTTTCTTTTTACTTTTTGTAATTCCACCGTTTATTCCGCCTATCAAACCATCTGGACCGGCTAAAATACTTTTAACTGCCATATGAACGCCTCCTATTGCTTAAGATTCCATTTGCCTGTTTTTTTGTCTTTATAAACCTCAAAATACCTATTGTGCGAATCATCCCACATCCAATACTGCGTACCGTTTGTTTCGCTTGCGGTTTTAAATACATTTTGGTCTCGTTCCAAATTTTCAACATATGTTGTTTCCTCAAACTCAAGTTTTAAATTTTCGGAATTTTCTTTGTTTTTATAATCCGCATCATCTATCCATTCACCCTTTAGAATTGTTACTCCATTAGCTTTTTTAATAGAAGTTTTTGCAAGCGTTATATTAGTAGGCTGATATTTTGTATTAGACCATACGCCGTTTGCAGTATCGTAATTCATGGTTCCTGAATATGGATTCACATTACTCCTAAATGTTGAAGTCTTTCCTGTTATTCTGTCAGTATATTTAGTATATTCTTTTTCATCTGAACCTTTGTAAGTATACCATTCAACATCGTTATCTTCTAAATTACCAGTATAATCACGACTGAGTTTACGATTATTACCTCCTATTATAGAAGTATCCTTGTTATCATTGTTGCCATCTTTACCGCCGCTACTACTTTTTTCCGCCGTCGCCTGTGTTACTTTTTTATATGCGTTATATAAAGCTTTTACATTTGTCTTATCCATACCCGCAAGAGTAATAATATCATCAGAAGGCATTATTCCATTTTCCAAGAATGTAGTTACTATAGTTTGATAAGTAGATTCATCTTCGCTTCTTAAAGTATCTGCGCGTTCTCTAATATAACTTGCATAATTTTGGTCAATGGTAGAAAGTGCGGAAGCCCTATTTTGCTCAATGGTATCAATAGCTTGACTTCGTGAAAATTCAAGGTCATTAATAGCGTTTTGTTTATCGCTATCAATCGTGGCTTTATTATTACCGTAGGAAAGCTGCGCCGCTGTTAATTGTGTACGGTTAAGGCCCGAATCAGTAAGACCTAAATTAGCCATACTCTCGGCAACCTGTCGTTTATTTATTTCCTTTTGTACTGCATTTTCGCGATATTGGTCTTGATATGATTTATTGGTATCAAAAACTTGCTTATCATAACTTTCGTTTGTGCTTTGTTTTTCACTATCATATAACGCATTGGTTGATTTTATATCACTTGCTTTAGAATCGGCATAATATTCGGTTGCTTGTTTTGTATAATCAGGAATAGTTACCGTTGTTTTATTTTTGTTTTTATTTTTACTTGTTGTCGCCATTACCTTGCACCTCCTGTGGTTCTATATTTTAAAATAACGCTATCAACCGCCAACTTTCCTTTACATTCAACCTTAATACCAAACCTTAAAATTTGCTTGATGCAAGGGAATACTGCTCGGCTATCAATATAACCTGCGGTATAGTTTGTTAAGTCGTTTCCGGTTGTTATGATTTCGCTTTGTTCGGTGCCGTTTTCGGTAATAAAAAATACTTTTATCGGAACACCGCCGTTGTTTCCAACTTGCAAATTGATTTGTTCAATGTTCTTGCGAATATGCGGTGATGTAAAATCAAATATTTTTGTAGTAAAGTACGAATCTATTTCGGTTGTTATGTATTCGTTTGTTGCCACGTCAAGAAGTTTATCGTAAACTCCTTTAGTATCAAAGCAATAACTAACCACATAATATCTTTCAGCCATATTGATTATATCGACCATACTTAAACAATCACCTATAACGGTCATTTTTTGAACGTTAGAAACTTCCCAATAATACCAAGGTATTCTTACGTTGGCATCTTCTTGCTTTGAATAACTTGCTACATGCGTATATCCGTAACAGTTATAATCCATAAGTAGCATTTTATTTCCTAAAAGCAAACAGTAGTATCCGTTCCAATCGCAAGCGCAAGCTTTACTGTCTACGCCAATTTCTTCAATCTTGCGGTTTACCATTTCCGAAACACTAAAAATACTGCGCTCGTTATATTGGCTCTCGCTCACCAAGGTATAAACGCTGTTATTATTGCCAAGCCATACAAGGCGGTTACGGCAAAGCTGTATAGTATCAGGATAAGGGCAACCTATATTCGAGTTTATTTGAGTTAGTGGAAAATACACACTTGAAGAAGCGTAATCAATAACTCTTTGGTTTATAAGGTCCTGTGCGGTAATGCTTGTATTCTGCGCGTACTGAGTAAACCAGGTTTCATTTTCTTTGAAAATCACAAGCTTATCCGACTGCTTACCAAAGCCTGTTACCGCTCCCGTTTCATTACCTACGTTAAAATACGAGTTTTCGGGGAAATAAAGCGGGTTATTAAGTCCTGACCACACTACAAGGTCACTGTTACCTTTTTTTGTATTACCGCAAAGGAATAATCGGGTACCGCCCGAAAGCCCCGCAGAACCGCCAAACCATTCGCACCGTGTCATATTAAATATTTTTTCTTTATCGCTGTTAGACCATATATAAGGCGCAGTTATAACAATATCATCATCACCACCGCCCGAATACTTTATCGGCGCAGTTGGTTTTGCTTTTTCTTCTTCCGAATCCCCGTTGCGCCAATAATCCGAATCGGTATTATCGCTTATTGTGGCAACCTTTGTATACTTTGTGTTATCTTTTATAACATCCTTACCATCCGCATTATCTTCACAGTAATAAAAGGAAATACGGTTTTTCCATACTCTCATTAAAAGTTTGTCGATGCTATTAGCCGCTGATTCTTCCCAAGTGGTTTTCCAAACTTTTGTACTGTCTTTTCTGCGACTTTCTTCATTAATTGAAACAGTATGTTCTTCGGTGTTACCGTCAAGAGTAACTTCGGCAGTAACTGTTAAACCTTTACCTTCATATTTTGCAACACTTTTCAAGATATGATACTGCATCTTATGTTTTTGGTCTTCTTCTTTTACTATTTCGGGGTTATAAGAGTTATAACTCATTTCATAGTAATCACTTAAAAGGTTATAGCTTTCAAGCATTACTCCGTTTATCTGGTCTGATGAGATATTGACAGCACTGCTTTTCTTACATTGCATCATAACTTTAGGAATATGCATTTTATCTTTATCAATTTTATTCCACGTTGCCGATGATACCGACAAATCCAAAGAATATATCACTTGGCTTGTTAGTCTTGTCATAAAGCAATAAAGCTTATCGGAATATTGGCAAACAAAGTAGCTTGACGGTGCTGCGCTTATCGAAGCTATATTAGTTATGCTTTTGCCGTAATTCCAAAAAAAGTTTATTTTACTGTTATAAACAGCCGAGCAAAGCTGTCCCTTTATACCGCTTACTGTGTTATAGCAATTATGCTGACGGATTTTAGACGCCGAACCTTCTGCGGCTGCTCCTAAATTTATTTTACTGTCATTTTGAATCATTGCGGCGCGGGTTTTAAGTAACCCATCTTTCCACCACATATTTTTACAGTCAGTAAGCTGATTATCTAAAACTTCACTTATACCGTCACGCATATTAAGCCCACCCGATAAATCACGAAGTTCTTGCATCTGCGCGGGTTGTTTTCGCACAATCGGTAAATTCATTGTAAAACCTCCTTAATATTCAGGTATAGGTAATTCATCCTTTACCGTAGTTATTTTCGATAATGTGGTTCTTCTTGTGTTATATTCAGCCGCCCAAAAGGCATGTGCGTTATCATCGCCTTCACTTGCAGCAATATACCCTGCCAAACCACAAGCAAAGACATCAGCCGCTTTATCTGAAATTTCAAACTCATCTAATAGACTGTTAAGCCTTTCTTTTTCCATACCGCACATACGCGCTATATCACCGTAAACAAGATTTGTAAGCGGTAGCGCATGCTGCAATATTCTTTGTGTTAATTGTGTGTTGCCGTTATTCTCGGCATATCCTAAGAGCCCTAAAGCTCGTTGTAAAATGTCATTTCCTGTCATACTCCTATAGCCTCCATAGGTATTTCTTCTATCATAGGCGCTTCTTCCGTTGGAACACCGTCACCCATAGCCATTTGTTGTTGCGCCATCATTTCTTCTTGCATTCTTAATTCTTCACGCGCTTCACGCAAAAGACCTGTCTTATCGGGGATAATACCGTCAGGCATACGTTCAAGGTATTGTATCTTGTTGATAATTTGAGCTCCATACAAAGCATCCAAAACGGATATTGTACTCGGTAAGCTCCAAACAGGGCTTGAACCTACGTCTATTTTTGCGGTAAGCATTAAGTTTTCATAACGTGAAGGATGGAATGGGATATAGTAAGTTCCGTCTCTATCTTCAATACGAAGCTTGCGGTCACCATACAAATGCATCCAAAAATCAGCCCATATACGTGCTATATCTTCAATAAAACTATAAAAACGATTTTGATATAACTGCATAGGCTGTAAGGAAGCTTCGCGCGACTGAATAATTGCGGCTGCATTATCGGGACGAATGTTACCAAGCGCAGCATCGTTTGCACCATTGTCCGAAAGCGTATTATTTGCAAGGTCGTTAAGCATATTAAGATATTGATTACCAAACGCAGGTGGTGAAATATGTCTTATAGCCCCTGCAACGTCTTCGGCAGTACCGAACACCTTAATAACTTCACCGGGATTATTAGTAATTGGGTCTTGTATCGTATCGCCGTTTACAACCGTCATAGGCATACCCGACTTCATAAGACCCCAAATACCTGCACTTTCAGCACGGTTGAGCGCTATTTGGTTAGATATTTGGTAAGTAATCTCGCTATCACCATAAGCGGAACTTCGACGATTTAGCCAACACATTTTTGCTATTGGATAAAGTGTAAGCCCTGTTTCCCAAGGTTTGCGAACAAAAGACTTTTCACAACACTTCATGCACATAACCCTAAAACCTGTGCCTTCGTTATTCCATTCCTTATAGAATTTAGTAAGAACGGTTACACGCTTACTGTCTTCGGGTTCTTGTTCTCCACGAGTACCTGCGTTTGCTTCGTAAGCATCGGCGCCATCAGGCTTAATGTTTTCTATGTCTTCGGCGCTTATACGATTTCTTTTGGCTTCTCTTTTAACTTCGTTTACATCTAATCGTTGAGAAATTATAATAAACGGTTGCTTTTGCACATCATCGCAATTAGCGTCACCAAAGCATACGTTTTCAACGTCAATTACTTCGAAACCAATATCACCCTTAATTGGCATAGTTTTGTTTATATCGGCATAAAGACCTGTGTTGATATCGCTATCCCAATATGTATAACAAATACCTGTACCCGAAATATATGCATTTCTAAGTGCTTCTTCTTTCTTACTGTCAAACTTTACACGCTCGGCGGTAGTTTTAAAGTAATCCGAAAGAAAGCCTGTTATAACCGAAATTTCGGCATCATCGGTGCTTTCTATAAAGTCTTCGCCCATTTTAATATCGTTGCGGTACTCTTCTACTTGTGATTGTGTGCCCGAATTATCAGGAACACCTTCCGCACTATAGTTAACCGCAATAGGTGCGGCAGTAATAGAAGACAGTTTATAATCCGCAATACGTTTAATAATATTGCGCTTTATAAGCGGTCTATCGTTACCACAGTTAGCACCGTACCATTGGTCGCCAACATAAAACCTTTCATTTATTTTGCTTTGCTCGAATATACCCTTCTCACCAATAGAAGCCTTATACTCGTTGCCTTTTTTATATTCGTTAAAAACCGATTTAGGCTCAGTTGTTATTTTCAAGCTCATTTTCATATTCTCCTTATGCAAGAATAAAGGTACCCGAATTAACGAGTACCTTTTTTGTTATTTATAGTTTATAGATTCTCTTATTTTTGAAATTTTTTCTTCTCTATTTTTACAATCGGATAAATCAATGCCGTTACTTTCAGCAATAGCCTCAATTTCGGAAACTTTCATTTTTTCAATACTTCGTGCTTCGGTTGTTGCCTCTTTTATTTCAGTAAATCCTAATTCTATTAATTCGTCACGTTTGCGTTCCGAGTTCACTTCTTTGATTTCGTTGCCGTAAAAACTTCTCATAACGTATTTTGCCATTAGGTTTCCTCCAAGAAATAAGGAGCGATTGCTAATAACCGCCCCTTATTGATTTTACAATTAACCTACAATTGCGTGAACTGTATTGGTGTGGCTTTTCTTTACAAAGCAATCATAGTAAAGTCTGTAGTTAATCTTGTAAGCATCCATATCTTCTACTTCGTTAGGTGACAACACATTAACCTTGTCAACCTTTTTAACAAGAGAAGCGGCACTCTTTGGTAACACAACCGCCTTAATGGTTTTTGAGCCTGTGTCGGGTTCAAAGCCGTCCTCGGTAAACTTTAATATAGTGTGCATTCTTTCGGCAGATACAGGGATTATAGCGCAACCGTTAAGTTTCTTAACTTGTGTGTTAACTTCGCCTTGCTTAAATTCAGAAACAGTAATAGAACGCTTTAATTCATCGCTTGTCAAAATTGCAGAGTTCATAACAGGGTCAACAAATGCAACAAGTTCAACGTTGCTATAGCCACTTGCAGCCTCAACATTGTTAATAGTGTCCAAAAGGTCAGCAACTGCGGTTGCTGCAGCAAATGTTTTAGTGTTTGAAGCAGTTGTTGCAATACCTGCGAGTTTAGAAAGAACGTAAGCATCAATTTCGGGATTAACGATTGTGCGAGTATATTCTCCAACAAGTTTACCAACAAGGTCCGGAACACCGGATTCGTCCGCATCTTGTGCATCAATGGTCATCTGCTTAGAACGGTCTTTTGTGAGGGTGTAATCTTTAAAAGTAAGATTTACATCACCCTTAGAATAACCTTCGGCACGGTCGTAATCTCCGAGACCACCAAGAGAGATTTCGGGGATTTGAACAGTTTTAGCTCCAACAAATTTTGCTCTAAAAACGTTGTCAGCAAAGAAACCTGTCTTTGCTTCTTGAGTAATCATTTTATCAAGTTCGGGTGAATATTTTTGTGCGTATGCGATATTATTTGCCATTTTATTTTCCTCCAATTTTATTATTTTTTATTTTGTTAATGGCTATCTTCCCCACAAAGCACTAAGGAAACGCTTTTCGGCTTCAGTTTCAGTTTCTTCCTTTTCGCTTGCCATACTGCCTGTGGATTTTTTTGCCGCCGCTTCCTGTGAAGCTTTTTCGGCAGCGATTTTTTTGTTTTCGTTGTGCATATACTTTAAATATGCGTGGGATAACGAAAGACCGCCGAAAGCCGCCTTTTTAACTTCTTCAGGCAAATCCTTAAACTCTTTAAGCTCGGGAAAGTCGCTATTTTTCATTTCAACAAATTCTTGTGCTAAGCGTTCATTAATGGTTTGTTCTTCCTGTTCAGCTGCAGCTTTCTTACTTGCCTTTGCGTTATCTATGGTTTTTTGTTTGTTGATGTTATAAAGTTCCATCATTTTGTCGATGGTGTCTTCATCTTCACCAAACTTTTCAATTAGACCCTGACGGTAAGCTTCATCCTGAGCAGTCTCTAAACTGTTTATCAGTTCTTTGACCGAAGCACCCTTAAGTGCCGCAACGCGCTCCAAACTGTCATATGTATTCTGAAAGTGAATACCTTTTTGAGCAAGCGTTATAGCTTCATCTCGCGACAACCCTCTTTTTTCGTGGTTGTATTGAATTTCAAGAAAAGGTGCTACAGGTTCGGTACCGTTATCATCGGCGCCGTTATCGTTTCCGTCCTGGCCTTGCGTGGAAGTATCGTCTCCTGTTTGCTCGCCCTGTGGTGTAGTATCGGGCACTACATTAGTATCTACTTCCTGTTGTGTCTCCACAGTACCCGGTGTGGTATCCTGTCCCTGTGCGTTTTGAACGTTATTTTCGTCCATATCATTACTCCTTCTTTTCAGCTTATGGTGTAGCCGTTTATTATTTACAAACAAAAAAGAACGAAATAAACCGCTCTCGAATATCATTCTTGCAAGGAATAAAAAGAATAATGCTCTAAGCGTTCATCCGCTCTCTTTCGTAATGTATTAAATTGTTTCTTGAGAAGAACCGCTATAATTCCAAAAGTTCTCTTCTTCTCTTTTTAGTCGCTCTATCTTTTGTTTTTCTTCGGTGCTTAATTCTTTTGGGGTAGGTTTAATTTTTTTCTTGTATCCGAAATAGTAACCTACCGCGAAAAAAACTCCGCACAAAGCCAAAATAAAGCAAAATAAAATACCATTTAAAACTAATTGCATAATAAAACTCCTTTAATTCCACGCGCCGTTCATATCTTCAGCAGTAATATTACTTCTGTCAACACGTACACGCGGTTTTTCTTTTTGTGGGTGGTAGAATAAAACATCATAAAAACCGTAACGGAATGCATCCATTAAATGGTTGTCCGTATCAACAGGCTTGTTTATGCCGTTTTCATTCTTATCTTTTTGCCAACAATAAGAGCTAAGCTCCTTTATTGTGTTTTCGCACCGGGAATGAACATAGATTTTATATTCCTGAATCTGCGCAATACCGTTTATAATGCTGTCCTTACCTTTAACCGAAGGTAATATTCGGCTGATTCCAAGCCTTCTAAGGTCTTCGTTGGACTTTGGCTCGGCAGCATCGGCGCGGATGCGCTCCTTATTGTAGCCTTTGCGTTTTATCATAGCGGCTATATCCGAATTAAGCATCTTTGTTTCATAGTGCTCGTCATAAATAAAAATCTCTTTATCAACCTTGTTTACCGCAAAAGCAATAAATGCTGTCGGGTCATTTGTGTATCCGTAGTCAAGGCCGAAGAAAGACTTGTATTTCCATTCAGTTCCGTCTTCCGTTCCCAAATTCTTATAATCAAACTCAAGCGCTTGCCAATTTTCAAACACAAGACCTTCTGCAACGCCCCAGTCTCCAAGTCCTGCTACCGTATATTTGCGGTAATTTTCGTTTTTCATACGCTCAAATACTTGGCGGTCAGTATCATCTAAAAACTCATTACAAAGGTAATTGGTTGAATATGTGCTCACATTATCGTGCGCAGTATCAAAAAAGCGCTTTTTCAGCCAATGGGTTTCGCTCCACGGGTTAAAGGTTAAAGTTGTTTGCTTAAAAAGGTTCGGGGGTACATTACCACGCGGTACCGAAAGGTCAAGCTTATCAAAATCTGATTCACTCGCTATTTCATATGCTTCTTCTACCCATACCCAACAAAGATAACCTTTAGCAACTGTCGTGGATGCGAGCTTTAAAACATCATCAAAACCGCGAAACAGTATCTTTTGCCCGGTGGGTTTATAGGTCATTTCCATAGGCGATACCGTATTTTGCCATAAATGAGTAACCCCAAGCTTCTCCTGCGCCCATTTGAGCTGCGCAAAGGTACTGTCCCGATGAGTGTTCATAACCCCACGCACAACAAGTAAATTGCTTTCAGGGTACCTCATAAGCCGATAGATATAATTTAAGGCGGTAGTAGCTGACTTTTTGCTACCTTTACCGCCCTTTAATACTCTATATCTTTTAGTGTCACGCCAAAAATCACCGTAACCGCTTCCGATTATTTGGGGTAAATGTAGTTTTTTCATTTTGGAATATCTTCCTCACCGGTGAAAATAACAACGCTGTTGGTGTTAACATTAGTATCTTTTTGAATTTTACCCTTCACCTCTAAAAGCATACGGATAGCATCCATATTTCCTTGCTCAACCTTCTTGCCTATTTCTTTCCAGGCTTTCGGTATAATACTTGTGGTATAGTTCTCCACAAGGCAATCTATATACCCTATAAACTCTCTGTCATGCTGCCAATTATAGAAGGTTGTTCTTGAAATTCCAAAATCTTTACACAGTTCACTTACGTTCCTTACGTCGTCAGGGTCCACAAGCGCCTCAGCTAAGCGCCTTTGCTTAGTTTTTAAATTAGGGTACATGCCTTTCAAAGTGTTCACTTTTGTCAACATTTCTCACCGTCCTTATATTTAGAGTCTCGCGCACGTGCGCACACACCCACGCGTACACACACGCGCGACTTCCCAACCGACCCGCCCGCCGAATTTTCCTATTTCAGCACAAAAGAAAAAACTTGGATAGTTCGGAATCTTTCATCCGCTTGTCCAAGTTTTCACGTTAACATTATACCATACTTTTAATAAAAAAACTTCCCGTTTTTTTCCCATCTTTTATAATTCACGATAAACAAATTAAAAATACAGCCGATTTTTAATTTATATTTCAACAACACCATATAAAGCTCTTGTAAATTTAACTAAAGCAGAATCTTTAATTCTGTACAGCGTGGATTTTTCCACATTAAGTTGGTGACAAAGTCGCTCCACATTATTCTCCGACCTTTCAAAATAAAAGCCTTCAAGGACTTGTCGCTCCCGTTTGTCGAGTGTGTCAAGTCCTTTTTCTGTGAGCTTAACTAAGTCTTCGGCAATCTTAAGGCTCGAAGCTAAGCGCTCACGCTCGGATATATTGTCCAGCATCTTCTCTTCCTGGCGAGACATACCGCCCATGACGGGCGTGTCGGTAGATATTCCGTGCAGAGAAGTAAACTGTTCTTCTAAAACCTTTATCCTCTCCCGAATATTTTCTATACTTTCTTTCCTTTGCGGGTATGTACGCAAATCGTTGCAAGCTTCCTTTTTCCAGTTCAACTATTATCACCTCTTTTCAAAGCTTTCTCCGTCTAAAATAAAAATCTTTTTGCTTTCGAGCAACTTTTCGAACTCTCCGTATGTATAACTTGTCCCGTATGTTCGGTTATGCTTTTCAATAATTGCACTCATTTCTATTAACGGGATAGACTGTTTTACTTTCGGCTTATTTGTTGCCCTGTAGCCTTTGCAATCTTCACAAAGCCTTCTATTTCCTTTTTTAGTTTCAAACATTACCCCGCAATTTTGACACCTTTTAAGCATAAAACCACCTCCTAAAACGTCACACAAATATTCAGTACTGCTGCTGCAAGCCAATAAACCGCCATTTTAAAATCGTGCGTAACGGCACACACCACCGCCGCGCCGATATTCAAAGCAATAAGCAAACAAGGGAATATGTATTTATTCATTTGCTTTCCCCTAATCAGTATAAATATAAATTTCCCCGTTTGAAACTTTTTCAACTTCTACGATACTTGTTTTCAAACTGTAACTAACTTCACCGTCACATTCAATTACATCGTTTTTTATAAGTTCTTCAACCGTGACAAGCATAGAAACCTCAACTTCGGCTCCTGCAGGCATCCTTGATAACTGCTCCATTAGTTCAAATACTCTCATTATTTCGTCCTCCAAACATAAACCGCGAAAGCTATCACGGCGATAATTATTAAAATATACCTTATTTCCATAAGCTAAAATCTCTCTTCAACTATTTCGGCTGATTTTTTTGTTTCGCTTCGTTCGATTTTTATATCACCCTTACTGCGCGTAAGCTTAGCCTTAGCGCCGTTCGGCAATGTAAAGGTTACCGCGTATATTTTCGCATGAGCAATCTGCTCAATTGCGGAATAAATGATATCCATACATTCTTCTGAAATAGGGGTATAATTTTCTTTTTTACTGTTTTCGCCGAATATCTCATCAGCTGCTTCTTTGGCGCGTTCGATTTGGTCCAAAATTCTTCGCGCCTGTTTAGCTTCCTTGCATTCGCATTCTACATCGGTCATAAGCACCTGACCGCAAAATTCACAAACATTGTTTGACATAACAATTCTCCTTTTAATTTAAAATAATTTTCATCTAAAAGGCTCCTTCTCAGAGGGTGCGGGTGTCCGGTGGACACCTCTGCGAAGCAGAAGCACCGACCGAGGCGGCAGCCGAGACGGTGGCACGGCAGAGCCGTGACTGAGGGATTTAATCACCCACAATTTCCGCTAACTTATTTAACGGGCATTCATCACAAATACCGTCAAGCTTTTCCTGTGTATTACAAATAAGCGGATACTTGCAGTAATTATCACAAAAAAGCTGCCGCATGGCTTCTAACTCCTGCTCTATCAATTTTTAACCCCCTTTTCAGCTATAGGACACAGTTTGTTTTCATCAAACATACAACATTCAAAACTTACTGCTTTTTCCTTCGTGTAGGGCATAGCATTTTCGCACGCCCTTCTTGGTTCGGGTACCCAATTCATATAATCGCCGTTATACACTTTTAACCACCTCTTCACTTTTCACTCTTCACTATTCACTGCGAAGCATCACCCACCTTCTTCCAATTCCGACTTAGGCACAATTTCACCGCTAGGGCAAATCTCAGTCCACATATTATTGCGAATCCATTCCTTGTTATGCTTCCTGAAGTACTTAATAGCTCCACTGCCATAAAGCCGTTTGTTATTTTCATCATAGCAATGGAAATCGGGCGGTAATTTAACCATTCGGTAAAATAAATATGGTCTGCCATTTACAGGGTTGCACCCGGCACGGATGCTGTCGGTGTCTATGTAATACCCGGGGCGAGCAGTCGGAATCTCCTTCCACTTGATTTCATAAATATCGCGCGGCGGTTCTTCCACAGGCTTTTTAAGATTTCTGCTGCCAATCCACTTTTTCGTATATCCTTCCTCATCATCAGCAAACATTGGCTGCTTAACTATGTACGCCGCAAGCGAAGAATATTCGCCTGTATCGTAAAGCGCTCTGCAATCGGGCGGCCGAGCTTCGCGTGTAGCCTTAATATGCTCTTTCCAAAGCTTAGTTATCTTTTTAAATTTCTCACCCTGCGGTAAAACAATATGGTGGTGAACACCGCCGCGTTCTCCCCTTGCCGTACGCTTTATGTATTTAAACTCAATTCCCCATCCTTCGTAAAGTTTTCTTAGTTTCCGAAGAAAGACACTAAGTTGAGCTTTAGCTTTTTTATAATCTTCAGGTCTGTTATGGTTTTCATAGTGAAAAGTTACAAACCAATCATCAGGCACAAAGTTCGTGTTTATAATGCGGGTCAGTTTTCTTATCGCAAGCTCCTCGTTATAAGCTTGCATTGCTTCCGGTGTACCCTTGCTATGTCTTCTTCGTGTAAGAGTATCACCGAATCTTGTAGGGTAGGTATTTTCGACTTCAATTGTGTTACCTGCCTTAATTATTCGTTGTCTATATACAGCTTTCATTTTTGTCTCCAAAATTTTCCGTTAGTTAATATCTCTTATCAAGCGCTAAATCGGTATTTAAACCGATTTTTCAAATTTCCTTAATTTCAGTTTTATCACCTTAAGGGAAGCGTTTGACCGCTTCCCTTGGTTTTAATTGTTTTGAAACTTTACCCAACGATGTTCCCACTTGGATATATCACCACACTCCAAAGCTTCAAGATAACTTTTAAAATCCTTTTGAGTATCTTCTACATCCTTTTTGAAAACATCAACCATTATCACCATGCAAAGAATACTATCATCAAGCTGGCCGTATTTTTGCTTAATTTCAGCTAAACTTTTTTTGAATCGTACACCCCATTCAAACGAATACACGGTGTAAATGCCTTCTTCAAGGCATCTTTGTAGTATACCCTTGGTATATCGCCAGTCAGCGCCTTTGCTGGCGGTTATGTCAATGGCCTTTATAATAAGGTCGGGTTCGGCGCCGCAGTCTATGTAGTATCCTATATCGTCTAATATCGGTCTTGTAAGCAGACGGCACATTATTTCTTCATAACTGCGCGCCACCTTACCGATAGCCTGTCCGCGTTCACCATAGAAATCTGCGCTCACTGCGGCACCTTCTTATCAATCCCAAGTATCGCCCGAACATTTATAGGTTTTATTAAAAGTAAACAGTTTGTCCCGTCAACAAAGTAATGGCTGAAGTGCACGCAATAAAAACGCTCTTTATTTCGGCACTCGTAACCCGAAAAATGATTATTGCGTTCAGGTAATTCTTCCCCGGTCCTAATGCATTTGCACATTTTCGCCATCACCACCATCATTGATTTCGGGTTTGGTATCGGTTAAATATTTAATTATCGAACTTTGGCTATCACCGGAAGGGTTATAAAGTTTATAAGCTGTATCGCTATACCCCGTGTTGTATTCGTCGTTTTCAGATAATATTAAATGATATCTGACTGCGGTACTTTTTTCATATACAAAACAGTGTTGCGGTGTATAATCAGCAAATACCATGTGCGCATATTCCGTCGCTATAATAACCGTACCATTAGGAAATAAATATCGGTAAAATTTAAGTTCGAGCTCAGGTACTTCATGAAAAAGCTCCCAAGATTTATAATTTTGTAAAAACTGCTCACGCTGAGCTTTATTTTTTAATTGCATTTTTTATTCTCCTTTTTCCGTTTTTTAGCTTCTCTTGATTTAACTATGGATTTTGCAACAAGAAGGCCTGTTTCGGCTAAATAAAGATTTTCACTTCTCAACCCGTTACGTGTCAGTTCTAAATTTTCTGCATTTGTAACAAGTGCAAGATTCTCTAAATCGAAATTTCTTTTGTCGCCATCTAGAAAAATAACCTTACATCCTTTTGGTATTGGTCCGTTAGCTTCTTCCCATATAAGACGGTGCTTAGGCACAAAATTACTTTTGTCACCGGTATCACTTCTCCGCATTGCTATTTTCACTTCAATATAACCGTCTTTTGAAATACGCTCATAACCTATAGGCTTGGTGTTATGCGGCAGATTTCCTTTTTTATATTGTGTTTCACCCATTCTGCCAACTGTTTTAGGATGGGTACCCTTATTTGCGGGAATATGTCCTTTTTCAAAGTGCCCTGTTCTCCCGGTATTAAGGTTATATCTTTTAATGCTTGATACAATTTGCCCCACCGTAATATTTGCGGAAAATCTACAGTTAAACTCTTCGGTAATTTCCTTATGACTATGCCCAGGAACAAATTCTGCTAAAAAGGCTTTCTCTTCTTCGGTATATTTATGCATCACCATTGTTCATTCTTTTTTATACGTGACCGAAGATTACTATTTTCTTCAAGCAAGTTTTTGTCAGTCACTCCAATCAGCGGCATCTCAACTTGTGTCTGAATACCGTATTCGTCAAAATGCTTTTGAACCTGCAGAGCAAGAGCGCCGTTATCTATAATAGTTTTAGCCATCTTTTGAACAGTTTCGCTGCGCTTTATTTCTATTTCTAATTCTTCATCAGATAGCTCATCATCCATAAGGCGTTCAATACTTTCAAATAGATAATTATTTAAATCAGATAATTTATTTTTCATTTGCTATTTTCTTCCCTTACTTCCACCGTTGGCACCTTAAAAGTCGCCCTGTGATATTCACCGATAAGTTTGTTATAGCCTCGGCGCAACCTTTTAAATTCATATTTGGTTTTATCGTGTTCCCTTGCTTCTTTCATATAAGCGCAACCGTAAAAAATGCATCCAATAGCGAGCATAAAAAATACACACATAAAAATATATAAAACGTATCCGCTTAAAACTAAATAAGTCTCCATCTTCCGCTCTCCTTACTTATGTAATCTTAAATACTCTACCAACCCGTAAATAAATTCCGAATTAGTAAGCTTTCCTTTAACCGAGGGAACATTATATCCAAAATACTTTTTTATAGCATCATCGTGAGCATTATCAAAAACGCATTCTATAGCGTGGCGAATCGCCCTTTCAACTCTGCTACCGCTTGTGTTATATTCCTTTGCGATTTGCGGATAAACAACCTTTGTCATCGGTGCATGACCGATTTCACACATAAGCGTAACCGCTCTCACAAGATAATGCCTTCCTAAAATACTAAAAGGCACACATAATTCATTTAAAATTTCATAAATCTTTTCTTCCATATTTACACTTCCTTAATTTTTAATATTTGACATTATTCATAATTTGGTATATACTGTATGTAGTTAATATTTATTAGCCGCATTTATGGAATTGCCGTTCCTAATGCGGCTCTTTTTATTTTTCAATGCTTTCACCTCGCATAGCCCTTATAAAAGGTATCTTCGGTATTCGCACCCTTGTCCCCATTCTGATTATCGGAAACGGAAACGGGTTTTCACCATTGCGAGTGCAAACATTGATGGTATATGGCGTGCAACCCAAAAACGAAGCAATATCCGTAGGAACCAACATTTCTTTCGGTAATGCTTCAATTTCTTTTAGTGTCATAGTCACTCCTCCAAATCAAAACATTTAACTACTGAAGATAATTTGATATTGTTTTTCACCATATCCAAAATCCCTTCAGCATCAGCTACCGTGTAATTCTTCTCGGATAAAATTCTTGCTATTTTTCGTGCTGTTTCCTTTTTGTCATAGAACTTAGCACCCACATCGTCTGCCATTAAATCTCAACCCCCAATGCTACCGAAATTGCTTTTGCTACATTCTCGCTTTTTTCTCTACCGCTAAGGTCAGAAAAGAAAGCGTTTATACTTGATTTTGTATAACCTGTGGCTTTTGCTAAATCTCTGTTGTTCATTCTTCGAAGCCTCATTTCCCTTTTGCAATCCGCAATAAAAACTTCGTACAAACTATCACCTTCTTTTATGTTTTATGTCGAAATCACTTGACAAAAGTGTGCAAAAAGTGTACTATGAACTTGCGACAGTTTTCATAGTACGAACTTTTTAGCCTTACTGCTTGTCTTTAAGAGGATTTTTTGAAACAATACCGATTATGATGTCTCGTTGTCGGGGTACTCCAATATCACGACAATCTGTAACAAGCTGCCATTAAATCGTTTGATGCAACAAACGATTTGCTTGTTATGTCAAGCAGTTTCGACAAGGTTATTATAGTGCACATTTTGACTACTGTCAATCTAAAAGTATGTTTTTCAACTACTTTTGTATGAATAAACTAAAACGAGGTGCACATTTTGGATACTTTAAACAAAATACTTTTTCTATTAAAGGAGCAAGAGAAAACTCAAAAAGATTTGATGGATTATCTAGGGCTTGGAAAGACCGCATTCACCGGTTGGAAAAGCGGTGCAAATACTTCTTATCTTAAATACATCAGTAAAATTGCCGAATTTCTTGAAGTTTCTACCGACTATCTTCTTGGAGTACAAAACTCCTATGATTTTTCTCCTATAAAACCAACTTTTTTAACCTTTAAATCTGATTCCAAACTTCCTTTTGAAATACCAAAAGATACTTTTGTTGCAACAAACAACGAAAAGAAAATGATAATTGAATACCGCACAAAGCCGGAAAAACAACGGGCTATAAATAATATTCTAAATACCGAAAGTGCTTCAAATATTACTGATGAAGCTTTAATGTTCGCTCTTTGGGGCGGAGATACTTCCGATATTACACCCGAAATGTTAGAGGACGTGCGCAAGTTCGCACAGTTCATCAGAGAAAAGAAAAAGGAAGATACCCCGTGACCCTGACTACCCTTTACGATATTGCACAAACCGATAACATACCCGTTTTCTCTTTCGATATGGAAGCCTGCGAAAGTATTTCCATTCTTCAAAGCGGTAATTGTTATATAGCTCTTGACCCTTTTAAAATTAAAAGCATATCAGATGAAAAGGTTAAGCTCGCCCATGAGCTCGGCCACTGTGAAACAGGCGCCTTTTATAACGTCTACGCTGTTTGCGATATTCGTAAGAAACACGAAAACCGTGCAGATAGATGGGCAATAAAAAAACTCATCCCTAAGAATGAGTTAAAAGAAGCTTGCAAATGGTGCCGTAACCGCTGGGAACTATCAGAGTATTTCGGCGTAACCGAAGACTTTATGCAAAAAGCATTAGACTATTACAGGGGAATTTAAAATGAAAAAACAATCTAGCACTCTTCTCCAAGGAATTTGCAGTTTTCTTTTCTTTATTGGAATAGCCGCTCTCGGTTGGGGAATACCTGCATTTCATTCTACTTCATTAAAAAATATGTTAATTTGTATTATAATTGGTGTTTGTGCTTTCAGTATAGTTTAGTTACTAGAAAAATTTCGAAGATATAAACTTTCTCCCGAAGAAAAGGATTTAGAAGACAAAGAAATAGAAACCCTTAAAAAAGCTAGTAACAACCTACAAATTTCCGCTAATACTAAATGGTTAGAACCACATATTAAAAATGATTATTCAAATAAAATTAATAAAATCGTTTATAGTGAAATTGACAAAATGATTGAAGAAACACCTGATAATGATACAAAAATTATGCTTTTAAAAAAGAAAAACAAATTTTTAGAGGAAGATATTTCAAAGTTACGAAAAGATAACAATAATCGTTAGATGTTATCTTAAAGGAGAAATTTTTCGATTATGACTTGGTGGCAAATTTTATTAGCAATAGTATTTACAGTTCCTTGGATATATTTATTTATAACAGAAGTTATAATACAACCCATTTTTGAAAACAAACAATATAAAAAAGATTACACTAAATGGAATGCAGAACATCCCGACCTTATGCGCCGAAGATGCAAAACCTGCAAATTTGCTATAAGTGAAACTTATTTTGTCGGCCGCTACCCTAACGGTATTCCGCGCAGAAGACAAACTTACTGCACGCTAACCAAACGCAAACTTAACGACTATAACACTTTCTGCATCATAGCCGAACCGCCAAGCGAATACTTTTACGAACCAAAAGATAAAAAAGAACCGTATCCCAACTCTGATACACCAATATATTATTCTGCATACGGAAATTGTTATCACTCAACACCACATTGTCATTCAATTAAAAGTTCACGAAATATTTACACTTATCGAATTTATATAAACGACCGTTACCATTGTCCAAAATGTTGGGATGAAAAAAACGGAGTTTTATATCCTAAAAATTAAAGAGGTTACTTGCATGAATAAAAAAAACAATCTTAATTTAACTATGCCTAACATTCCCGTTATTTTAGAAGATTTATATAAAAGAGGAGAACTCTCTGAAAAAGAATATCTTCTAGAAATGCTTGCACATTTTGAAGATATATATTCTGAACATCCGGATGTTTTAGAGCAAGTTCGACACAATTATGATACAAAACTTGCAAAATATAACAAAAAATCGAAAAAACGGGCTATATTAAAAAAATTAACCTTTAACTCTTCTCTTGATGTATTCATACTTATAATTCATCTAATATGTACTTATTTTCTAGGTGAAATTATTTCATCTTTTCCAATTGATTGGTACATAAAATATCTTTTAATAGGTTATCTTCTTATTGTTGCATTATACATACTTTCAAAAATGAAAAATAATAACTGTCATATCGTTGAAATTCATAAATTTGATTTACCGTACAGTCGTTACAAATCTAATATTGAATATATTAAAAACCGAGAAGGTTATTTAGAAGAGGATATTATTTTAAAAGCTGTAAACCGATACGGTGAGCAATTAGAATTAAAAGAAGAAACTGATAGCACATTTAATAATTTCGAAACACTATACAAACACTTTGAAACTATTAGCACAGAAGATAAATGGGAATTATTATATGCACTCCCATCCGAATATCACACCCTAATACTAAAAAGACTTATAAAAGAGGACTAATTCTATATAAAAGATAAATACAGAAAGGACGGAAATTATGCTTTGCAGAAAGTGTAAAAAAGAAATACCCGACAATTCTATATACTGTAATTTTTGCGGAACAAAGCAAACATCTGACCGTCCTTTAAAACTTCGAGGCAACGGCCAAGGCTGTGTATACAAAGAAAAGAACGGTAAGTGGAAAGCCGAAATCACATTAGGTTATGACAAAAAAGAACTTCCTGATGGCAGTACAAAGCTGTTACGCAAAAAAGCAACAAAGACAGGCTTTGCCACAAAAAAAGAAGCTTTAGAATATTTACCACAACTACGTCAAGCGGTTCCTACAGTAAATCTCAATATAAAATTCAAGGACCATTATGAAGCTTGGCTTGCTATTCACGAAAGAAAAGTTACCAACGATACCGTAAACTGCTATAAAGCCGCATACAAATATTTTTCTTCTTTATATTATGTTGAAATATCAAAAATCCGCACCGAGCACTTGCAAAAATGTATAGATGAATGTCCAAAGGGAACACGTACCAAAAAGAATATGAAATCTCTTACAACAGCACTTTGGCGCTATGCAATACAAAATGATATAGTAGACCGAAACTACGCAGAGTTTATCTACATACGACCCGAAGAGCAAACTGAAAAAACCGTATTCACAAGCGAGCAAATAGAACTTATGTGGCAAAACATCACTAGTGTTCCCGAGCTCAAGTATGTTCTTGTTCTTATATACACGGGTATGCGCATCGGTGAAATGATAAGTGCCCTATCGGAAAAATATTATAAAAAGGAACAATATTTTATTACAGGTTCAAAAACAAAAGCGGGAAAAGACCGTGCAATCACAATCTCTCCCCGCATACTTCCGTTTTTTAAAGATTTTGGTAAAGGTGAATATTTATTTTTTGATAACGGTAAAAAAATCACCGAAAAATATTTCAGAAATAATATTTACTATCCCGCTCTCGAAGCTATCGGACTAAATATCATTTCAGAAGATGGAACCCATCTTTATAACCCGCACTGCTGTAGGCACACCTTTGCAACCTTGATGAAAAGCATTGATGCACCTGCTACAGACAAACAAAAACTTATCGGCCATAGTAAATTCGAAATGACCGCCTATTATACTCATACTGATATAGATTCTCTAAAACAAATCACCGACAATCTATAATTTATTATATAAGCCGTTTTTTACGGTGAAACGCGCGGTGAAATAGGAGAAAGTTTTTCGATATTTTAGAAAATAATTAATAAAAATAAAAAAACCGCCAAACCCTTTAATCAAAAGGAATTTGGCGGTTTTTACTTGGTCCGAGTGACAGGACTTGAACCTGCGGCCTCTTGACCCCCAGTCAACTAAAAAACCGCTTAACAACGCGGTTTTTAATCTTCAAAGGTAAAATAAGGGTGAAATAGAAGCGGACAGTTATTCTTTTAACTCAGGCAAGCCTTTTACTGAAATCAAAAGGGAAACCAAACCCGAAAGCAGTGAAGCTGAAACAACAAGCTTCCAATCCACTTCTGCAATAACCATTGAGGTACCGATAGTGGCGATAGCAGTTTCTGCTACAGTTTTAATAGCCCGGATGCCAGCGGCTTTAGCCCATTTAATAAATTTTTCTTTCATAATAATTCCTCCTATTTATGATAGCCGTGTAATTCCACAAGCTCATTATTAATATGTTTAATTTCGCTTTCAACAACAGGCATGCGTTCTGCAAAGTTATTATGCTTTTCGACTTTCTTTTCTAGTTGTTCAAGACGGTAGTTGGTCAGTTTTGCACTTACTAAGATACCACCAAAGGTACCACCAAGCGTACCTATAAGAGATATAAGGGCTACAATAACTGTTTCAGACATATCACTTCACCCCCCAAAAATCCTCTTCCAGGTATCAAGTCCAACTATACCGTCAGCTTTAAGACCTAAAAGCCTTTGATACTTCTCAACTGCTTTTTTAGTATCTGCACCGAACTTGCCATCTTCTTTAACACCAACTGCTTTCTGAACAATCTTGGTTAGATTCTTATATTTATATGTAAGTCTCTTTTTGCAGATTGCTTTCTTAGCTACGGAGATACACTCATCACCCCAGACACCATCGGCACCGTGCTTCGGGAACTTAAAGCCATCCTTAATAGCAGCCTTTTGCCAAGTAAGAACTTTGTTTTCTTTCTTGGGTTCTTCGGATTTGGTAGATTTCTTTTTAAGTTTAGCTTTCTTAACAATAACTTCAACACAAGCTTCGGCTACTTCATCTGCAAATTTACTTGTCAAAATAATCGGCACATCAGTTTTAGAATCCATAAAGCCTGATTCGATTAACACACAAGGCATTTTACTTTCTCTGCACTCGTGAAGATTAGCACTACGAGTACCATCAGCACGATTTCCTTTAAGACCTGTGTGGTTCATTAAAGCTTCATACAAAGCTTCTTGCCATTCTTTAGATTCTGCATCAGCTTTAGTGTACACATAGGTTTCAATGCCTCCACCGATACCACCGTTAACACCTGCGTTATGGTGTATCGAAAGGTAGAAGTCTGCCTTAAAGTTATTTGCATTATTAGTTCTTGTTTTAAGAGCAATGTCTTTTTCACCTGTAACATCATCAAGCCTTAAAACAGTATAGCCAGTATAAGCCTTAAGCTTCTCTTCGATTTTCTCACAGATACGACTGTTAAGAATCCACTCTCTTGTTTGATTTTTATCTAACTTTTTAAGGCACCTTTTACCTGCGGTATTTTTACCATGCCCTGCATTTAATGCTAATTTAAACATTACGTTATTTCCTCGCTTTCAATCATTTTGTATTTTTCGTTAATTTGGCAATAATCGTTATCCTAGCAATCTTCTGCATCGTTAAAAATTTCTAATTCTTTGAGTTTTTGATAACCTAATGTTCTGATGCCTATATCTGTATCTTCATTAGATTGAATAGTAAAAATATGATTTGTTGAAAGAATTGAACAATTTTTTTCTCTAAAATCTTTATTCAAAAAAGATTCTACTGTAACTATCAATCTGCTCTCAGTATCAGTTGTATGTAAATTAATTGATGATATTTTATGATAATTCATAACTATACCATTTTCTTTTATTATTTCTTTATTTAAAGCCATTTAATATGCCTCCTTAATTTAATAATGCAAGTAATTTTGTTAATTGTTCAGGTGTTATTTGTACACCACCAATAACGAGATTGCCATTTTGAAGTACCTCAAGAGCATTACTTCTTTCATTATCTGATTTACCATTGCCAATAATAAACAAAGCCTCATCATTTACTAGGTTATATTTACCAACAACATATTGTGCTGGTGCGGTTGCTTTAGTACCTTCACCAGAAGCATGAGCATTATCACCTGATGCTATTGTTTTTCTACCTTCAGCGTGAGCACCTTTTCCTGATGCTTCAGTGCCATTACCTTCAGCGTGAGCACCTTCAGCAGTCGCTTTAGTGCCTACGCCTTCTGCATGTGAACCTCTACCTGTCGCAGTATTAGCTATACCTTCTACATGTGCGCTTTCTCCAGTTGCTTGGCTTGACTGCCCTTCTGCATGAGCACCTTTTCCTGATGCTTCAGTGCCATTACCTTCAGCGTGAGAATAATCACCGCTAGCTATTGACAATCTACCTTCTGCATGAGAGCCTCTGCCTAAGGCTTTAGTATTTAGACCTTCAGCATGGGAACCTTCACCTCTAGCGTAAGTGGCTTCACCTTCAGTATGAGCACTGGGTGCATATGTTTGCGTGCCATTACCTTCTGCATGAGCATAACTGCCATAGGCTTGAGTTTCATTACCCTCAGCATGGGAACAATATCCTTCAGCTATTGACAATCTACCTTCTGCATGAGAGCCTTCGCCTAAGGCTTTAGTACCTTTACCCTCTGAGTGCGAACCTTCCTGCTGTGCGTAAGTATTATCTCCCTCTGCGTGAGTATGTTTTCCGTTAGCTATAGTGTGTATACCTTCAGCATGAGCATTTTCTCCAATTGCTTGGCTTCCATAACCTTCAGCGTGAGACTGGAATCCACTAGCTACAGTTCCACGTCCTTCTGAATGAGCTGCATAAGCAGCAGATGTATCAATACCTTCAGCGTGTGAACCTTCGCTATAAGCCAGAGTACGTTCACCTTCCGCATGCGCCATAGCACCAGAAGCAATAGTATACTCGCCTTCAGTATGAGAAGCATAACCCATAGCTAAAGTACGAGAACCTTCAGCATGTTGACGTTGGTGGCTTGCATCAGCATTACCATATAGTTCATAAGAATCTATATCTACTGCGTTATTATAGTTACCTTCTACGTGTGAAATGTAGGATAAGGCACCACCCATAATAACTGTTATGTTTTTACCAGTTGTAAAATCAGGGGTTCTATCTAAAGTAATCTTACAAGAAGAAGTTACACCTAAAAGTTTTTCTAATTCAACTGCAGTAACATAATAAAACGCACCTCTGTGAGTTGTACTATGTCGTTCATACCAAATAACAGCATTCTTCTTAATTGCTTCTAACTCAGAAATTCCTAAAAGTGTTGATGTATTATTCGACGTTACAGTTATAACATTACCAGCTATAGAAGTAACGTTAACAGAGAAATTGATGCCTCTACCTTCGGCGTGTGAACCCGCACCAGTTACTAACACGCCTGCACCTTCAGCGTGAGCAGCCTCAGCATCTGCTTTAGTGCCTACACCTTCAGCGTGTGAACCTCTACCAGTAGCAGCAGTAGATATGCCTTCTGCATGAGCATATTCACCTGCTGCATTTTTAGGAAGTGTTTGAGAACCAATTTCTATACCTCCGATACTACCCAAATTTGTAGTAGTAGTATCTTCGTACAAGTTGAAGATTTCGCCGCCTTCTTCGGTTTTAAATCCGGCCCCCTTTTCACCTTGCGGGCCTTTCCACCATGGCAGGCCCCTCCATTCTGTTTTGCCGTCGCCGATTTTTACCTTTTCGGTTTCGGTGCCGTCAGTAACAACTGAAAACTCACCCGAAAGCAAAGTCGGGTTTGCGGCATACCAATTATCATACGTATCGCTTCTGAAAGCAAAACGCGCATTGCCAAATATTTCATAAATATCGCTCATAATTACACTCCTTTTTTAATTTGTTCTTTGCCAATAAAACTTATCGCAAAATTTATTTAGCATAAACTCTGTATTGATTGGTGTTGTAAAGTCAATGGTTATTGGTTCTGTCACATTATTGGGAACAGTATATTCTTTTGAACTACCCATAACATCAAGGTGAATGATTGTATTATCATATTCAACTTTTATTACAAGTCCCGCTGGGTGAAACCAATCGTTACTAGCTAGTATAGCGCTATAGCCTGCGCTCAACTGTGTAAACCCAAATTCTTTCCAATCCATTTCTATAAAAGGAGCTATCTCCTTATCTGTAAATTTATAGCCTGCTTTAAGTTTACAATTTATACGAAATCTAACAGTATGGTCTGCTCTATGGCAATAAATTTCCATTTCATCTATGGCGTTCTTATCATAACAAGTATTATAACCATGTTTACCACCATAACCCAGAATGCCTATATCTTCGTTAAAGTTTATAATCCTAGCGCTGTGTTCAAACCCTTTATCTATAACTTTCCACTCTCCACCAAAAATTGCAGACGGGTCTATTGGCTCACTGCCGTTTTTACCGCCAATCCAAATACTGCCTACGGGGTATTTGTCATCAACATACTTTTTAATTGCTTTATTTTCAACGGCGTTGGTGCTGTAATCACTTAATTCGGTATCAACAATAAAAATAAAATTAGCATCAATTACACCCGAAGCATTACCGCCGTTAAAAATATAGGTTGTGCCGTTTTGAAATGCAGTCTTAGCGTTTTCGGTTTGTTGCTGTGCAGATTTTGCTTCTGCCGCCGCCGCTTCGGCTTTTTCCGCATTTTGTTTTGCAACTTCCGCTAACGTTGACAAATCTTTATACGGTTGTGATTTATCCCCTGTGGAATAAGGTGAGAACGTAAGCTTCAGCTCCGCAGCTTTAGTATGTAATACTTCATTAGTAACATACTCTACCTTTTTGTTTTCGATAATTTTTTCTTCAATACGACTGATTATAAGCTCTACTTTTACTAATCCGCCGTGGCAAGTCACGGTATACTCTAACGGATAAGTTACACTCTTGCCGGTTAATTTCTCAGTGTCACTGTGATGCACCCCGCCTTGACCGTCATAAGCATCAAAACGGTAGACAAGCTTGCCGTTGCTTGCTTCAGTCTGCAAGTAGCTATAAAGCCCGTCCAACTTAAATTCGAGCGCCGTTGCCTTGTGGTCGCCTTGCATACCGCCATCCTGAATGGTAGCGTGAGACCCGTCTGCAAGGGAAAGCGTTTTATCCGCTTTCACAGTAAATGTAATTGTTTTTAACGCCATATATAATGACCTCCTTTAAATATTAAAGCGCCTACCCCGAAGGGTAAACGCTTTTTTAAATTATTTATGCTTATTCAAGAAATAGTTTTTAATTTTCTCATCGATATCCATTTCTCTAATAGCAGCATTTCGTTCTTGCTTGCTTACGCCGCCCGATTTATCTTTATCCGCATGTTTTTCATTTGTGGCTATTTTATAAAGTAAATATTCACCAACATCTATACCGATAGACTTCATATAAGCAATACGAGCAATTTCAACACCTGATGTGATTTCATCAGATGTGTAACCTTCTTTAAGCATTTCTTCGCGCATCTTCTCATATAACTTTTGACTTTTGCGCTTTTCTGCATAAAGCTCATCAAACTTATCACGCTTTTGCTTGTCGTTTTCGGCTTCCTTGACATCACGCACAGTCTTGGTGATTTTCTTTTCAAGCTTTTCCTTATCTTCATCATCCAAAGACTTGTAAGTATTATTGTCGGAAAGCTCACCGATATAGCCCTTTATCTCTTTATTCACTGCGCGGTCCACTTTATCATTAACGAAAATGTCATTACATAGATTATAAACCGCTCGGCCATCTCTTAGAACGTTCTTTACGGGCAAGCCAAGAAACGCCGCCAAACTACCTAAAACGCTTTCAAACTTTTCATAATCGGTTTTACTTTCACTGTTTAAATATTTTATTGATTGAGCTAAATCGCTGAAAAGGTTCATATCCGCTCTCTCTACAGTATAGCCTTCGAAGATTGAAACAATATCCTTAACAAACGGTATTAATCCTAATGGGTTGATATCGGAAGCAAAGTTACTTGTAACTTCGCCAATATACTTTTCAAGATATGTCTTTTCTTCATCATCGTCACGCGCAGCTGTTACAAGTGATTTAAGTAGCGAGTTAAGTGCAACGCTTCCCACAAATGCAGCAACTGCACCCACTGCAAAGCGTTCACCTTCCTTACCCCCTGTTTTAGCCTGCTCGGCAGCATTCATTAAAAGGTTTAGCGAAACTGTCGGCTCAGACATAAACGCCGTGAGCATTTGGGCGCCCGTAGATTTAGAGCGCATTATTTGCGAACGCGAAATCGTTGAATCGTAAACTTGCGTACGGTTCACAACATCGGTAAAACGCTTTCCGCAAGCTTCAAAGTATTCCTGGCTTCCAACCTTTAAATCCGTAGTGTCTGCAATTTCCGATTTGACTGATGCCCAAATATGTGCCCATGTTATTTCATCGGCTTTCGCTGCGAAGTAAGACATCTTATCATCGCGGTAAGTAGAATCTTTACTAACTAAAGCTTTTGCTTTATTTTTCAAACCATAAGGTATTTCCTGCAAAAGCCAATTAGTTGTTGCTGCACCTACACCCGTATCAAAACGTCCCATCTCCTTAATACCCGCAACAGGCGCATATTTTACGCACTCTTGATAATCCCTTTCCGAAAACTTAAGTGTTGTAGAAAGAAAATATTTAGGCTTAATATATGCCATAGCACGCATTATTGCAGATGGTTGTTGTATTACAACAGACGCCGAAGCAAAAACCGCTCCCTTTTTAAATTTACTTATCCAACGGTTTATAGCCTTATCGGTATTAGCAACTCTAACGTTACCGTTCATATCTTCTATAAAGCTTTTTATATAAGAAACTGCCGACTTGCCGTAAACACGTTCGATTTCCGACTGTATACTTCTTACATCCATATCACCTTTAGGCGAATTTTTAAAGTTGAAAATCCTATTCATATTTTCAAGCGGGATTGTAAGCGCATTGTACATACACATACGGTTTATATGGTCAGCGCATACTGTTGAGAAATTGGAAAGTACTAACGGATTATTAGCACCAACAACAGTATTCTTTGTGAAAGACTGATGCTTAAGCCTCGATTCATTAGTAACACCGGGCTGAGAATATAAGAAATTCTGTGCCGAATTATAAGGTATATAATATTTTTCGTTATATTTTCTAATACCGTATAATTGCATCGATATTTCATTACCCAAAACCGCCATATCGGTGGATAAGTATTCAACGAAATCATCCACATAAGCGAGCTGCTCCTCAGTAAGCCACAGTTCAATCTTTTTAACATCGCTAGGCGTTATACGGTGCGCTCTCGAATCCACTTCTTCCGAAAAAGCCTCAGCAATTCGCTTTCTACCTTTTTCATCACTTGCCTTAAACTTCTTAATAACGTCGTTTAGTTTCTTGGCAGATGGTTCTATAACAACACCGCCGCGGAACAAGTGCTCAGCTTTTTGGAAGTCATTGCCGTATTCACGCTTTGCGGTAGCATATAAAAGCATTGCTTGTTCGCGGGTAATTTCAATATCATCGCCCTTTTCGGTTTTAAATTTGAAAGTATCCTCTCCCCATTGGGCATAGTGATATTTTTCCTTTATTTGTCGTATAAAGGTTTTTCCGTTCTCAACATTCCTAAACCACTTATTTTGGGCATTAATAATATCATCAAACAGAGTTTTAAACACACCGCCAATTTTATCAAAGAAATATACCGGTGTCATATTACTGTAAACAATAGCATTATCTGCCGCTCTTGTAAGTGCATTTTCCTTTTTGGAATCCTTGCTTACAAGCTCAAACATAGCAGTATTTCCTATTTCGCTCATCTGATATTGCTTACCCTCAATAAACATTTCATTTGCCTGCTTGATAATTTGAGCGAAGTTATCAACTATATTCCTTACAAGTAAGGTTTCATAATAATTAAGGTCGCGCAAGGTTTTACCGTCAAGGCGTTCTCGAAGGGTTTTAATATCCTGCAATATATCTTCATCAAGACCGCTATTAGATTCTTCTACAGAAGTTTCCCTTAGAGCATCGGAATATGTAAGGTAGATATTTCGCAAATCCTTCTTATCGAACGGTGACCTGTCATTTTCAACAAACACACTAATAAACTTAGTTATTTCTTCCTTAAGCTCTTCAGGAACGTGTTTCTTATCGCTATTAGTACGAAGCATTTTATCAATACGGCTTACCGTTTTTCGTATATGCTCAATGTTTTTTTGCCTGGTCGCACGTTCTTCACGCTGTGCGGTAATTTCCTTCGATATTTCCGAACGTCTGCGGGCTAACTGCTCATTCTGTCGCCTAATGCGCTTTTTAAGCTTAATACCACTTCGTATAAGTTCAAGTTGTTCCGCCCACGCGGCATCCTGTACTTCTTCTATTGCTTCCTCCCAGTACCTATCCATTGCTTTTTTGTACTCTTCTTTGGTTATCTCACCTTTTTCGTACATATCAAGCAAATCCGAAGTTGCACTGGGCATAGAAAAAGCAGGCTTATTTAAACCTGCTTCACTATTTGCTCTATTTGGTTTTTGGCTTCCTGTTCTGTCTTGCTCGCTTCCACCAAAGGAATCGCCTTCCTGGCGACTTCTTCCTTCTTGTCGGGCGATATACTGCCGAAAAGAAGCATTATCTCTTCTTTTACTAATGGAGAGTATTTCTTCTCCGTAAAAGCTTTCAACAGACTGGTACGGTAATGATATTTGTCGGTACTCATTATGTAATATCTTCTCCTTTATTTCGCTTGTATCAAAATAATTTATCCTAACAACCTTGCTAATTTCAGGACTCTCAATGGTTCCTTTAACGTACATAATTACATCCGGGTGCTCACTCGAATGGAGAACCGCTTCGCCGAACCTGGTTATAGGATATTTATCCTTATTGTGCTTATAATCGGCATATCTTGAAAGTAATGTTTCATACTCAGCAGCGGTTAAAACATTATTTGCTCTCACCCATCCAAAATTATTATACTGCTCTTCGGTGTAAGTGTCAACAGAAGGAACAGAAAACCGTATATCTTTTTTGTTTTGGTCAAAGCGTTGTGACAATGAAATAACTTCGCCGTTGCTATCATAGGTAACCAGTGCTGCAGACTTAAGCTGTGATGAATCAAATACAATGTATGATTTTGTATACCTATTCCCTGCACCTTTGTCACGCTCAATAACTATACCGTCATAACCGCTCTCGGCCATAAAGGCATTTATAAGACGTTTTGCCTGTATACTTGCCTTATCACTTTCTGCTTCCCACTCATCAGCAATACTGTCTTCAATATCATTAAGCCGTAAATATTCAGAATCCTTGTAAATTTCACGACTGTCAACGCCGGAGTTTTCACTGCGCCATTTTTTAAGATACCGTCTTGTTTTCTCTATGGCATCATCGTGCTTGCGCTGATATTCATTATCTATAGAACGAACTTTATTAACAGCTTCTTTATAGCCTTTTATCATTTCTCCCCAGAATTCACGCACTTCGGCTCGGTCCTCAAAGTGCAAAGGATTTTCAATTTTAGCAAATAATTCCATTTGCTTTTTACCCTTAAGACCGATATCGTTATTGCTCGGCTTTAAGAACATACCTGTAGGCAATTCCCAGTCATATTTACCGGCAGCCTCATTATCGGTATTAAACTCAGTAAATTCCACTCCCGTTTGATGATATAACCTTTCGGTATATCCGTTAGAAGCTGCTGCAGCATCTACCATTTCCTGCAACTGTTTTGTATCTCCGCCTTCAACGGCTTCTATGTACGCGCTATCACTCGGTATGGAAAACTTTAAATTTTGTTTTGGTGCTGCCTCTTTGGTGGATATCGTTTTACCGTGACCTAAATCAGGAATTATACTACTCCTATATTTAGGTGAAATAGGACCACGTTCTGCTGCTTCCCTTGCCTCGTATTCGCCCTTAGTATACCAATATGCACCTTCGGGAGAAAACATATTGCCGCTTTGTGGGTCAAGCGGTAAAGTACCTTCACGTTTAAAACGTGCATTCCAATATTCTACGCTTGAGCCTTCTTCACGTTGCTCTATTATTTGTAATGCATGCTGCATCTCATGAATGATAGCACCCTTTACTTCTCTGTATGGGTCTTGGTAGGCATTGCGCGGCATCTTACCACCAAGCTCATCCAATTTTTTGTTTGCCTTTAAAACTTCTTTAGCCGAGATTTTTATAGTGTTATTTGCAACATCAAATGTTCCCTTTTGGCCATCCTTTAAATCGCAAATTTCAAACCCTGTATTTTTTAATTCGGGGAATTGCTTAAAAAGTTTAGGATGCTTTATGAAGTCACTAAGCTTTCCTTTTCGGTAAACCGAATTATCATCATTGAAAGAATTAGTTTTTATAGCATCACCTAAGGGGAAAAACTTCATTGAACGGTCTTCTATTTCGTATACCCATTCACCTGAAGTATCGCGCATAACACCCAAATTCATCCATATTCTACTACGGATGTTATCTTCTCTATAGTTTCTACCCTGCAAATTGCTTTCCATACGCTCAGCTTGCCCTATAAGCTCGGAATCCTGAACACGCGCAAAGCTAAACTGAAGATTGTTTTTGGAATTATTTTCGGTTTCCTGCGTATAATTATTATTGACAATAGGCTCATCATTGAGTATAATGTCATTAGAAGATGAACCATCAAGGGCCTTTGAGCCCACCACGGCTATTAATTTAGCTGAAGATGGAACATCTTCTTTTATTTTGCCAACATTATAAACGGTAGCTATTGTTCCGTTGTGCCCTACGGAAAATCGAATCTTATAATATGAACCATCAAAATCTTCAAAATACGCCGTCCTATATTCAAAACCATCTTCAGCAAAATCGTGATTTTTATCATCCGGTGTCAATGGTTTGTTTTCTTTTATTGCGGTTTCGG
>JAZQYX010000026.1:0-13225 GCA_045633725.1 Acutalibacteraceae bacterium | reverse complement strand
CTCAATTTCTCTCGAGAATTGTCGGGTCCTTATTATTGTCGTTGTTTAATTTTCAAGGTCCGTTTCGCTCCCTTTTTTCAGGGCGCCCGATTATAATACCACACTCATTCCCTTTTGTCAACACTTTTTTTGAGTTTTTTTTAAAAATTTTTTCAAGTCTTTTTTATACACAATATATTGGGGTTTTATCATTTTTTAACCACATTCCCACTAAAAAAATAAGGGAGCAAAATGCCCCCTTATATAATGTATACGCGCGCACGCGTGCGTGTATATATGTTTTTATTTATCTAAATTATCCCAAAATCACAATACCGGCAATTACAAGCGCGATAACTGCATAATGCTTCCACGACATTTTTTCCTTTAAGAAGATTCTGCTCCAAAGAACCGATATCGCACAATATGCCGAAATGATAACCATACCTGCCGAGAAATCACTGAACATAACCGCCATATAAAACACTTGACCGATGGTTTCGCAAAAACCGCCCCAGAACAGATTTTTATTTCCTTTGAACAAAGTGTCTTTCTTAACAAATTTAATCCAAATAAAAGCAAAAATCGCAAGAACAAAAAACGTTAGCTCGAAAGCCGAGTTTGCGGCATAGTCGGTTATCGCAATTGGTGACATATCAGAGAAAATAAACTCATCCCCTGCGGTACCAACAGCATCAATTATAAGGTAAGATATTGGCAAAAGAAAAGCGAGTATGCTCTTTGTGTATTTTCTGTTAGCCTTTTCCTGTCTTGCTCTTTTAACCTCTTCGTCTTCCCTTTGCTCAATAAAACCTAACGCTACAATACCTACGGTAATCATAACAATACCAACGATAGTAGCTACAGTAATATCTTCTGTAGAAAAAATTCCAAAAATAAGGCAAAGCAAAAATGCCAACGCCCCCGAAGAATTGCAAATTGGCGAAGAAATTGAAAGCTCGATATAACGAAGACCGATATAGCCAAATACCATCGCTAATATATATAGTGCAGCAACCGGCAAATAATTTACGAAGTCCATCAATTTAAAATCGGTATAAAATAGACTTGCAACAATTTTGGGCACACCGTCAACACTTACGGTACTATCAATTATCGCGCCACCGATAAGGGTTATAAAGAAATGGATTCCCATTATAAGACCAACCGCGAAAACAACCTTCCAGTGACTGTTTTTATCCTTTTCGCGTGTTCCCATTTTAGAGAACAAATCCGAGCCACTCCAACAAAGCAGAGCTAAAATCGAAAAAATGTAATACATATATTATCTCCTTTAATAAAACATAAATTTTTACTTGTTTTTTATGTTTTATTTGGAGGCGGTCTACGTCTGAACACCCTGCAAGGTGCTAATTTTTTAAGTCTTTTTGTCATAATTATTCAGCTAATCTGCGAGCAAAATCGGAAAGCTCTTCATCACTGAAAAACTCAATTGTAATTTTGCCTTTGCCATTTCCGGTAGGTGTTATATCGACCTTGCGATGAAGCTCGTTTTTGAGCGAGAGTTCAACCTCGCTGTAAAAGGTGTTCTTTTCTTTTTTAACAGCTGTTTTGCTGCTTTTTTTAGCACCTGCCGCAAGTTTTTCAAGCTGCCTTACAGAAGCACCGCTTGTAGCTTGTTCGAACATTTTATCACGAAGCTCGCCTTCTTCAACTGACAAAAGCGCTCTTGCGTGACCTGCGGAGATTAGACCCGTGCGCAAAGCCTGTAATTCTTCTTGGTTGAGATTTAAAAGGCGCAAAGCGTTTGTTACTGCTGTGCGTGATTTACTCATACGAGCCGCAACCTGTTCTTGAGTCAAGCCGTATGTATGTATCAAAGAACGGTAGCCGAGCGCTTCTTCAACAGCGTTTAAATCTTCACGCTGAAGATTTTCAATAAGCGCCAGTTCCATAAGCTCTTGAGGGTTTGCATCCTTTATAACCACAGGAACCTCGTAAAGACCGGCCATACGACATGCGCGCCATCTGCGTTCGCCCGCAATTATACTATATCTGCCATTTGTTTCGGGTTTAACCACAATAGGTTGTATAAGACCGTGTTCTGCAATGCTTTCAGCAAGTTCTGACAAAGCATCTTCGTCAAAATCCTTACGTGGTTGTTCACGATTTGGCTCAATATCGTTAAGGTTTACGGTTATCACTCCGCCTTCGTCTGCGGCGTTTTCGTTAAATAAAGATTCTAAACCTCTGCCAAGTCCACCTTTTTTCACTGCCATTTTAACCCCTCCTGTTTTTCTTCAAAAACTCTTTCGCTAAAGCGTTATAGGCATCGCTACCCTTTGAACGCTTATCGTAATACTGAATAGGCATACCAAAGCTTGGCGCTTCAGAAAGTCTTACCGCGCGCGGTATAACCGATTTGTACAGCTTGTCCGAAAAATACTTTTTAATTTCACCAACAACCTGTGCGGTCAAATTGAGTCTGCCGTCGTACATAGTAAGCGCTATTCCCTCTATTTCAAGAGTTTGATTATAAAGTCTTTTAACCTGTCTTACAGTAGCCATAAGCTGGGAAAGACCTTCTAATGCAAAGTACTCACATTGTATAGGCACCAACACTGTGTCGCTTGCATTCAAAGCGTTTATGGTGATAAGTCCCAAAGATGGCGGGCAGTCAATAAATATGTAATCGTACTTTTCCCTTACAACCGATAGCGCCATTTTAAGCTGAGCTTCCCGGTGGTCAATTTCAATTAAATCAACCTCAGCTGCCGCTAAATCTATTGACGCAGGGATTATATCAACATTTTTATATTCAGTTTTAACAATAGCATCATTGGTTTTTCCGCTACCTACAAGTAGCTCATAGGTAGAAACCTTGATTTCTTTTTTATTTATACCGTATCCACTGGTGGTGTTTCCCTGAGGGTCGGCATCAACCAATAACACCTTTTTGCCTGCAATACCTACTGCCGCAGCAAGATTCACCGATGTTGTAGTTTTGCCTACACCGCCTTTTTGGTTAACTATGGAAACAATTTTTCCCATTTTTTAAATCTCCTTTTGTTCCACGTGAAACATTTTACTTAATACATTATATCAAAACTCCCTAAAAATGTAAATATGTAAAATAAAAAGGAAGTGAAAAACACCTCCTTTTAACTTATTTAATTCTTATCGTCAGGCTTTACACATAGCGCCGCAATAAATCCAAATAAAACAGATGACGTAATTCCTGCGGCGGTGGCTTCGAGCCCACCCATTAAAGCGCCTATAATACCGTGCTCGGTAACTGCTGCTTTTACGCCGCGCGCCAAACTATATCCAAACCCTGTTAACGGAACTGTAGCGCCAGCGCCTGCAAATTCTACTAAAGGTTCGTAAATTCCAATAGCAGTTAATAAAACACCCAACACCACAAAGGACACTAATATTCTTGCAGGGGTTAATTTGGTATAATCTATCAACAACTGACCGACTACACATATCAGTCCCCCAACTACAAAAGCTTTAAGACAATCCAAAAACAAATCCATTTTTCGCACTCCTAACCGATAATGTTTCACGTGAAACATTTTTATTATTTTGTGCGAAATTTATTTTTTTATTCAACATTAAAGCATTTGTATATTGTGCTTATAGCTGTTTCATAATCTAAATGCCGTACACGTATACTGTCAGCGCGTTCGCTGCGAACAAACACCCTTACTCTACAGGTTTTATACAACATATCGGGCAGAAATCTTATAATTCGTATCTCGCCGATATTCTCCCTTGGGCAGTAAAGTTCAAAAGTTCTGAGACCACGCGTGCTGCGAGCGAATATGTTTTCGCCAAAAGCTATCTTAGAACGGTTAAACTCGAACACGCCCATATAAGCATACGAAAGTATCAATGCGCAAGTAACCACCGTTAAAAACAGTATAAACCTTGTGAATTTTTCAAAAATCAAGGCGCAATATGTCGATATTGCAATTACCGCTAAAAAATATATAGCAGGTAAAAATAAAAATCGGCTTTGAGTTAAGATGTTGCGCTTAGGTCTTATACCCTTTTCATCAGGCACAAAAAACGGAAAATACTTGGAAAGCTTATTTCGTATTTCTTTACTTGCGCCAAGCGGAATAATAACTTCCGATTCACTTTTAGTATCACCATAACCGCCAACACTCACCTTTAGCGCATAACGGCGAAGCATCTGCATCAAAAGGGTCTGCTCAACCTTAATATTATTGATTGCGCTTTTTTTAAACGAAGTGCGCGCTTTTACTATTGCGCCCGAGCGAACTTCAAGCTTGTTTTCGCCTACATAGAACTTAAAGTTTACATATTTTAAAAAGGAATAAACAAAAGAAACAAAATAAGCTAGCAAAAATATAAGACTTATGGTGTTTACAACGGGCGGAAAATAGGTTTCAATCTTGCTTGAAATATTGTTTATTTCGTTAAGCAGCATATCGCTTATGCCTATTCCTAACAAGGTACCTGCGCGGTTAATTAGCGGCACCGCCACAAGCATACCCGTAAAAGCCGAAGATGTTGTTGCGGCAAGCACCGCAACCTTTATTGCGCTATACTTTACCTTCTTTTTTTCGGTTTGTCCGTAAAGCAAGGCCGAAAATTCCTTACTGTTTTTAAGCCCTAACTTAAACTGAAAGTCGGTGCGGTTATATGCGCCTGCTTCGGTATTAATTTTAAAGGTTACTGAACGGAATATAAAATCGATCGGGTTTTGCGTGTTTTGTATTGAAGAAAGCTTTTTAATATCAAGCTTGGTAACGCTTTTAAAAAGAAAGCCGTAGGTTATGGTTAAAAGTTTTATATCGGTATTATATTCTATTTTATACGAGCGCCACCTTAAAACAGCCAACGCCAAAATCGAAGCTACAACAATAATCGAAAAACCTGTTACGCCTTCAAAATTGCGCTCAGTTAAATATTGTTCTATTGCCTTAATTACCGGCAAAAACAAAACTATAAGTGTTGGGCGTATAAATGTGAAAATCATTAACGGGTGAGCCTTATATGTTTTAATCATTTTGCGCCTCACTTGTAAGTGAGCTTGTAATCTTCTCGGCATCAGAAAGGTTTATTTCAGGGACAATTATTCGACTGCGCGCCGCTTTAAAGGAAAGCGCCGTTACGCCAAAAAGTCGCGCTAAGGGTGTTGCAAAGCTTTGTGCATAAATTAAGCGCGTATATGGCATAATATGGCTGAACTTAATAAATACGCCGTGGTTTATAATAATTGCTTCATCACCAAACAATATCTCGTAGCTTTTGAACAATACGGGTAAATACCATATCACCACCATAATGCCCAAAATTGTTAGCGCGAAAACAGCAATTTTTAATATATTTGGAAAGGGTACAAAATAAAAGCAAAGTCCAATTAAGATTGCGGTTAACATAACAACACGAATTTGCCAAAGCCACAAGGTCTTTCTAGGTAAGTTTTGCGTTTTCATGTTAATCCCCCTTTATTTTACTCCAATACTCTTTACAAAGCGTTTCGGTCTTATTATCACCAAAGTTGTAATACTTCTTATTCTTTAAATCGTCAGGTAAATATTGTTGGTTTACATAATGTTTCGGATAGGAGTGAGGATACAAGTAATGCTGACCTTTTACGGTAGCGTCTTCCCCGTCAAAATGCTTGTTTTGCAAGTGGCGTGGTATCTCGGTGCCAAGACCGCGTTCAATATCCGCCATTGCGGCGTTTATAGCGTCATGAGCAGAAACCGATTTTGGCGAAGTTGCCACCAAAATTACAGCATTTGCAAGCGGAAGCCTTGCTTCAGGAAGGCCCACCATCATTGCAGTATCCACCGCCGCCTTCACAATAGGTATAATTTGCGGATAAGCAAGACCTACATCTTCGTTAGCGCAAACCAAAAGTCTTCTGCAAGCACTGGGTAAATCTCCTGCCGCCAAAAGCCGACCTAAATAGTAAATTGCAGCATCAGGGTCGGAGCCACGCATTGATTTTTGATATGCTGAAATAACATCATAATGTTGGTCGCCATCGCGGTCGTACCTGACAGAATTAAAATCTAAAATTTCTTTCACTGCCGAATCTTCTACAATTATACTATCCCCAAAATTTGCCGTAGCAATACATAACTCAATCATATTCAAAGAACGGCGCACATCGCCATTAGCCGCTACGGCAATTTTGCTAATAGCATCCTCTGAAAATGTTACTTTTTTTCCTTTTTGTTCAGTGATTTTGCCAATGCCTCTTTTTAACACTTCAATTATATCCTCTTTAGAAAGAGTTTTAAACTCAAAGACTGTTGAACGGCTTAAAATAGCGTTATAAACATAAAAATACGGATTTTCCGTGGTGGACGCAATTAGCGTAATATCGCCGTTTTCTATATACGAAAGCAAAATTTGTTGTTGCTTTTTATTAAAATACTGTATTTCATCAAGATAAAGTAAAATACCGTTAGCGGTATCAATTGTACCGATTTGATTTACAATATCCTTAATGTCGGCGGTGGAAGCGGTGGTTGCATTCAAATAGCAAAGCTTTTTGTTGCTTGTTTTTGCAATAATGTTTGCAACGGTAGTCTTACCCACGCCCGAAGGACCGTAAAATATCAAATTCGGTACATTACCCGAGTCTATAATTTTTCTTAATATTTTGCCGCTGCTTAGAAGGTGTTTTTGCCCTGCTACTTCTTCTATTGTTTGCGGTCTTAATGCATCTGCTAACGGTGAAGACATTTTTTCACTTCCTCTGGATATATCTATATATTTTTATTATATTACTTTTTGGCATTACTTTCAATACTCATTAAAATATTTCTTTTTTCATACAATTAACTATCCATAAAAAAAGGAGAAATATTGTGAAAAAAACAATTTTTATAAAAAACGCACTAATTTTGACCGTTTCTTCTCTTTTACTTCGGTTTGCGGGAATAATTTTTAAGGTTTGGCTTGCTCAAAAAATTGGTAGCGAAGGTATTGGTCTTTATCAACTTGTATTTTCGGTTTATGTTTTGACATCCACCTTTGCAATTAGCGGTACTTCCACCGCCGTTACGCGACTTGTAAGTGAAGAGTTGGCGCTTGAGAACACAAAAGGTGCGCTTAAGGTTTTAAGGCGCGCTATAGAAATTTCGCTTATTATTGCCTTTTTATCGGTTGCGGTAGTATTTTTTGGCTCCGAATACATAAGCAATACTATTTTAGGGGACATTCGCACCCTACCTGCCCTTAAAATTTTACCTTTTAGCCTGCCTTTTATTGGTGTTACTTCGTGTGTTAGGGGATATTTTATATCTCGCCGTAAGGTTACACCAAACGCGCTTTCGCAAATTTTCGAACAAGCGGTTAGAATTATTGTTATTTTAATTCTTGTTAATAAATTTATGAAAAACGGACTTGCCGCTTGTTGCTTTGCAGTAATATTAGGGGATATTATTGCCGAAATTCTTGCATGTATATACCTTTATTTTAATTTTTTATTTGATAAAAAGCATCTTGATTTTAAATTCTCAAATAATTTAAAAGTCCCTATTTTTAAACGAATTTTACATATCTCGGTTCCTATTACATTAGGGCGCTATCTAAATACCGGGCTTAGAACTGCCGAAAATATTTTAGTTCCCAAAAACCTCTCTAAATATCCGCATTCGGGTAAGTCGGCGCTATCACAGTTTGGTATGATAAAAGGTATGGCGCTACCTATTTTATTCTTTCCATCAGCAATCCTCAATGCCATTTCCACCCTTTTAATACCCGAAATATCTGAAGCGGTGGCTCTAAATAGAAATATAATTGTCAAAAATACCTGTGAGCGAATATTAAAAATTACCGCTATTGTCGGGGTGATTTTTGGGGCGATTTTCGGCACTATTGGGCAGGAAATAGGATGGATAATTTACAAAGATGCAGATGTTGGTATGTTGCTGGTCGCACTTTCTCCTATTGTGCCTCTTATGTATTTAGACAGTATTTGCGACGGTATACTTAAGGGATTAGATCAACAGTCCTTTACTTTTTTTACCGCAATTTCTGATTCGGCATTCAGAATAGCTTTAATTTTAATTGTGCTACCAAAAATGGGGCTTAAAGGATTTATAATAATAATGTATTTTTCAAATTTTTTAACCTGCTTTTTAAATGTATCACGACTAATAAACAAAAGCCAATCAGATATAAAATTTTTAACTTTTGTTGCTGTTCCATTGTTTACTGCACTTTTATGTACATTTGGATTTAAGTTTTTATTTTTGCAACTTGCCTTTTTAAATACCTTTTGGTATACCTTTTTATTATGCGCTTTTTCATGCGTTACCTATATTTTAATTCTTTTTTCTCTAAAAATACTAAAAAAGGAGGACTTTTTACGCTAAAACCTCTATAAATAAGCTCTTTTTTGCCCAAAAATACCATATTTTGTGTTTTAGACGATTGCCAACACCTCTGTCGTACACCCCTTCACGCAAGATTTTTTCTATCGTCTGAAAAACAGCGCAATATAGCATTCAATATAAAAGAAGCAACCTAAAAATTAGGTTACTTCTTTTATCTTAGTTTTTTGAAAAAATCTTGTAAAAGTGATTTACATTCATCCTCACAAATGCCGCCATATATTTCTACCTTGTGACCTAACGGATAATCGCACAAATTTATAACCGAGTCCATACATCCCATAGCGCTGTCAAATGCACCGAAAACTACGGTTTTAATGCGTGCATTAATTATAGCACCCGTACACATTGGGCAGGGCTCTAATGTAACATAAAGCTCGCATCCGTCAAGCCGCCAAGTACCTAAAATGTTACAAGCCGAGTTAATTGCCTCGATTTCTGCATGGGAAAGAGCATTTTGTTTTTGTTCGCGGTGGTTTCTGCCGCGTGCTATAATTTTTCCGTCCTTAACTATTACAGCGCCTACCGGCACCTCGCCTTCATCGAAGGCTTTTTTGGCTTCGGCTATAGCCTCTTTCATAAATTTTTTCATCTTTTTCTCCAAGTAAAAAAAGGCAGTCGTTACGGCCGCCTTTTAGTTTACATAATTTTTTTAACTGAAATATGCCAAAGACTTTAAAAAGCATATTATCATAAAAATGATTATTGCTGGGCTTGTGAAAAACCACTTATAAATTTGTCCCTTTGTAGCGCTTGTTTTTTTTATTTTTAGTTTATATGCGTTCTTTCGGTCCTTTAAAAGATAAATGCCAAACAATCCTACTAAGATAGAAATTATTAAATAAATTACATAAGATATATTTTTTGAAGCTTGACTTGCATCCATAAAAGCATAGTCAAAAAATACCGAAACCGCATTATTAAAGGCATGTATAGCAACTGCGGTCCAAATAGATTTTGTCTTTACTGTAGCATAGCCTAAAATAAGACCTACTAAAAACGCAAAGGGCATTTGCTGAAAATTGCCGTGAAGGATACCAAAAACAATTGCTGAAGTTATCACCGCAAAGGAATCTGAATATTTGCGCAAACTTCCTAAAATAAGGCCCCTGCAAGCAAACTCTTCTACTAATGGCGGTACTATAGCAATCGCTATAAAGGTTAACATAAAACCAAACAATCCCTCGGGCTTATCTCCGTAATCAACATGATAATCTATGCCAAATTGTGAAAAAATACTGCCCATATAGGATACGGTTAAATTTGCAAGCGAGCAAAAGCCTATACCCATTAAACCATAGGGTAAAATATCCTCTATTTTCGGTTTTTTAAATTTAATAAGTCCCGATATTCTGATATTTTGCCATTTAAAAACGCTTACAAAAGGAATTGTAAACATTATTACCGAAAATACGGCATTGAAACTTTGGGTAAATGCAGGATCTGAAATAAAGGAAATGGTTTTTGTGTTCCAAATATCAAAAACAGTTAAAATAAAGCGCAAAATGTATACCGCAATTTCGGATATTGCCAACAGGATAAGCAAGGATATGCCTATCGTGTTGGCTATTTTTCGTACATTTTTTCGTTCCTCAAAGGTTTCGGGTGTAAAACCGTAAGGAATATAGGTAACATAGGTTGGTTTCTCATATTGCGGATTAAAATTTTGTTTGTCGTAATCCATTGGTTGATTCATTAAATAACTCTCCGTTTTAATTATTACCGCAAATTATTCGTCTGTTTCCCCTGTTTCTGCCACTTCGTCGCTTGGGTCGCTCTCAACTAAACCGGAATCTGCATCAGCTTCTTCTGGTTTGTCGTTAACCTCTGCTTCATCGTGCTCTGCCATACCAACCGACAAAATCTTACGAACGGTATCGCCGTCGGCATTAGTGGTCTTCATAACTCTAACACCCTTTGCAGGACGCGCAAATTCCGAAATATCGTCTGCAAAAATACGGATTATAATACCGTCGTCAGCGATCATAATAATATCGGTATCGCCTACGGTTACAGGAAGCACTGCTGCAACAAAACCATATTTATCTACACGGTAGTTCTTTATACCCTTACCGCCACGCGACTGCAATCTATAGTCGGCAATATTGCTTATACGGCCATATCCCGTTTCACTAATGGTAAGCACGCGGGTATTTTGGTCACAAATAGCCATATCTACAACGCTATCTCCTTCGCGCATAGTAATAGCCTTAACACCGCGCGCCGTTCTACCCATTGTACGAACATCGCTTTCGCGGAACTGAATTGAATAGCCGTTTCTTGTTGCAATAAGAAGATTATCTTCACCGCTTGTAAGGCGAACAAATTTAAGGCTATCGCCCTCATCAATAGAAAGCGCTATAATACCTGTTTTGCGGGTATGCTTAAAGTCAGAAAGTCTGGTACGCTTAATAATACCTTTTTCTGTAACCATACATAAGTAGCGCTCGTTATCATCCTTAACTGTACAGGGGAGAATGGTCATAATCTTTTCTTCGGGCATTAGCGGAATAACATTTACAACATTCATACCCTTACTCTGACGGCTACCCTCAGGAATTTCGTATGCTTTAATTCTGTAAACACGACCAAGGTTTGTGAACATCATAATGCTGTCGTGGGACGAGCATACAAACATATTCTGTACAATATCGTCTTCACGGGTATTCATACCCTTAATACCCTTACCACCACGGTTTTGTACGCTGTATTCACTTGCAGGAACACGCTTAATATAACCATTTTCGGTTTTGGTAATAACACATTCTTCTTCGGGGATAAGGTCTTCAATATCAACTTCGCCTGCAACGTCTGTAATTTCAGTGCGGCGGTCATCAGAGAATTTATCCCTAAGATTTAATGCTTCCGTCTTAACAATATCTAAAATTCTTTCCTTGCTTGCAAGAATTGCTTCACATTCTTTAATAAAGTTAAGTTTTTCTTGTAACTCATCAAGAATTTTCTGTTTTTCAAGACCTGAAAGCTTACCTAACTGCATTTGAACAATTGCAGTAGCCTGAATATCGTCTAAATTAAAGCGTTCTATCAAGGCTTCCTTACTTTCTGGAATACCCTTACTTGCGCGAATAATTGCAATAACCTCGTCAATAAAATCTAACGCAATCTTTAAACCTTCTAAAATATGGGCGCGTTCTTCTGCCTTACGCTTATCGTATGCGGTTCGGCGCTCAATAATATCACACTGGAAGTCAATGCAATTTTGCAGCATCTCTTTAAGTGTTAAAATTTGCGGCTTCCCGTTAACAATAGCAAGCAAAATTGCGCCAAAGGTGGTTTGTAATGCGGTGTTTTTATAAATTTTATTAAGTACAATTTGCGGATTTGCATCTCTTTTAAGGTCTACAATAATTCTAATACCGCCATCACGCTTAGAAGAGTAGTCGACAACATCGTCAATACCTTCAATACGCTTTTCTGCCGCTAAATCGTAAATACTTTTAACTAATTCCTGCTTTTTAACCTTATAAGGTATTTCGGTAATAACTATACGGAACTTACCGTTACGGGTTTCTTCAATTTCCGCCTTACCGCGAACAATAATTTTACCACGCCCTGTAGCATAAGCCGCACGAATACCGCTTCTGCCCATTATAATACCGCCGGTGGGAAAGTCGGGGCCCTTAATATGTTGACAAATTTCTTGCAATTCGGCATCGGGGTTGTCGATAAGACAACACATACCGTCAATAACTTCTCCTAAATTATGGGGTGGAATTTCGGTAGCCATACCAACTGCTATGCCCGAAGAACCGTTAACTAAAAGTTGCGGAAATCTTACAGGTAACACTGTAGGCTCTTCCAAACGGTTATCATAGTTTGGTGAAAAATCTACAGTTTCTTTATCAATATCGTCAAGCATGCTGTAGGATAAACGGTTCATTCTGGACTCTGTATAACGGTAAGCGGCAGCGGGATAGCCGTCTATGTTACCAAAGTTACCGTGCCCGTCTATAAGAGGGTAACGCAAAGAGAAATCCTGCGCCATACGAACCATTGCATCGTAAACAGAGGCGTCACCATGCGGATGGTATCTACCCAAAACCGAACCAACCGTATCAGCACACTTACGGTATGCCTTATCGGGAGTCAGGCTATTTTCGTACATTGTATAAAGTATTCTTCTATGAACGGGCTTTAAGCCGTCGCGCACATCAGGAATAGCACGACCAACCAAAACCGACATAGAGTACTGAAGCATACTTTGTCTTACTTCGTCAACAATTTCAACCGGTTGAATTTTAGTTTCACTATCACTCGGCCAATATACATTTTCTTGTTTTGCCATTTGCTATCCCTCCTTAAATATCCAAATCTGTTGCAAAAACTGCATTTTCTTCAATAAATTTACGTCTTGGCTCAACCTCTTCACCCATAAGCATTGTAAAGGTTTCATCCGCAAGCTCGGCATCTGCCATAGTTACCTTAAGCATTGTTCTGTGTTCGGGGTCCAAGGTGGTTTCCCAAAGCTGTTCGGGGTTCATTTCACCAAGACCTTTATAACGCTGAACATCAACATTTCCGCCAAGTTCTTCTATAAATCTATCGCGCTCTTCATCAGTAAAGGCGTCATAATATTTTTTACCCTTTGCCACGCGGTAAAGCGGGGGTTGAGCTAAATAAATATGGCCTGTTTCTATAAGCTCGGGCATATAACGGAAAAAGAAGGTAAGTAAAAGTGTTCTGATGTGGCTACCGTCAACATCAGCATCGGCCATGATAACGATTTTATTATAACGAAGCTTATTTATATCAAAGTTTTCAGCAATACCTGTGCCTAAAGCAACAACAACGGGGGTTAATTTATCGTTTCCGTAAACCTTATCTTCTCTTGCTTTTTCAACATTAAGCATTTTACCCCAAAGCGGTAAAATTGC
>JAZQYX010000025.1:0-71448 GCA_045633725.1 Acutalibacteraceae bacterium | reverse complement strand
GAGGACTTTTAGGCTCGGGTCCTATTATGGATGTAAACCTTACAAAAAGCCCTAAAAAATTTATTGACCGCGCAGGCAGAATCCCCGCCCCACTACAAAGCCTTAAAAATTAACATAAAAAATAAACAAATATTAAGAGTCGCACTCTTGAGGATAGTAAAAAAGGAAGCACGAAGATTTCGTGCTTCCTTTAATTTTGTTTCACACCTTGGCAAGCAGGGAAAATGTACGACATATTTTCCACTCTTTAGGAGAACCTAAAACCCTTTTATAAATAACATCTGTTCGATAAAATAAAATTTATTTGTTTGATTTATAATCAATAATTCCAATCATACCCAGAACAACGAATGCAACAGATATAATAAGCGTTACTATCCACTTTGCCATATTTTCGCCGTCAAAACTAAGCATTACAAATGATATAATTGCAGCAAGACCAACTATCAGTTGAAATATTGCTGCGAACAGTTGCTATTTACTTTTCATAATATCAATCTCCCGTCAAATTCTTATTTATCGGTTAGCTATATTACAGCGTAACGTAACCAACAAGTAAAGAGAATATAAAAAACACCCACAGTTTTTAAAAAACTACGGGTGTTTTCGTATCTTGTTGTACTATCCTTAAGAGTATGACTCATGATCTTCATTTTTTTAATTAAAATAAATATCCTGAAATTATTCCTATAACTGCGCAAATACAGATTATAATGATTGGGTGTACCTTTTTAAAGGTGGCTATTAACGCGCCTATAAAAAGGACCAATGAAACATAAACTGAGGCTTCGCTAAAAATTGAAAGACTAAAGCCGTTTGGCACAAATACAGTTTGGGCAATAGATATAACCGCCGCGCCTATAAAGCCTATAACCGCAGGCTTTAAGCCTGTCATACAGCCGGCAACAACCTTACTGTTTTTAAATTTATCGTAAATTTTAGCAACAATTAAAATAATTATAAATGACGGTAAAACCACGCCCAGTGTAGCACAAAAAGCCCCGAAAATGCCACCAGAAATGCCGTAATCTATACCCTGATTGTTGCCGATAGCGATTGCCATATTTATAGCAAACGGACCGGGTGTAGATTCGCTAACTGCTATAAAATCTATAATTTCTTCAAGGCTCATCCAACCATTAGCCAAAACCGCCTCCTTGATAAAGGGAAGCATTGCATATCCGCCGCCAAAGGTAAAGGCGCCAATTTTAAAAAAGGTTAAAAAAAGCTTTAAAAATATCATTTTTCCACCTTACCTTTCAACACGAATGAATAAATAAGGCCAAAAATGGCACAAACTATTATACACCAGATTACTTCTATCTTGAAGAAAGCAACCGCTATAAGCGCTAAGCCCATAATCACATAATAAAACAGTCCCTTAGGGCAGGCCTTATACATTTTGTAAAGCGCCTTTACAATAAGTGCTAAAACACCCGCGCGTATACCTGTAAAAGCATACTGCACAGCCTTTAAGCTTTTAAATTCTTCAAGAATATAAGATATTATTAAAATAACTATAAACGAAGGCAATACTACACCTAAGGTAGCAAAAAAAGCGCCCCAAAAGCCTGCCACACGGTAGCCTACAAAGGTGGCAGAATTTATAGCAACAGGTCCGGGAGTTGACTCGGCAATAGCAATAATATCAAGTATATCGCTCTCGCTTATCCACTTGCGTTTGTTTACCGTTTCCTCGCTTATAAGCGGTATCATAGCATACCCACCACCAAAGGTAAAAGCACCTATGCGGAAGAAAACCCAAAATAGCGTTAAACAAATTTTTAGTTTTTTTCTCATAAAATACCTCTTCTTGCAAATAATTCCCAAATAGTATAAACCTTTTTGGCACAAATGTCAAACATATATATTACTTGTTTATTATTTTAATATAAGCACATATAATATATTTTATAATATTGACTTTCACACACTTTATAGTGTAAAATGTAGTTTGTGAAACAGTGCCTTAAAAATGGTATATACTTTTATTCTTGCTGTAAATAAAAGGAGAATTTTAATGCCAAAGGTTTCTGTTATCATCCCCGTTTATAATGTAGAAAATTATTTAGAAAAATGCCTTAATTCGTTGATAAAACAAACATTAGACGATATTGAAATTATTATCGTAAATGATGGTTCACCTGATAACAGCCAAAAAATAATTGACAGCTTTGCTTCAAAATATCACAATAAGATTAAAGCATATATCAAAGAAAACGGCGGCCTTTCGGATGCGCGAAATTTTGGCATTAAACGGGCAACAGGCGAATTTATTGCTTTTGTTGACAGTGATGACTTCGTAAGCGAATTTATGCTTGAAAAAATGTATAACTGTGCCAAAGAAACCAATGCAGATATAGTAGTTTGTGCCCACGAAGCAGTTAAACTGGATGAAAAAAACTGCATTAAAAGCAGCACTGTTAAAGAAATAGAAAAAGCTTATACATTTGGCAAAAGCATATATGAATCTCCTGAAATTTTGGCATATTCACGCTCTTACGCTTGGAATAAGCTTTATAAGCGTGAGATTTTAAACGGTTATAAATTCCCCGTAGGGCAGTATTATGAAGATTCGGCAGTGGTTTACAATATACTATCCTCTGCTAATAAAATTGAGCTTGTAAACGAGCCTTTATATTTTTATATTACGGGTCGCAGCGGTGCAATAACAAGCTCTTGTGATAATAAGATTTTCGATATTTTTAAATCCTGCGATGCTATAATAAGCCATTACAAAAAAATTGGCAAATACGATATGCTTAAAGCCGAAATTGAATCTATTTGCTTAATGCATATTCACGCAAGGTTTTCCACTTTTGTTAATAATGGTGCTCTTCAGCTAAAGCTTAAATATGTTGATGCCGCTTTTGATTATATTGAAAAGAATTTTCCAAATTGGACCAGTAATCCTTATTATCTTGACCGCCGTTCAGCAAAGCTTGCGGTATATCCTATTTCGAATTATAACAGATTCCGTGATTCACGAAGAGCTTTAAAGAACTACTATATACTACTTCAAATTCAAAAAGGTTTTGAAAAATCTATAAATAAAATCCGAAATCTGCCCAAAAAATTCAAGTACCGCATTCTTGGTGTCCCTACTATTAGCAAGGCAAATACAAATTCCGCTAAAGAGCTTTCTCAAAGCCAGTTACGCGAATTACAACTTTTCACTCTCGATATTTTAAAGGTTGTTGTGGATTTTTGTAACAAAAACAATATTAGGTACTATTTGTGCGAAGGCACTCTTTTAGGTGCAGTCCGCCACGGCGGATTTATTCCGTGGGATGACGATATTGATATTTCCATGCCGCGTGACGATTATGAAAAATTTGTAAAGCTTTGGGGAAAGGATACTCGTAACAATTGCCGTCTTTACCACCAAAGCACCTATAAAAAATATTATCTTACTTTTGCTAAGGTTGTATTTACGGGTAAATGCCGTTTTAAATCACTTATCCGTCAAGGTCTTAAATCTATGAATAATGTTAAAGGCCCCGCAATTGATATTTTTCCGCTTGACGAAACAGGCCCTTTAAGTATTAAACTTTTGAAGAGAGCCGGCACTATTAGAAAATATCGCAATATTTTACTTGCCAAGGCTTACTATATTAAAAGTTCACAAAAACGCAGGCTATACCGTACTGCTGCATTTTTCTCAAGCTATAGTTCCTTGCAAAGAAAGCTTACTTCTCTTTACACTGCCGACCATAAAAAAGGCGAAGCGTATTTCGCAAACTTTGCAAGTGCTTATAATATTTCAAAAGAAATTTTTTCAAAGGAATATTTTGAACCCGCAAAGGAGGTTCAGTTCGAAAATATGCTAGTTACTGTTCCTTGTAAATCTGCAGAAATTTTAACCTGTATTTACGGGGATTATATGACTCTCCCTCCAGAAGAAAAACGCGTTCATCCTCACCAATATATTGTGAAAGATAATTAGAAAAAACACTCACAAGGAGATATATTATGAAAATTGGCATTATTTCAGTTAATAATGCTCATAATTTCGGTACAGCGATGCAAGCGTTAGGACTTAAGAAGTATCTTGAGTCTTTAGGCCACACTGTACAGATTATAAATTACAGAAACAAAAATATAGAAAAATCCTATCGTCCGGGGCACCTTTTGCTCGGAAAAACCGTAAAATCAAAAAGAAAATACTTTATAAAATGGTTAAAAGAAGCTTGTAAAAAACCATATATGCCACTTCGCAGATACCGTTTTGAAAAGTTTTCTAAAGCGCAGTTTAATTTAACCGAGCCCTACACTACAGTTAAACAACTCAGAAACGCAAAGCTTCAATTTGATGTTATATTCACAGGTAGTGACCAAATTTGGAACAGTACCATAACAAAGGGTCTTGACCCTGCATTTTTCGGTGATTTTGTAAGTAAAGACACCATTATCGCTTCCTATGGAGCCAGCATTGGCAACCCTGAGGTTCCCAAGCGTGAGCTTCCCGTTTTCAGCGAATATTTTAAAAAAATGGACTACATCTCGGTTAGAGAAGAAAAAGCCAAGCAGTTTTTTTCAAAATTAACCGATAAAGAAATTTCGATTGTTTGCGACCCCACCTTCTTACCTGAGCGCGAATATTTTAAAAGTTTTGTTTCTAAAAAAAGTCCTTATGGTGATAAAAAGTATATTTATGTACATGTTCACCACTATTCCGCTAAAGGTTTAGAACTTTTAAGGGCCGCTAAAGAGCTTTCTAAAAAAACCGGTCTTCCGATAGTTCACAATCTTCAAAACGCAAAATTCAAAAACGAACTTGCCAAAACAAGAAGCTCAGGTCCTATTGAAACCCTTAATGCTATTGCGCATGCTGAATATGTGGTTACGCAGTCATTCCACCTTTCTGTATTCTCTTTAATATTTAAAAAGAATTTTATAACACTTAAAAGAGACAGAAATAATGACCGTTTAGAAAATCTGTTTTCAAAGCTTGGTCTTTGTAATCATTTTATTTCACCTGATGAGCCTTTGCCGGATTTTAAGGATATTCCGATAGTTTTTGATGACATTCACAAAAAAATGGATGCACTGCGTTTACAGTCCGCCAAATTTATTAACACTGTCCTAAACGGCAAAAAAAGTGAGCGTGTAGGTGATTATTTTACAAGCGGTGATAAATTTACCTGCTACGGTTGTTTTGCTTGTGAAGACGCCTGCCCCACCGAAGCAATTACCCTAAAAGCAGATAGCGAAGGCTTTTATCAACCCGTTATAAACAAAGCCCTTTGTATAAGTTGTGGCAAATGCAACCGCGTTTGCCCTTATAACACCAAAAAGCGTAATGAAGGCTTTAAATCCGTAGGCTATATGGCTTATACTAAGGATGTTTTCGATTCAGAAAACTCGGCTTCAGGCGGTATGTTCCCAATTTTTGCCAAAAACATTATATCTAAAGGTGGTTATGTTGTAGGCGTTAAATACAACAAAGATAACGCTGCAGTATACTCTATAGTTAAAACTTGGACTGAAGCGAAGGATTTTTGCGGTTCTAAATATGTTGAAGCAAAGCATAACAATATTTACAAAAAAACCGAAAAAGCCCTTAACAAAGGAAAGCCGGTCTTATTCACGGGTACCCCTTGTAAAATAGCGGGCCTTAAAAACTATTTAGGCAAAGAGTACGATAATCTTATCTTGGCCGAGATTATTTGTGCGTGTTCTTCATCACGAAAAATACTAAAGTCTTATCTTGAAGAAAAAGCAAAAGAAAACGATTCTGCCGTTAAATCAATCTCCTTTAGGGATAAATCTAAAGGTTGGAACAAGGTTGCCACAACCTTAAAATTTAAAAACGGTAAAGAAGAGTCCACCTCAAAGCGTTGGAACATTTACTACCACTGTTTTGTAAGTGCATATCTTGCAAAGCGTTCTTGCTTTAGATGTGAATTTACAGGCGACAATAAAATTGCCGATATAACAATTGGCGATTTTTGGGGATACAATAAACTTAATAAAAAACTAAAAGCAGATAAAAAAGGTGTTTCGGCGCTAAAAATTTCAACCGCTAAGGGTATGAAATTCTTAGAAGAAGTAAAAGAAAATCTTTGCCTTTTGGAAGTTGAGCTAAGTGATATTTATGACAATAACCACTCTTGGCCGATAAAATACACCCCCGAAAGAGAAGAGATTTTCGTAGACTTTGCAGTAGAAAATCCTAACACCATAGAGATTTTAAAAAAATACAACAGCAGATATAACAAAAACCTAAAACGATAGGTTAACATTATTTAAAAAGATAGGAAATTTATAAAATGTTAAAATTAAGCAACAAAAAATTAATTGGTGCTAAAGCTATAGCCAAATGTATTGATATTATTTTAAGTAATAATCCAGATAGTGATAACAGCACCCAGGCAGTAGCTTTATACAAAGCATTATCCAAAAATATAATGCCATTTTTAAGAAACGAAAAAAAGGCCGAAAAAATAGTTAACGAGATTATAGAAAAAATATCCGACTTAGCAAAAAATTCTTTTTCTTTATCACAAAACCTTACCCAAACCTTGAGTAATTACTTAAAACTAGGCGAGGATGAAAGTTTTGTTATAAGCGCATCATTTTTAACTAGTGCTCACATAAGATTTTTATGCAAAAGTGCGAAAGACGAATTATTAAATGAAGTTGGAGAAATCCAAGAAATTGGCGAAGCGCAAGAAGGTGCTGAAATAGAAGAAATCGAAGAAGAAAGCACTATTCGCGCACGCCTTAAGGTGTTACGAACCGTTTTGGGTTGCCTTAAATATAAAGATATTCCAATGCAATTGGATTTTATATATGAAATACTTGATTTTAAAGTTCCCGAATTTATAGGGGATATTCCATGCCGACAGTTAACTACTGAGTTGGGTGAAAAAATAGAAGATTTAGACTATGATGCCATACAGTATGCTGTGTACCGTATTTTCAGAAAAACTAAACTTGCTGATTTATATACTTATTATGAAAATCACAAAAAGCAATTAAAATTGCAAGAACTAAAAGAAAAATATGCAAATCTTAACCCAGAAAGTTTTGTTGATACCCCTTCCTACATTGCCAAAAAAGAGCGTTTAAGCTTTGTTAAAGGTCTTCAAAAATACACTCTTGAAACATTAGTTTTAACTAAGGAATTTTTAGAAAAACACAATCTTCGTTTTTATCTTACAGAAGGTACACTTTTAGGTGCTGTAAGACACAACGGCTTTATTCCTTGGGACGACGATATTGATATTGCAATGCCGCGCGATGACTATGATAAGCTTGTAGAACTTGCTAAAAACGGTGAAATACCACCCGAGCTTAATTTTGACGCGCTTGAAAACAATCCTAAGCATTGGGTTTTAGGTGCTAAAATGCAATTAGTTCGCAAAACACCTTACATACAGCACAAGGTAACAAAGCTTTCAAAATGCAACGGTCCTTATGTTGATATTTTCCCCTTAGACTATTGGAACAGACCTGCAGGATTTAAAAATTGTCTTGTAAATATGGTTCAAAAGCTTTGCCGAAGAATGTTATTTATGAAAACAGGCTATTCACCGTCGACAAAGAAAATACCTATAAGAATAGCAATTAAACTTATCTTGCCTTTTATAAGCAACCGTTCTATTGAAAAACTTGCTATTAAAAATATGAAAAAGTTTTATAAGGGCAACAAAAAATACTTAATCAACCTTTGCAGTTATTATCCGTATTATAAGGAAGTATTCCCAAGAGGATTCTACGGCGAGCCTGTATATATTGATTTTGAAGGTCATAAAATGCCTGCCCCTTGTGAGTACGACTGCATATTAAAAACCGTTTACGGTTTGAATTATGATACTATTCCACCTGTAGCGGTAACAAAAATGAGGAAACACGCTTTTGATTTATCTGACGAAGTTATTGGCGAATAAAAAAGGAAAAACAACAATGAAAGTATTAAAAATTCTTCTTACAATTACACTTGCAATATCTGTGATTACTCTTATGGTTGGTTGTAAAACTAAACAAGTAGCATCTTCTCAAAATGAAGATGGCTCACTTGCTACCAATAGCATTGAAACTTCACTGATTACAAATAGCACGGATGCTTCAAACTCCCAAAACACAACAACTTCGAATACATCCTCTACCTACTCTTCTTCCGAAGAATATACTGACGAATATCATAGCCGACCTGACTTTTCCGATTATAATTCAGATACTGCCTTTTTAAGTAGTGAAGCTATATCTTCTACAGAATCAGCAAGCACTAAGGATGAAGCTTCTTCCAATACAACTTCAAGCGCTTCACAACTCGGCTATGCCAAAAAAGCAGTCAGTGCCTTGCTTGATGCACTTAAAGAAGGAGATTTTGAAACAGCGCAAAAGAGTCTTACAGGTGAGCGACCATCACAAGAATCCTTAGGCTTTGATAAGGCAACAATAGACAAAATTAAAAATATTTTTGCAGAGCTTGATTATAAAATAGTTTCAGCCAAGCGCACAGACGCCACCAACGCTACCGTAACGGTTAAAATCACCGCTTTAAACTTCAAAAAGGTGTACAAAAATTATGTAAAAGCCGCTTCAACAATTGCGGCAAACAGTCCCGACCTAACGACACAACAAATTAGTGAAAAAATTGATAAAGCATTTAGGGATGCCTTGAAAAAAGCAAAAGAAAAGCCGGTAGAAAAAACCGTAAAGTTTACGGTAGTAGGCCACGGCAAAGAATGGAAACCTGAATACAGTGATGATTTTGCAAAAGCCTGCCTTGGCGGAATAAGCCAAGTTGCAGAAGCTTTAAAATAATACTTCAAAGCAATAAAACAGATGCTTAATACTAAGCGGCAGCAAAATATCTTAGATAGTTTACTGCCGATTTTTTTAATTTTGAAACTTAATACTTTCTTCTGAAATAAGTGGGAAACAACTTATTTTGTCGCTTTGTAAATCTGTAGCATGCATATTAACACAGCTTATACAACGGTTACCGTAGGTGGTGTAATAATAAAGACCTTTATCTATATTCATACAGCAGCTGTAGACAGTTATATCCCAAGCGCCCGTTTCAGTTTTACAAGCTCCTTTAACTCGTTCAACCGATGAAAGCAGATGAAAAAACTGCCCTACAGATGAAATCTCACTGTCAGGTTTTACAGAATTTTCACTTAAAAATGCCATACGGACAAAGCGCGACTTTGAAGAAATATCCCCCGGAAGTCCTACAGCGCCTAACCCCTTACTATAATCGGAATATTTTAACCCTATTTTACGCTTTACATTCTTATCATCATTTCGCAAATGACGATAGTTTTCTAAATTCTTAATATGATAAGAAAACGGCGGATTGTTTGTAAGAACTCCGAGTTTGTTATCATATACATGCATACCATCCCTCATAAACTCTACTACGATTGAACGGTTTTGGTCAGCAATCATCCAATGAAGCGGTGTTGTTGGTAAATTTTCACTAAAAGTTATATCTGCAAGATTCACTCTTAAAAGTAAGGCTTCCGCTTGGGCAACCGTCTTTGCCTGCCCTAAAATCCAAGGTATAAACTCAAACGGAGCAATATTATTTTTACCGTTTACTATCGGTGAATAATATGCATTCTCGGGAAAAGCAAGTCCCGCCATAGCAAGCCCACATTCATTTACTCCGTCATAAAAAAGCGGAACACCATCTACCACAGTTGCCATACCAATCACCCCGTAGTGCTTGGTCATTTCGCCCATTTCTCTAAACATAAGCGGAAAACGGCGGGGCATGACACAAACCTCCTCACCGTAGGTGGTTTCTATATCGAGATTTCTGCCAAAATAATGATTGAAAGCTGTGAATTTTAGTGCTGTGCACATATTTATTTCATCCTTTGTAATCTTATACGATTATTATTACACTAAATTTATAAATTTTTCGTGTTACTGGTATAGATAATCAATAAAATATATGGTATAATTTCTTAATGTGGAGGTTAATGCTATGAAAATGGTCTTACTTACAGCCTTAGGAGTAGGCGGCGCTACAATTATAGGCGCGCTGATAGGCTTTTGTTTTAAAAAAATATCTCACAAATTTTCGGATATAATTTTATCCTTTGCCGCAGGCGTAATGCTTGCAGCGGCAATTTTGGGGCTTATTTTACCGTCGATTGAATACGGCGGTAAATACGGTATTATAAAATGTATTGTAGGTCTGTTTGCAGGTGCTATTTTTCTTAATGTTATCGACAAGGTGGTACCGCACCTGCATAAATTTGTAGATACTGAAAACGAAAGCCACAATAATTCAAACCTAAACCGTGTGCTTTTATTTGTTGTTGCTATTGCAATACATAACTTCCCCGAAGGTATTGCCGCGGGTTCGGGCTTTGGCTCGGGTGATACAGCACAGGCTTTAATGATTGCGGGCGGTATTGCGCTTCAAAATATTCCTGAGGGTATAGTTATTATAGGTCCTATGCTTGCCGCAGGTATAAAGCCTTATAAAACCTTTATTTATGCCTTGTTTACCGGCCTTGTAGAAGTTGTCGGCACCTTAATAGGTTATTTTGCAATCAATATTTCTTCAATAATTCTACCATTCGGACTTGCATTCGCAGGGGGAACAATGCTTTATATTATAAGTGACGAAATGATTCCCGAAACCCACGCCCACGGAAGTGAACGCGGTGCTACCTATTCCCTGCTTATTGGCTTTTGCATAATGCTTGTAACCGATACGCTTTTAGGATAACAACAAAACCCATATTTTAAAAAGGTGATTTTATTGTGAATAATTTTTTGATTGCCGATATGCATACTCATTCCGAGTTTTCACATGATTCTAATTGTAAAATAGAAGATATGTGCCTTTCTCAAATTGAGAAAGGCACCAAAATTTTTGCTGTTACAGACCACTGTGATGTTTTTCGCTTCAATGAGTTTGACATATATACCCCAATAAAAAATGCCTATGACAATGTCAAGGCATTAAATGAAAAATATAAAGAAAAATGTCAAATACTCACGGGAATAGAAATCGGTGAAGGCTTTTGGTATCCAAAGGCGTATGAAAAAATACACGACTTACTGCCCTATGATGTGATAATCGGCTCGGTTCACTGGGTTAAATATAAGGGTCACAAAATGCCATACTCCAAAACAGATTTTTCTGCTTCAAGCGAAAAACAGTTATATGAGTTTTTAGATTGTTACTTTAACGATATTAAATTAATGCTTGATTTAATGGATTTTGATATTTTAGCGCATCTTACCTGTCCGCTTAGATATATTATAGGAAAATACGGACTAAATATTGATATTAGCAAATTTGAAGATAAGATTTTAAATATTTTAAAACAGATAATCGAAAAAGATATTGCGCTCGAAGTAAACACATCGTCATACAGCATATTAAAGGATTTTATACCAAGTAAAGAAATATTAAAAAAATATTATAAGTTAGGCGGTAGATTGATAACACTAGGTTCTGATGCGCATGTTGCTAAAAATGCATCGGCTAATTTTGAAACCGCAATAAAGACTTTAAAAGAAATCGGCTTTAAAGAAATATGCTATTTCAAAAACCGAAAGGTTAATAAAATAAGTATTTAATCGGTTATCAGTCCATTTATATCATCTATATTACATAGCGTATTCAAATAGATTTTTTCAAACTTGCTTTTGTCACATAATAAAAAATTATGTTTTGAATTTTTAATCATAATTCTTCTGATATTATTTTCCATAATAGAATTATCTGTAGCAAGTTTATTGGCAACTCCCCTACAAGAAAAGAACGCAATATCGGCATTATATCTATTTAAAACCGATTCTGCATCAGGCCCTATATATGAAAAGGATTCAAGTGTCACTTCCCCACCTGTGCAAATAGTTCTAATCCCCATTGAAGCGGATTCTAAAGCGGTTTTTGCACCATTTGTTATAACCAATAGATTTTTAAACTCTGTAAGGTAAGGCAACAGATGAAAAGCTGTTGTAGAAGCATCAAGCATTATTACATATCCGTCTTTTATGTGTGATATTGCTTTTGTTGCGATTATCTGTTTAGCTTCATTCTGTTCCAAATGCCGTATAAACAATGGAATACGCTGGTCTGGTGAGTTAGTTCGAAGGGCCACAATACCCCTTTTACAACTCACCAGTTCTTTTTTTTGTAAAAATATTAAATCTCGTCTTACTGTAGGCTCACTTATAAATAATTTTTTGGATAATTCTTTTACAGAGTAGGGCTTTTGCGCCAAAAGATTGATGTATTGGTTTTCTCGGTTATATATAGCCATATTGCACCTCTAATAATCAAAATATAATCACTATAATCATAATTATAATCAAATTATGACTAATTTGTCAATATTATTATTATTGATTGACTATTAAAATATAATAAACTATTATATAGTTATATAAATTTAATATCGGAGGATGTGTTTATATGTTTGAAAATGTAAGCGAAAAAAACTGTTTATGCGGTAGAGAGCATATTTTTACTTCTAAGGTAATAACCGAAAAAGGCGCTATAAAGAAATTACCTTTGATACTTGAAGAATTAAAAACCAACCGCGCTTTTATAATTGCGGATAAAAATACCTATTCTGCAGCAGGCGAAGCAGTAATAGAAGTACTTAAAAAAAGTGGAATTAAGACTGATAAATACATTTTTTCTAATGATATAGTTGAGCCCGATGAAGCAAATGTAGGTTTAGCGCTTATGAATTTCAAGCCTGAGTGTGATGTTGTTATAGGTGTAGGCTCGGGTGTTATTAACGATATTAGTAAAATAGTTGCCAACGTATCTGGCAAAAAATACATAATTGTCGGTACTGCGCCTTCTATGGACGGTTATGCTTCCGCAACCTCGTCAATGACTATGCAAGGTCTTAAAATTTCACTTAACAGCAAGTGCGCCGATGTTATTGTAGGAGATATTGATATCCTTTGTAACGCTCCTATAAAAATGATGGTTTCGGGACTTGGAGATATGCTTGCAAAATATGTTTCTATTTGTGAATGGCGTATTTCTAATCTTATAAACGGCGAATATTACTGCGAAGATATAGCAAACCTTGTAAGAGATTCGCTCAAAAAGTGTACAGACAATGCCGAAGGTCTTTTAAAAAGAGATGAAAACGCTGTAAAAGCAGTTTTTGAAGGACTGATAATTTGCGGTGCAGCTATGAAATTTGCAGGTCTTTCACGCCCCGCATCGGGTATAGAACATTATTTATCTCATATATGGGATATGCGTTCGGTTGAGTTTGGTACACCTGCTGAACTTCACGGAATACAGTGTGCAGTAGGCACTTTGATAGCAGTTAAGCTATATGAAGAAATTAAAAATATTACCCCCGATAAGCAAAAAGCATTCCAATATACAGAAAAATTCAGTTTCCCCGCTTGGAGCGAAACCTTAAAGGAGTTTCTCGGCAAGGGTGCTGAAAGTATGATAGCATTAGAAGAAAAAGAGCAAAAATACAACTTAGAAAGCCATAAAAAGCGCATTGAAATAATTGTAGAAAAATGGGACGAAATACAAAAAATAATAAAAGAAGAATTACCCCTAATAACCGAACTCGAAGCGCTTTATAATAAGGTTTCCCTTCCAAAAACAATGAGCGAAATAGGCCTTGATGCAAAAATTCTACCCCTTACCTTCAAAGCCGCAAAGGATATTAGAGATAAATATGTTTTACCAAGGCTTTGCTGGGATTTAGGAATTATGGATGAAATTATAAATGCTGATATCTAAAATAAATCTTTCTAAAAAACAAGATATTTTATTTAATGATATTAAGAACCCAAGAAATTTGGTACAATAAATATCCACCCGCATAGGGAGACACTTCGTAAAGAAGTTTCTCCCTATTTCTTTTTGTGTACGAATACTACCTGCACTGCCGGTAGTATTCGTATACAAAAAAATCCGTGTCTCCCACAAGGGAAACACGGATTTTTGGTCGAGGCGACAGGATTTGAACCTGCGGCCTCTGCGTCCCGAACGCAGCGCTCTACCAAACTGAGCCACGCCTCGATAATATATTAAATTTTAATAAAGTATATAAATTCGCTATGCTAAACTATCGCGCTGCTACTTCGCTTACTCTTGCGGTTCCCGACGTCTCGATACTACCGTATCTCGCTTGTCGACCGCGGCGCCTTTTCGTTCTCCCTTCTTCCGCCACCGGCGGCGGTCAAACTCAAAGCTACCAAACTGAGCCACGCCTCGATAATATATTAAATTTTAATAAAGTATATAAATTCTTGCCCATTAAAGCGCACATATAATTATATCTATATAAAAGTAAAATGTCAATCTTTTTTTAAAGATTGACATTTATTTTTTATTTTCGAAGTTCCGTAAGTGCTTCTTGCATCAGATTGTGAATTTTATCACCAATTTCGTTAGTGTTCATACCCTCGTAATCCTCAGGATAGATTACATCTATAACCTTAAAATTTACCGTACAACCGCGCCAAATCATATTTTTAGGGATTTCTCTTGTACCGTTAAGTGTACAAATTACAATTGGTGCTTTTGGCTTTAGTGCAATTTTAAAAGCTCCGTTTCTAAAAGGCAAAAGCTTACACTCAAGGCTTGTATATCCTTCGGGGAAAATTGCTATAGAAGCCTTATCTTTTTTAATATAATTTATTGCTTGAATAATTGTCTTTGCAGCTTCGCGGTTGTTTTGCCTATCGATAGGCAAACCGTAAAGTTTATGCATAACCCTGGCAATAAAGGGCATTGTTTTATAAATTTCCTTTTTGCCAATAAAGCCTATATCGTTATTGGGAAACACCGACCATATAATAGCAGGGTCAAAATCATGCTGATGGTTGCAAACAAACATCATTTTTCTATCGGTTGGTACCTTATCCAAGTCCATACCAGTAACGTTTATTTTAACCCTTGCGAGTGCTACAATAAGCGGTAAAGTATGCTTTAGTACAAAACGATAATAGCGCGCACCTTTTTCCTTATCCGAATTAAGACTCACAAGCAAAAAGCTTATTAAAAACCAGAGCAAATGTAAAATCGTAAGTGCTAAAAATTCACCTACCACTAAAAGCGGAACCAACCACCAAGAATAGCCTTGGCGTAATATTGGCAAAAAATTATTAAGAACTGGAACGAGGACTACACTTATAACCAAATACACATAAACCATTATAAAACACCTTCTTGCTACTATTTTAATGTCGCATACCAATCATTTTTTCTGATGCCGTTTTGCTCTACATACACTTCAGGGGTGACATCATTATAAAAGAATTCGTGTAACAAATCTTTTGCAAACTCTAAATCATAATAAACCGTAGATCCAACTCTTGGAATATTCGGCGCCTTCATTTGATATTCATTAAGAGGCATACGAGTTTGCTCAAATGTTGGCGACTCCAACAAAACATCAAATGCAAGCCCCATAATTTCCTTATAAGAAAGTGAGGTTTCAGTATATGGTATTAAGGCCTTAACCAGGCTTACATACTTTGTTTTAGGAAGCTTTATGGCTTTTTCAAAAAGTTGTTCCATAACATAACGTTGACGGTCAGTTCTGCCGAAATCGTTATTAGTATCCCATATATTTTTATATTTGCGTATACGCGAGTAAGCAACTGCTTGAATACCGTTCACATGGTGCTTGCCTTCGGTTCTGATGTAATGCGGTTCAGGGTCAACACCAATTTTTTCGCACTGTCGCTTTACAAGACCATTAAAACCATCGGCATGGTTGGTAGCAATCTCTTGACGCGTAAATTCAACATCAATACCACCAACAGCATCTATAATCTCTGCCATACCATAAAAATTAACCGTAGCATATTCCGAAATATCGAGCCCGAAGTTATGGTTAAGGGTTTTGATAGCAAGCTCGGGACCGCCATCGCTTGAACCGTAAGCGCTGTTTATTTTATTATAAGAAATTTTGCCGTTATTTTCTATTTTAACAAGTGAATCGCGCATAATAGAAACAATTTTTACTGCATTAGTCTCGGTATTAATGCTAAGCACCATTATACTGTCTGAATTACCCTTAAAGGAATTTTTGCTTCTTGTATCAATACCAAAAAGTGCAATATTCACAATTTTTTGATCTATAACATTTTTAAACCCTAATTCCTCAGGTTTTTTAGTAATTTCATTATAGTTATAATTAAAAAACGCTAAAAAGGTTATGACAAGCGCCAACAAAAGAACAGTCAGTGCCGTAAGCACCTTAATAAAACGCTTTTTCCATTTTTTAAGGTTTCTCCACCAATTACTTAATTTTTGAAAAAGGGCCGCTATACCGTGCTTTTTCTTTTTAAAGTGGTGTCTTTTATATTTTTTATCGGTCACAGTAATATTGAATCCTTCGCCATTTGGGTTGGTATTAAAATCGTTGCTTTTTTTCATAATCCACCTTATTTTTTCAAAAGGCTTTTATAAATATCGCCCTTTTTAAGTCCTGTAATACTTGCAACTTCCTTTGCGGCAAATGAAGTAGAGTTTCCTTCACTGACCAATTTTTCAGCCAAAGCCGTCGCATCTTTTAACGTATAGCTTTCAATCACTTCTTTTGCACCTGTTACAATAAGTACAAACTCTCCGCGCGGGGCATTCTCACTAAAATAAGCTATTGCATCCGTGAAATTTGTATGCATAACCGTTTCGTGCAGTTTTGTAAGTTCCCTAACAATTGCAATTTCACGTTCACCAAAAATCGATAACATATCTTGCAATGTAGCCAAAAGCTTGTGCGGTGCTTCGTAAAAAACCATAGTGCGTTTTTCGGTTTTAAGATCCGATAGATGCCCCATTCTTCCGCTTTTTTGTGTGGTTAAAAACCCTTCAAAGCAAAAACGCCCGCAGTCCATACCCGAAACGGCAAGCGCAGTAGTAACCGCACTTGGTCCAGGCACCGCCTCAACAGGTATATTATTTTGGTAACATAATTTTACTAAATCTGTACCGGGGTCAGATATTGCAGGCATTCCCGCATCGGATAACACGGCACAGTTTTCACCATTTAAAAGTCTTTCTAAAATTAAATTGCCTTTAGACAACTTATTATGCTCATAATAAGAAAGCATTTCTTTTTTAATTTCGAAACGATTAAGTAATTTTATAGTGACTCTGGTATCTTCTACCGCTAAGAAATCCACCTTTTCAAGTGTTTCTATAGCGCGTGGGCTAAAGTCGCCCAAGTTACCTATAGGAGTACCTACAACATAAAGCTTGCCCGACATTATAAATACGCCTCCTTATAAGCACCGTAAATTTCAATCATTTCTTTTGACCAATCGCCATTTTCTTCTACATAAAGTGTCGGATCAATACGAAGACCCGTATTACCGCACCGTCTGCCTTCTACAAGCACAAGCCATGGTTCTTCCCCTTTGCGTTGGCAAACGAGTCTAAGTCTTTTTGGCTCTACTTTATATTCGGTCATAAGTGACATTAGTTCCGAAAGTCGCTCAGGACGGTGGCACATACAAAGTCTACCGCCTGTTTGCAAAAGCTTTGCCGAAACCTCTATTATATCTTTGAGCGTACACTCGGTTTCGTGACGAGCAACACGTTCACGCTCACCCGTGCTTTGAAGTCCCGCGTTAGGAGCTTTATAAGGCGGATTACAGGTAACAAGGGTATTGCATCCAAACTCCACCTTACCCTTTAAAGCCTTCAAATCGCTACATATAGGGGTAAATTTTGTAAGACCAAGCTCATTTTTTGTTTTATTTGCGAGTTCAATCGCTTCTTCGCTTATATCAACACCGATAGCCGAAGCCGAAAGACCTTCGCGCAGAAGTAAAAGCGGTATAATGCCACAGCCTGTTCCTAAATCGACAGTTTTATCCTTCGGTTTAGCGTTGCAAAAATTTGCAAGCAGTACTGCATCGGTACCAAAGGTATGAGATTTACTCACATAAATATAAAAATTCTTCCCTAACGGCTCTTTTTTTAACTTCTTGACCATTTTACGCCTTGTGGGGTATCTTCTAAAACGATACCCATTTCTTTAAGCTTATCACGAATTTCATCCGCGGTTTTAAAATCCTTAGATTTTCTTGCTTCGGTGCGCTTTTGAATCAACGCTTCAATTTCGCTATCTAAAACTTCTTCTTTTCGGTTATAGACAAGACCTAAAACACCTGTTAACTGATCGAACATATCAGCACATGCAGTCAACGTAACCTTTTTAGCACCGTTTGCTATAACAGAATTTATATCACGAACCAACATAAATATTGCAGCCAACGCATCGGCAGTATTAAGGTCGTCTTCCATAGCTTCAATAAAATCATTTTTACGAGTTTCTATAAACCCGGGTACTTCTCCGCCATCTTCTGCATTTTTGAGCGCAAAATCAATATTATCACGGCAGGTATAAAGACGTTCAAGCGAATTTTTAGCCTGTTCAATAATATCTACAGAATAATTTATAGGACTTCTATACTGGGAAGAAATAAGGAAATAACGAATAGGCTCATAGCCAAATTCGTTTGCAACGTCACGTACAGTAAAGAAGTTATTCAAGGATTTAGACATCTTATGATTATCAACATTGATAAATCCGTTATGCATCCAATAATGCGCAAAGTCGCAGCCGTGAGCAGCTTCACTTTGAGCAATTTCATTTTCGTGGTGGGGGAAAATTAAATCAAGACCGCCACAGTGAATATCAATAGTATTGCCTAAATATCTACCTGCCATAGCAGAACACTCAATATGCCAACCCGGTCTGCCCTTACCCCAAGGAGATTCCCAAAAAGGCTCTCCCTCTTTGGCGCCTTTCCAAAGGCAGAAGTCCATTGGGTCTTCTTTAATATCGGCACCGCCGTCAACACGGTTACTTGCACCCTCTGCCAAATCTTCAAGTGGTTGATGTGAAAGTTTACCGTATTCTCTGAATTTTTTAGCGCGGTAATAAACATCGCCACCTACAGCATAAGCATAACCCTTTTCAATAAGTGTCGAAATAATGGCTTGGATTTGGTCAATATTTTCGGTAGCGCGCGGGTGCACGGTTGCTTCACGCACATTAAGGCCCTTAGCATCGGTCCAGAATTCTTTTATGTATCTTTGGGCAACCTCAGGCACAGTAATACCCTCAGCATTTGCCTTATTTATAAGCTTATCGTCAATATCGGTAAAGTTTTGAACAAAGTTTACATTGAAACCACGCCATTCAAAATAACGACGCAAAACGTCGAACACGCAAAGCGGACGCGCATTACCTATATGAATATAGTTATATACCGTAGGACCGCAGGCATAGATTTTTACCTCGCCGTCTACTAACGGCTTAAATTCATCCTTTTGTCTTGTAAGTGTGTTAAAAATTTTCATACTATTTCTCCTTGAGTTTCATTTCAAGCTCTAAAATTCGGCTTTCAAGCGAATCCATTTTTTGCTTTACGGGGTCGGGAATGTGAATTTGGTCTAAGGCTACACGCTTACCGTCTTGTTTTACAACACGCGCAGGAACACCCACAACGGTTGAATTAGGCGGAACTTCGGCTAAAACTACCGCCCCCGATGCCACGCGTGAGTTATCCCCTATTTTAAAGGGTCCTAAAACCTTTGCGCCGGCACTTATCATAACATTATTGCCGATTGTTGGGTGGCGCTTACCCGTATCCTTACCGGTACCACCTAATGTAACACCTTGGTAAATGAGCACATCGTCACCAATCTCGGTTGTCTCACCTATTACCACGCCTGTACCGTGGTCGATAACCAATCGCCTGCCTATAGTGGCGCCGGGGTGAATTTCTATACCTGTTTTGCGCGCCGCTTTTTGAGAAACATAACGCGCTAAAAACATCATATTATGCTTATAATAAAAATGCGCACGGCGGTGCATTCTTATTGCCTTAACACCGGGATATAATAAAAATACTTCTAAAAAGCTGCGCGCCGCAGGGTCGCGGTCACGCACAGCATTAACATCTTCAATTAGTCTTTTAAACAAAATGGTCACCTACTGTTTATTTTGCGTTTGCAATAAATTGCCTTCCTCCCCAAATGTAAATTGCGCCTGAAATAGCACAAAGTACTGCAGAAAGCCAGAACAAAGCAATAATAACTATATTAAGTATTTCAAAAGTTGGAAGCGGTATAGCTTCAAATTCATTAAAAGCAAAAACCGCAAGAGCAAAGATAATACCCACCATTTGACTAACTGTTTTAAATTTACCCCACATATTTGCCGCTACAACCTTACCTCCTGCGGTTACTGCAACCAAGCGAATGGAAGAAACCGCAAACTCACGGAATAATACAATAAAAGTAATAGCTACCATATGCCAACTAAAATCGCCTTTGCCATAAATGAACATAAAGCCTAAATAAGCGCTGGTTGTAAGCATTTTATCAGCAAGTGGGTCCATAAATTTACCAAAATCGGTTACCATATTATATTTTCTTGCCATATGACCGTCTACAGCATCGGTAAGAGATGCTAACGCAAACAATACAAGCGCAACCGTATAGTGATAATCAAAACACATAAGCATTACCGCCATAAAAATTGGGGTTGCTATCATACGAGCCAGAGTTAATTTATTGGGTGTATTCATTCTGCCAACTCTCCTAACAAATCGTATTCTAAACAATCATTTACTGTTACATTGACAAACTCACCTATCACAAGCGGTCTTGTAGACATAAAGAAAATCTTACCGTCAACCTCGGGAGCATCGCCTACAGTTCTTCCAAAATAACACTTGATGTAATCATCCCAGCCTTCAATCAGAACTTCAGTTACAGTACCGATTTTTTCTTCATTTTTCTCTGCCGCAATGGTAGTTTGCATATCCATAATATTTTCCATACGCGAAACCTTTGTCTGCTCATCTACTTGACTATCCATTTCGGCGGCAAGGGTATCTTCTTCAGCAGAATATGTAAAGCAACCAAGTCTGTCAAAGCGGGTTTCTTTTACAAATTCAGCTAATTCCTCAAACTGCGCTTCAGTTTCACCAGGGAAGCCTGTTATAAAGGTTGTACGCAAAGTAATATTCGGAATTTTATTACGAATTCTTTTAATCAATTCTTCGATACTTTGCTTGTCGCCCTTGCGATTCATTTTCTTTAAAATTTCGCCATTTATATGTTGAAGCGGAATGTCCAAATAATTAACCAATTTAGGCTCACTTGCTATTACATCTAAAAGCTTATCAGTAATTTTATCGGGATATGTATATAAAGTTCTTATCCAATGAAGTCCTTCAACCTTACAAAGCTCAGTAAGTAATTCTGCTAGTCTTGGCTCACCGTAAATATCAGTACCGTAGGCGGTAGTGTCTTGCGCTACAACTATAAGTTCCTTAACCCCATTGTTAGCAAGCTCGGTAGCTTCTTTAACGCAATCTTCTATACTGCGGCTTCTAAGCCTACCCCTAATTTTAGGTATAGCACAGTAGGTACAACAGTTATCACATCCATCTGCTACCTTTAAATATGCCGTAAAGGGCATACCACCCAGAATGCGCTTACCGTTTAAATTCAAATCAGTTTTTTCGCCGTAGGAATTTTTAAAGTTACCCTCAATTGCATTTTTTACAATTTCGGCAATATTAGTGTTAGAGCCTATACCAATACATACATCTACTTCAGGTATTTCTTCTGTAACATCGTCTTTATAGCGTTCCGCCAAACAGCCTGTTACAATAAGCGCTTTGCAGTTGCCCTCTGCCTTATAGCGCGATGCTTCTAAAATATTTTCAATAGCTTCCGCCTTGGCATCTTCTATAAAACCGCATGTGTTTATGATTATTGCATCCGCCTGAGCTTCTTCAGGGGACAACTCAAATCCTGCTTGCACAAGAGAAAAAAGCATCATTTCAGCATCTACTTGATTCTTAGGGCAACCAAGCGATACCATACTAACTTTGTACATATTATTCCTCAAATTCTTCTATATAGCTTTTTAGCGCTTCTCTCACCTGTGAGTAAGAAAAGCCTTTTCGCAAGAGTGCTGCAAAAACCTTTTGGGCTCCGTCTTGCTTTTGTAATTTTGTTTGGTACTTTTTTTCTAATAAATTTTTAATTTTACTTTGCTCATCACCGTCGATACCCGCTAAAACTTCTTTAGCTACCGAATAAGGTACACCCTTTAAGGTAAGCTTTTGTAAAATTTCGCGTTTAGAGTAGTTACCGCAACTAAGCCTTTCTGCATAATTTTCCGCAAAGCGGCGGTCGTCAAGCAAACCCACTTCTATAAAACGCGCAATTACTTTAGCTGCAGACTCTTTTTTAAAGCCGCCGCGTATAAGCTTATCATAAAGGCCTTTTTCGGTATGGTCGGCACGGTCTAAATACCAGACGGCGCGTGATTTAGCACGAACATAATCCGATTCTGCTAAAAGCTCCTCTAAACTGCTTTCTATCAAACTGTCGCCAACCTTTAAGCAACGGTCAGCGCAAACATCATTATCTATTAAAGCTTCTTTTCCATCGTCTAAAATAACCTTTGTTAAATGAAGCTTATCTTTTTTTAAAGTTACAATTTGCATTAGTCGTCTACTGCAATATCAATATCAATAGATTTACGGGGCGCTACAGGCTCTGTAGGCATAATAAATTCATCATCCTGCTCAGCTACAGGCTGATTATTACTTTCAGTTAAGATTGCCATAATCTTATCTTCAATTTCCATAGCTAATTCGGCATTATCTTCAAACAATTTTTTAACATTATCTCTACCTTGTCCTAAACGGGTTTCACCATAATAGAACCAAGCACCCGATTTTTTAACTACACCTGTCTGAACGCCGGCATCCACGATTTCGCCCGCGTGGGAAATACCCGTGCCGTACATAATATCAAACTCAGCAACCTTAAAGGGCGGTGCTACCTTGTTTTTAACAATCTTAGCCTTTGTATGAACGCCTATGATATCGCTTCCGTCTTTAATAACCTCGCCCTTGCGAACATCAATACGAACAGAAGAATAGAACTTAAGCGCTCTACCGCCAGTAGTAACCTCAGGGTTGCCGTACATAACACCAATTTTTTCACGCAATTGGTTAATAAAGATAGCTGCACAGTTGGTCTTGGACAAAGCACCTGTTAATTTACGAAGCGCCTGTGACATAAGACGCGCCAACTGACCAACGTGGTTATCACCCATTTCGCCTTCAATTTCTGCCTTAGTAACCAAAGCGGCAACCGAGTCGATAACAATAATATCAACAGCACCCGAGCGTACAAGGCTTTCGGCGATTTCTAAAGCCTGTTCACCCGAATCAGGTTGAGAAACCAATAGTGAATCAATATCAACACCTAAATTAGAGGCGTAAACGGGGTCTAAAGCATGCTCAACATCTATAAATGCGGCAGTACCGCCCGCTTTTTGAGCTTCAGCTACGCAGTGCAGCGCCACTGTGGTTTTACCCGAAGATTCGGGACCGTATATTTCCACAATTCTTCCCTTGGGAATACCGCCTATACCAAGCGCCACATCAAGTGTAAGGGAACCTGTTTTAATATGCTCAACGCTCATAGCAGCATTCTCGCCAAGGCGCATAACGGCACCCTTACCAAACTGCTTTTCTATTTGTTCGATTGCGGTTTTTAACGCCTTTTGCTTTTCGCTGTCATCGGTTACCTTAACCGCAGTTTTTGTTTGTGAATTTTTTGAAGCCATTTTTAAATCTCCTTTATTCATTTATTGCAGTGACTACTCGTTCTATGCCGTTTAAATCTTTAGTTACTGTTATTTTAGAAAATCTTGCGTCCATTAAAAGGGACTTTACGCGCTCTGCTTCGTTTACTCCAACCTCGAAGGCGAGCATTCCGCCATCCTTCAAAGAATTTTTATAATTATTTATTATTGCTTTATAGAAATCTAAACCGTCTTCGCCACCTAAAAGTGCCGTTTCAGGCTCAAACTTAGTTTCGGGTGAAGTTATCGCCATTTCACTTGGCGGAATATATGGCGGATTGCTTACTATTAAATCATACTTTTGCGCATTCGCATCGCCTAATAAAACATCGCCCGCAAATGCCACAGCATTATAAGCACCGTTTAGCTTAATATTTTCTTCAATATATCGCATAGCTTCGGGGTATTTTTCTAAAAGCACAACCGCGCTTTCGGGAAAATCACAAGCTAGAGAAATACCTATACAACCGCTACCCGAGCATAAATCCAATATATGCGCTTTAGGTTTATCTTCTAAATATTTGGCACATTCTTCTACCAAAATCTCGGTATCACTACGAGGGATTAAAACCCCTACCCCCACCTTAAAGCTATATTTATAAAATGACCATTCTCCCAAAATATACTGTAAAGGGTATCTTATTTCACGTTGACGAAGTATTGCAGTTAAATTATTTTGTTGAAACTCGGTAAGCTCTTTTGTGTATTCGGTTAAAATTTGAGTGTTAGTAAGACCCGTAATGTGCTTAATTATAAGCTTTGCTTCAAAAACGCTATCGGGAATACCTGCCCCTTTTAACTTTTGCTTAGTGTGATTATATGCCTCAAATATTGTCATTTGGTCTCTCCACATCCGGAACTTCCGGCTCGCACGCCTTTAGTGCGGCAATTGCAATTTCAATCATATCATCTTCGGGTTCTTTGGTGGTAATTCTTTGTAGCCACACTCCCGGAGCCGAAATTATACGGGTAATTATATTATCATACCTGCCGCAAATTTTCAGTACTTCAAAACCTACACCGCAAATTAACGGAATCATTAAAATTTTAGCTAATACCCAAAGCCATTTAATACTGTAAACACTTGGGAAAATCACCTGCAAAAGAGTAGAAAAAACAATACTTATAAGTATCATAAGTATCATAAACGAGGTTCCGCAACGCGGGTGAAAGCGTTTTTGCTTTCTAACATTTTGGATTGTTAGCTCTTCGCCCTTTTCGTAGCAAAAAATTGTCTTATGTTCTGCCCCATGGTACATAAATACCCGCTTTATATCCTTCATAAGTGCTACTAAACATACATAGCCTACAAAAACTGCAAGCTTTACAAACTGTTCTATAAAAGAGCGTAAAAGCTTGGATGTGATTTCCACATTAAAAAGCATCTGTATACCTGATACCAAGAGGCGTGGTATGTACATAAACAATACAACCGCCAAAAGAACACCCAAAACCGCACCGATTATCATAATAATATTTAATAATACATTATCTTTTTTGGGCTGATCTTCGGTTTTAGGCTTATCTTCTTCAAGATCGGTAAATCCCGATTTGTCGGCAGATAGCATAAGTGCCTTATAGCCTTGTATCATAGACTCTACAAAAGCGACAACGCCGCGGATAATTGGAGTTTTAAAAAATTTATAGCGCTTACTTAAAGGTACATAATCCATATAGGAAGTATCAATACTACCGTTTGGTAGACGTACACACAAAGCAGATTTTTCAGGGCTTTTCATCATAATTCCTTCAATTAAAGCCTGACCGCCGATTGAAGTATATTTATTCATCTGTTTCTCCTATTTCGTTTATAGTTTCTTCAGTAGCTTCCACTGTCGGTTCTTCATAAATCGGCAACACTACTGTAACTTTGGTTCCTACACTTTCTGTACTTTCTATAAATAAAAGTCCGTCATGCTGTTTTATAATTTCATCGGCAACGGCAAGACCTATACCTGAACCGCGTACCGTTTTATTTGCCTTATAAAACTTTTCTTTAACACGGTCAATATCCTCCGCCGGAATACCAACGCCTGTATCGGCAACCGTAATACGCACACACGCTTCCTGCGTATCAAGGTTTACAAGCACCTGTCCACCCGCATTAGTATATTTAACCGCATTGTCAATTACATTTATAAACACCTGCTTTAAGCGGTTTTTGTCACCCAAAACAGTAATTTCCTCACTCGGTACCGATACTACTAAATCAATATCCTGCTTTTTAGCAAGTTCCGCATACATATCTGCCGATTCGTTAAGAATTAAGGTTACATCAATAGGCTGCGAAACCAAGGAAAGTCTACCCGTTTGCATACGTGAGAAATCCAAAAGCTCTTCTACAAGACTTGAAAGACGATCAGCCTCACTTAGCACTACATCAAGTCCCCGTTTTACAAGGTCAGTATCGCTATCCAATGACATTTTTGCCGTTTCACCCCAACCTCTTATAGCGGTAAGCGGGGTTCTAAGTTCGTGCGAAACCGAAGATATAAAGTCATTCTTTATACTTTCCGAATTATGAAGCTCGGAAGCCATAAAGTTAATCGCATCGCACAATTCACCAATTTCATCGTCACTCTTAATCTCTATACGCGACTCAAAATCACCTCTTGCGATTGTTCGCGCTATATTACTTACATCACGAATCGGGTTTACAATAGACTTCACAAAGAAAAGACCTGTAATAACCATAACCGTAAGCATTAAAACACAAAGCAAAATAATAATTGCCGTAACAATTCCCATAAGTCTATTTGCACGCGACATTGATGTTACCCAACGGTAAGCACCTAATTCCTCACCGTTATTATCGTAAAGCATTACAGTTCCTGCCATTATTGATTGTTTTGTAGTGCTTTTTCCTTTAAAGGTTTCGGGTTTACCGCTTTCCTTTGCCTTAATATAGTCGGGCATTTCACCATCTCTTGCAGAAAATCCAGTGGTTGATACAAAAACCTTACCGTTTTTATCTATAACCTGAACCTCTATTTTATCCTTAAAATCAAATTCCTGCGCCATAATAATGGCAGCATCCTTAAAGGTTTTTGAATCGGTATTATTAAGCGCTGAAAAACCTTCAGAATAATCGGTGGCAAGCGCCTCAATTTTTTCTGTATAAAGTGAAGCGTAAAGCGAAGAAAACGCAATTGCCGCCACACACATAACAGCTACCGCTACCAGAAAAATATTAAAAAACCATTTATATGTAATGCTTTTAAATTTAATATCAAAGCGCATTTGCCTTCTCCTTTCTTAGAGTTTTCCGGTATTTACCTTGTACTCCACTTATAACCCATACCCCAAACCGTAAGCAGTCTTTGCGGTTTTGAAGGGTCATCTTCTATCTTCATTCTAAGACGTCTTACATTAACATCTACAATTTTTTCTTCGCCAAAGTAATTGCTACCCCATACCTTTGTTAAAATGTCGGTTCTGTCAAGCGCTACATCAGGATTGGTGAAGAAATATTCAACCATTTGGAATTCTACCTGTGTAAGCTCAATATTAACACCATTTTTAAGCAAGGTTCTTTTTCTTAAATTAAGGGTAAACTCACCCAAAGTAATATCATCGGTTACTTTAATCTCGGTTTTGGGTGCATACATTTCAACCCGTCTGTAAAGTGAATCAACACGTGCCAAAAGCTCTGTAGGGCTGAACGGCTTTGTAATATAGTCATCAGCGCCTATCATTAAACCGCTTATTTTATCCATTTCCTGTGTTCTGGCAGTAAGCATTATAATGCCTAAGGTTTCACTTCTTTTACGAAGTTCCTTACAAAGAGTAAAGCCATCCATGCCCGGCATAGAAATATCGAGCAAAGCAATATCAAAACCTTCAAAATCGTTATCAAAAATTTCAAGTGCTTCTTCACCTGAGCCCGCCTCTACTACCGTATAGCCTACTCTTTTTAAATTTATTGCTTCAAATTCGCGTATTGCTACTTCGTCTTCTGCTATTAAAATACGTTTCACTATTTTGCCTCCTGATTATATACTCCAAAACTTTTTTTTACGCTGTCAAAAGTCAGTCCTGATTTTCTGGGGATCCTGCAAGCTATAACCGCATCATTGGTTCTGCCTATTTCCATAAGGTTGAGTGCTGTATACACGCCTTTTTCCCAATCGCGTATTTTTATAGCTCTCATATAAAGCAAACTGTCGCCTACAACCATTTCTTCGGTGTCATAGCTGTAAATTTCGCGTATGCAGTTATCGGTATCTTTTAATATTGCAATATTGCCAACCCATTTTGACGGTAAATTATAATAATATCCATCAATAAGATTCACCATAGAAGTTACCTGTGTAGTAAGGAACTCGCCGTTAAATGAACACCAGTTTGTAAGATAAAGCTTTTCCGCAGTCTTATTTTCAGTAACCGACGGAACATTAAGCTGAACAGGTATTTCAAGAATACCGTCATTATTAAAATCTCTGGTGGAAAGGTTTGCTGCGCGTAGGGTTTTATTGGTTTCCAAAGTTTCCTTGTCGTAAAGCGGGTTAAGAAGCTTGCCTTTTTCATAAATTAAAACCTCGGTTATAGCGCCTATACCCTTTACCGAATCTATATAAACTGCAGGCTTACCCGAAGAAAGCTCAGACACAATTGGATGACCCAAGGACTGCACCTTGCTATCAAGCGCACATCTTCCTATTTGGATAACACTGCCTTCTGTAAAGCCGTAAAGCGAAGCGGTGTTTTGCTGTTTTGTTTCGTCCATTTCTACAATCAAAACGTCATCGGTTTTGTTTTCGTCAAGGTCACAAACAACAAAATGAGCATATTTATTAAGCATCATTTGAGTCAGAACACCTTCTTTGAAAGAATAAACTGCCAACTGCATATTGCTTGTAGAATAAATTTGCCAGCCTACCAAAATTTCGGATATGCCGTCCTGATCTAAATCACAAAACTCAACCCTATGCACACCTGCAGCTACAATGGTTTGTACCGAAACCGACTTCCATTCCTTATCCTTTAAACGAATAACGTTTATGTTCATCATTTCGGTTTCGCCGTCTTTAGTACTGTAAAAAGCAAAGGCCTCGTTTACTCTGTCGCCGTCAATATCCTTTTGTACTACCGCCGAGCGATATTCTCCGGTTTGGGGGTACTCCATTAAATAATCCGTTTGGGAACTCTCTTTTATCGCATCTGATATATACTTAAAATCGTCTGAAAGTGCAGGCGGTGTTAGAAGCTCAGCTGTATCCGTAGTAAAAAAATCGCAGCCGCAAAGACTAAGACTTAGACACAAAATAAGTAAGCTTAAAATCAACTTTTTAAACATAAAGCCTCCACTCCTTTCAATAGATAAATATTCATTATAAATTATAACATATATATTATAAAAAATAAAGTAAAAAATTAAGGAATTTTATATTATAAATTTAACAATTACTTTTCTTGACATATTGCACTATTAGTGGTACAATATGATAGATAATAGCCCTTATATTGGGGTTATAACTTTGTTTTTTGTAGATTTTGGCGAACTGCATTTCATACAAAGTAAAATCATATTTCGGGAGGTAAATGCACGGCTCCCGTCTATATTCGAAGCATTTAACCTTAGCAGCTTCGGCTTAAGAAAAACTCCGTGTTTATTATATAGGAGGTGCACTACAGTGCCGTACATCATTATGGGCGGCGTCGCAGTTGTGCTTGCCGTTATCGGCTTTATTGCAGGCTCGGTTTACCGCCGCAAGTCTGCTGAAGCAGCAATAGGTTCTGCCGAAGCCGAAGCAAGACGCATCTTGAATGACGCCATAAAAACATCCGAACAAAAGAAAAAAGAACTTCTATTAGAAGCTAAAGACGAAATCCACATTTTAAGACAAGAAACAGAAAAAGACCTTCGCGAAAGAAGAAGCGAAGTGCAACGTCAAGAACACCGTCTTCAACAAAAAGAAGAATCTCTTGACAAAAAAATTGATAATCTTGAAGCTAAGGAGGAAAAACTATCGATTCGCGCCAAAGAAATTGATGCGCGTATTGAAGAATGCGACAGACTTAAGCAAAGCCAGATGGACTTGCTTGAAAAAATTGCAGGCTTTACAAGAGAACAAGCAAAGGCTCACCTTTTACAGCTTTTAGATGACGAATTGGTACACCAAAAGGCAGTAAAGATTATGGAACACGAGCAACACACCAAGGAAGAGTGTGACCGTATTTCAAAAAATATTATTTGCCACGCTATTCAGCGTTGTGCCGCTGACCATTCGGCAGACTTAACCGTTTCGGTTGTGGCATTACCGAATGACGAAATGAAGGGTAGAATTATTGGTAGAGAAGGCCGTAATATTCGTGCTTTGGAAACCGCAACAGGTGTTGACCTTATTATTGACGATACACCCGAAGCTATTACCCTTTCAAGCTTTGACCCTGTAAGGCGCGAAATTGCGCGTGTTACTTTGGAAAAGCTTATTTTAGACGGGCGTATTCACCCTGCAAGAATTGAAGAAACCGTTACTAAAGCCACTAACGAAGTTAACACCACTATTAAAGAAGCCGGCGAACGCGCTATTATTGATGCCGGCGTTCCCAACATTCACCCCGAGCTTGTTAAACTTTTAGGTAAATTGAAATACCGTACAAGCTATGGTCAAAATGTGCTTAATCACTCGCTTGAAGTTTGTTACCTTTCAGGTCTTTTAGCTGGCGAATTAGGTGCAGATGTAACCTTAGCTAAACGTGCCGGCCTTTTACACGATATCGGTAAAGCGCTCGACCACGAGCAAGAAGGTACACACATTCAGTTGGGCGTTGAAGTTGCTAAAAAATACCGCGAAAGCGAAACAGTTATCCACGCTATTCATGCTCACCACGGTGAAGTTGAAGCTAAAACACTTATTGCTTGTATCGTTCAAGCCGCAGATGCTATTTCTGCTGCACGCCCCGGCGCTCGCAGAGAAAACATTGAAAGCTATATTAAGCGTCTCGAAAAATTGGAGGAAATCGCCAATTCCTTTAATGGTGTTGAAGGCTCGTTTGCTATTCAGGCAGGTAGAGAAATTCGCATAATAGTTAAACCCGAGGTTGTAACCGAGGACCAAATGGTTCTTATGTCACATCAAATTGCAGAACGAATTGAAAATGAACTTGAATACCCCGGACAAATCAAGGTTAACGTTATTCGCGAAAGCCGCGCTGTTGACTACGCAAAATAAAATTTAACAAAAAATGTGCTGTCTTAAAGTAAGACAGCACATTTTTTATTTACTTTTTGCCGTATCACAAGAATTTCGATAAACGATATATCTTGTATAAAGGTATTCCAATATCAAGTTAGATATCATGGATACCGCCAATACAATATATTCATTGGTACCGGAAGCCTCTGCCAACTGTCCTAAATATGTAGACACAGGAGTAAATATCGCGTAGAAAATCACTACTAAAAGCATGCTAAGCTTTATGTTGTTAGAAGATTTAAAGGTGAATTTTCTATTTATGGTAAAATTCCATATAACCGACAAAACAAGACTTACTAAATACGCTACCCAATAATTAGCGTGCAACAATTCGTTAAGCAATGTAAAGCTTAAAGTCTGAACAATTCCCGCACTTACAGAAATCAGGGTGAATTTCACCGCACGAATAAGTTCTTTATATTTTGTCATAAAATCAGTCCTTATATTTTATTAGGGGGGCTCTTTCATTAAACCAAATCCTGCGCCGTAACTTGTTATTTTATAAGTGCCCAAAAGGTTAATTTTAGGTATTTACATCAAAGTAGATGTGTTCATCTACCTTTTGCCGACACAATAATGCTACCGTTTCCACATGTGAAGTTCTTGGAAACAAATCGCATGGTGTATACTCCACTAAAGAATAACCATTTTCACCGAAAATTTTAATATCGCGAGCTAAGGTTGCGCTATCGCATGAAACATACACCACTAACTCAGGTTTAAAGCCTTCGGCTATAGTGTTTATTACTTCCGCTGAACAGCCTTTACGCGGTGGATCAACTATTACCACATCGGCAGTAACGCCTTCTTTGGCTAACTGCTCTGCCGCATCAGATGCATCTGCACAAATAAGGCGTGCATTCTCTATAGCGTTTAATTTAGCATTATATTCAGCGTCAGCCACCGCTTCTTTTACGATTTCTACACCGATTATGCTCTTAGCTTCCCCTGCCATAGAAAGCCCTATTGTACCCGTACCGCAGTATAAATCTATAATATTTTTACTCTTCGGGTTTGCATATTCACGCGCTTTATCGTAAAGTTTTTCTGCCATAACGGTGTTCACCTGATAGAACGAAAGCGGTGACAAACGCACCTTTATGCCGCACAAAACATCGGTTATATAACAGTCCCCATAAATCGTCTTACATTCATCACCCAAAATAACATTGGTATCCTTGCAATTTATGTTTACTACAATGCTTTTAAGTGAATCGCCGCAAAGCGATAAAAGCCTATCTACTAAGCTATCACTTTCGGGGAGTATCTTCCCGTTGATAACAAGGCATACCATTATTTCGCCGGTTTTCTCGGCTTTTCTAATGTAAATATGACGCAAAAGCCCCTTGTGTGTAGCTTCATCATAAATACTTATGTCATAGTCTTTTGCCCAATTGGTTACAGATTCTGTTATTTTACAAAAAATTACAGGTTGTAAAAGACAGTCTTCACAAGGGACTATTCTATGCGAGTGGAAGGCATAAAAACCTGCGCTATAGTCAAGGGATAACGGATACTGCGCTTTATTGCGGTAACGCTCACACTTTTCGGCAATAATCGGTTGTGGCTTCATATCCACCCCACCGATACGCTTTATATTCTCATAAACCTTGTTCTCTTTAATTGATTTTTCGGCTTCATAACTTATGTGCCTATAAGCACAACCACCACACTGATTAAATACACAGCAATCATTATCTATACGCACTTTGGAAGGCTTCACAAGACTTAGAAGCTTACCATAGGCGTAAGTTTTTTTAACCTTTAAAATCTTGACCTTTGCCCTATCACCCACAGCCGTAAGTGGCACAAAAACTGCCATCCCATCCACTCTGCCAATTCCGCTTCCGTCGGTAGATACGGCTTCAATTTCTAAAATATATTCTTGGTTTTTTTGCATTTTGACTCTCTTCTAAAGTTTTTTTTAGTATAACATACAAAGCAAAAAAATAAAAGCCTTTTAAGACTTTTATTTTTTTACTTTATCCAATTTGTAAATCCTTAGATTCTGCAATAACAACACCGTTTGCTTTTAAAAGTGCGGTTGCCTTATCATAATCGTCTAACTGCATAATCATATAAGCATAACCGTTTTGATGGCCGAAAATTGAATACATATAATGAACATCAATGTTTTCTTTTGCAAGAATCTCTAAAACATTGCTTAAAGCGCCCGGTTTATCGTCAATAGCGATAGCCAAAACTGGTGTTTCGGTAAAAATAAGACTTTCTGCCTTTAAAACCTTTTCAGCTAAAGTATTATCAGAAGTGATAAGTCTTAAAAGACCGTAGTCGGCAGTTTCGGCAATATTTATAGCGCGAAGGTCCACCTTATTTTCAGCCAAAAGTTTAGTAACATTTAAAAGCGCGCCTGCTTTATTTTCTAAAAATACAGTGATTTGATTTATAGCCATAATACACACTCCTTAAATTTTACGCTTATCAATAACACGTACTGCTTTACCTTCACTACGGGCAATAGTCTTGGGGTCTACAAGGCGAACCTTAGCATAAATGCCAAGCATTGCCTTTAAAGCAGATACAAGATTCTTTTCCATTTCGGTAATTTTACCTAGTGAATCAGAAAAGATTTCGGGTGTCATTTCAACCAAAACTTCAATAGTATCACTATGGTTTACGCGGTCAACAACAATCTGATAGTTTGCAGGATAGCCATTTTCAAGAAGAACTGCTTCAATTTGTGACGGGAATACATTTACCCCCTTAACAATAAGCATATCATCGCTTCTGCCCATAGGCTTCTTCATTTTAACAAGCGTTCTTCCGCAAGAGCATTTTTCGCGACTGAGTACCGTAATATCCTTTGTACGATAACGAAGTAGCGGGAAACCTTCTTTTGTAATAGAAGTAAATACTAACTCACCCTGACTGCCTTCAGGTAAAACTTCTAAAGTATCGGGGTCTATGATTTCGGCAATAAAATGGTCTTCATTAATATGCATACCGGTTTGTTCCGAGCATTCAAAAGCCACACCGGGGCCGCTGGTTTCGGTAAGACCGTAAATATCGTATGCCTTTATACCAAGCTTTTCTTCAATATCATGGCGCATTTCTTCACTCCAAGCTTCTGCACCAAAAATACCTGCTTTAAGCTTTATTTGGTCACGAATACCGCGCTCGTGAATGCTTTCAGCCAAATATTCGGCATAAGAAGGTGTGCAGCAAATGATAGTAGCACCCAGGTCTGTCATAAACTGTAATTGCCTGTCGGTATTACCGGAAGACATAGGAAGTGTTAAGCAACCAACCTTATGGCTACCGCCGTTCATACCTGGGCCACCTGTAAACAAACCGTAACCGTAAGCCACTTGACAAACATCTTCGTTTGTACCGCCTGCCGCTACAATAGCCCTTGCACAACAATCCTCCCACAAATCAACATCGTGTTGCGTATAAAAAGCCACCACGCGCTTACCTGTTGTTCCTGAGGTTGACTGAATTCTAACGCAATCCTTAAGCGGCATACCCAAAAGTCCATACGGATACGCGTCGCGTAAATCATCTTTAGTTAAGAACGGAAGCTTATGTAAATCGTCAATACCATTAATATCATCGGGAGTAAGACCTTTTTCTTCCATTTTTTTGCGGTAGTAAGGAACATTTTCCCAAACATGCTTTACCTGATCTACTAAACGTTGATTTTGAAGAGCAACCATCTCTTCGCGTGAAGCACACTCTACTTCCTTTTGATAATAATTTGCCATTTTTTACACCTCGAAATTTCTGCCTAAAGCAAATGCCTTTTTATTTAATTCCAAAAACTTTTCGGGAACGCTTTGTTCAATTGCAAATAGCCATTCTTCTTCTGTAAAATCAAAAAACTTTGAAAGCCTACCCATAAGCACAATATTTACTGCTTTTGAGTTGCCTGCTTGTTCTGCTAAAGATAAAGCATCAAAAGCATCAAGCTTAATACCTAAATTCTTAATTTTTTCTACTAATTCCTGTGGGTACTCCTGTGCGCCAATAATTACCGGCATAGGATTAACCTGTTGGGTATTAGTAATAATAACGCCGTCTGGTTTTAGGTGTTGAACCCAACGAGCTGCTTCAAGAAGCTCGAAAGAAATAATAACATCGGCTTCACCTTTGTCAATAACGGGAGAATAAACCTTATCACCATAGCGAACATAAGTTACAACACTACCGCCACGTTGGCTCATACCGTGTACTTCGCTCACCTTTACATCATAGCCCTTACCTAAAAGAAGCTTACCCAAAAGCTTACTTGCAAGAAGTGTTCCTTGACCGCCAACGCCAACAATCATAATATTTTTAGTTTGCATTATTTAGCCTCCTTAACACTTTCGAAAACATCAAACTTACACATTTGTGCACATACACCACAGCCCGTGCAAAGTGTATTATCAATTTTAATCTTGCCGTTTTCCATACTAACTGCAGGACAACCGATTTGCATACACACCTTACAACCCACGCACTTATCGGTGTTGGTTTTAATGGGTCCTGCATGCTTAACATATTTAAGCAGTGCACACGGACGGCGAGAAATAATAACCGAAGGCTCGTCTTTTGCTAATTCTTCCTTAATAACTGTGTTACATTCGGCTAAATTATAGGGGTCAACAACACGAACACTCTTAATACCAACGCTCTTACAAAGTGCTTCTAAATCAATTTTAGCACAGGGGTCACCCTTTAAGTTATAGCCTGTTGTTGGGTTTTGTTGGTGACCTGTCATACCTGTAATGGAGTTGTCAAGAATAATAACTGTAGAATTAGATTCGTTGTAAGCAATATTTATAAGACCTGTAACACCCGAATGCATAAAGGTACTATCCCCTATAACTGCAACGGTTTTGTTATCTGACTTGCCTTCATTAGCTTTGTTAAACCCGTGAAGTGAAGAAACAGAAGCGCCCATACAAATTGTAGTATCAATAGCATTTAGGGGTGCTACTGCACCTAAAGTGTAGCAACCAATATCGCCTAAAACAGTAAGCTTATTTTTCTTTAGGGTATAGAAAAGACCGCGGTGAGGACATCCTGCACACATTACAGGCGGACGCATTGGTATAACTTCATCCAAATGCTTACCCGTAGGTACTGTACAATTTAATTTTTCGGCTACAATATTCTGCGAAAACTCACCTATAAGCCCAAAAATTTCCTTACCCTGCACATTTACACCAATATTTTTACAGTGATTTTCGATAATGCCGTCAAGCTCTTCAACAACAATAACCTTTTTTACTGACTCTGCAAAGTTTTTAATTTTTTCTATAGGCAACGGATTTATCATACCAAGCTTTAATACAGGATATTTACCGCCACAAACCTCTTTTACATACTGATAGCTTGTAGAAGAAGTAATAATACCAATAGAATTGTCGCTACCCGCTTCTATACGGTTAAAGCTTGCCGTTTCGGCATATTCTATGAGCTTTTTGGTGCGTTCTTCAACAATAGGGTGGCGCTTTTTAGCATTACCCGGCATCATTATATACTTGGCGCCGTCTTTACTATATTCCTTTTGCGCGATTTCTAATCTGTCGCTTTCTTCGATAACGCTTTGCGAATGAGCAACACGCGTACACATTTTAAGAAATACAGGGGTATCAAATTTTTCAGAAATCTCAAAAGCTTCCTTTACAAAGGCGATGGATTCCGCACTGTCACTTGGCTCTAACATCGGGATTTTGGATGCTATTGCATAATGGCGGGAATCCTGCTCATTTTGTGAAGAATGCATTCCCGGGTCATCCGCAACACCGATAATAAATCCTGCATTAACACCTGTATAAGCAATGGTGAAAAGTGGGTCTGCGGCAACATTAACGCCTACATGCTTCATACCGCAAAAGCTTCTTTTACCTGCAATACTTGCGCCAAAAGCGGTTTCCATAGCAACCTTTTCATTTGGTGCCCACTCGGCATAAATTTCTTTATATTTTGCGGCATATTCAGTAATCTCGGTACTCGGTGTTCCGGGATAACTTGAAACAAAGCTACAGCCGGCCTCATAAAGACCGCGTGCTACTGCCTCATTACCTAACATAAGTTTTTTCATTTTTGACACCTCTATAGAATCAATATAATATTACAACATAATATTATATAACAAAATTTCGCTTAAATCAACAAAAAACAACAGTAATTACCACTTAACAAGTCATTTTTTATTATTTACGGACGCTTAATACTTAAATTTAAAATAAATGCTAAAACAGCCAAAGTTAAAAGTAATACAAAAGGCGCTATATATCCGCCAAAAATTTTTAACAAGTTACTGCAAGCAGTTGCTATAAATGAAGCAAAAATTAAATTGCAGGTTATTATGCTAAAGTTTGTACCAAAATGTTTTTGTCCGTAAAAAGAGGAAACAATAGCGCTATTCATTGTCGGGCAAGAGCCGTAAGATAAACCTGTTAAGCAAAGACCAACAATACACATTGCAATGGAACCGATCACAACCGATAAAAGAGTAATACCTGAAGCCACAATTGCAAAAACAGTTGCTATAAACATTGTTTTCTTTCTGCCGAAGCAATCGAACAAAGCACCTGTCAATATTCTGCCAATTCCATTACAAACAGCAAGTACACCAACGAGTGTTGTAGCCAATGTAGCCTTTGCGCCAACCGAAAGCGCCAAATCACGTGCAAAACTAATTACCGAGTTACCAACCGCTGTTATAAAAATAAGAAATACAAAGGCGCGCCAAAAAGAAAAGCGTTTTAACATTTCTTTTGTAGTATAGTCTTTTTGTTCAAAATCTTCTGTATAGCTATTACCTTTCTTTTCGGGTTGTGGTAAAACTGTATCTTTATTTGGACTTTTTAAACTTAAACTAACAAACCCTAACACTACAAAAAGCGCAACACCTAAAAGAATATATGTGCCACAAAAATTTAAACTACTTTTAAAAAGCTTATCAGCAAGGCTTCCAAGAATAAGAGAACTTGCACCAAAACCCATCATAAGAGCGCCTGTACAAAGTCCCTTTTTATCGGGAAACCAAGCACTAACTGTAGAAATTATTACATTATAAGCAACACCAATACCAAGACCTGTCAAAGTAGCATAGGTAAAGTAAAGCATAAAAACACTATTGCCATTTAAAAAGCCTGTAAGCGCCATGCCGCCACCCGCCAAAAAAGCCGAAATGACAGTTGCTATTTTGACGCCCACTTTTCGTGCTAAAAAACTACCTAAAAGACCACCTATACAAAAGAAACACATAGTAAGGGTAAAGTTTAAAGAAAGCTGTGAAGCACTCCATCCAAAATTGTTGGCAAAGGGAACTTTAAGAATTGACCAAGCATAAATAATTCCGGCAAACAGCATTGCCAATACCGATGTTGCCAAAATTAACCAACGATACGAATTATTTATTTTTTCATTCATATTAAAGTCTCCTTAACTGTTTATTTGCGCCTCTACAAGTCCGTCAGGACAGTATTTTTTGCGAAGCACGGGTTTTTCAATTTTGCCGGTAGGATTACGGGGAATTTTATCAAAAATAATTTTTCTGGGCCTTGTATACCTTGGAAGTTCCTTGCAAAATTCGTTGATTTCTTCCTCGGTGCAACTCATCCCCTCTTTAATTTCTATAATTGCTGTTGCTTTTTCACCCAAACGAGCATCAGGTAAACCTATTACCGCAACATCCTTAACCTTATCATATTTACGAATAAGATTTTCTATTTGAACAGGGTAAATATTCTCTCCACCCGAGATTACAACATCTTTTTTGCGGTCAACAAGATAAATAAAGCCGTCTTGGTCCTTTTTAGCCATATCACCTGTATAGAGCCAACCGTCCTTTAAAATTTCGGCGGTAGCTTCGGGGTTTTTATAGTAGCAGTCCATTACACCGGGCCCTTTTACAGCAAGCTCACCAATATCGCCGTCAGGGACTTCATTACCCTTTTCGTCGATAATTTTAACTTCCCATAAATAACCTGCTTTTCCTATTGCGCCAACCTTTTCTACATTTTCTACACCCAAATGCACACAACCGGGGCCTATAGATTCACTTAAGCCGTAGTTGGTATCATACTCATGATTGGGGAAATATTTAATCCAACGCTTTACAAGACTTGGCGGTACAGGCTGAGCACCTATATGCATAAGTCGCCATTGGGCTAAAAGGTAATCCTCCATTTTGAGTTTTCCGCTTTCAATAGCGTCTAAAATATCCTGAGCCCACGGCACCAAAAGCCATACTATTGTACACTTTTCTTCAGTAACTGTGCGCAAAATCCATTCAGGCTTAACACCGCGAAGCAACACCGCTTTACTACCGGAGAGCAGGCTGCCAAACCAGTGCATTTTAGCGCCGGTATGATATAACGGAGGTATGCATAGGAATACATCATCACGGGTTTGTCCGTGGTGATTTTGCTCGGTTTGACAGGAGGATATAAGCGCTCTATGTCTATGTAAAATCGCCTTTGGGAAGCCAGTTGTTCCCGAAGAAAAGTATATAGCGGCATAGTCATCTTCTGTGAGAGCCACAGGTGGAACCACAGTAGAGCAATAGGTCATAAGCTCACCGCAATTTTCAGTATAATAAGGCTCATCCTTACCCACAAATAACATAGTTTTAACCTGTGGAATTGTATTAAAAATAGTGTCCATACGCTCGGTAAATTCGGGGCCGAATACTAACATTTCACAGTCTGCAAGCTCTAAACAATATTTAATTTCGTCACCTGAATAGCGGAAGTTAAGCGGTACTGCAACACACCCCGCCTTTAGAATACCAAAATATATAGGCAACCATTCTAAAGAGTTCATTAAAAGAATAGCAACCTTTGTACCTCTCTTTAAGCCACGGCTTAAAAGCAAATTTGCAAAACGATTAGCTCTTCTATCAAAATCAGACCATGTCATTTCACGGCGGTAGGGCGCACCGTTAGCACTTTCAATAAGACTCGCTTCACGCCAAGTAACCGCGCTATCACGCTCTTCGGAAGGATTAACCTCAACTAGCGCAACCTCTCTGCCATAAAGACGCGCATTTCTTTCAAGTAAATCTGTAATTACCATTATATCACCTATAAAAATGTTTTTATTCCAAGTATAAAATATTTTAACACTTTAAAGCGTTAATGTCAAGAAGTATTTGGCTATTTTTAGATAATTCTACCCTTTTTACATTTCGTACTGCAAAAATAAAAAAGGCAGAACCCGAAGGTTCTGCCTTAAAATACATTTTTAAACCAAACTTAAAATTAAGCAAGTTCAACAGTTGCGCCAACTTCAGCAAGCTTAGCCTTAATTTCTTCAGCTTCTTCTTTAGCTGCAGCTTCTTTAAGGGTCTTAGGGGCGCCATCAACGATAGCCTTAGCTTCAGCAAGACCAAGACCGGTAACTTCGCGAACAACCTTAATAACCTTAATCTTTTCAGCGCCAACTTCTTTGAGCACTACATCAAATTCAGTCTTTTCTTCAGCAGCTGCTGCGCCGCCTGCTGCGGGAGCTGCTACTGCTACAGCTGCTGCTGCAGATACGCCAAATTCTTCTTCAACTGCCTTTACGAGTTCAGAAAGTTCTAATACTGTAAGGGTCTTTAATTCTTCAATGATTGCTGTAATCTTTTCAGATGCCATTTTTAATTCCTCCAAAATATATGTTTTTTAAAATTTAATTATTCTGCTGACTCACCTTTGTCAACAATAGCTTGTACAGCACGTGCGAATGCTGCAATAGGTGCTTGGAATGCGTTGCAAACAGTTGCAAGAAGTACTTCTTTTGTGGGAAGGTTACCAAGGGCTTTAATGGTATCAACATCTACCACCTTGCCATCTAAGAAACCTGTTTTAACCTTGAAGTTATCGTGAGCTTCTGCAAATTTGCAAAGAATTCTTGCGGCTGCTGTGTAATCTTCACTTGAAAGAGCAATAGCAGTAGTACCTTCTAAAGCAAAAGACATATCTGCTAAGTCTGTGCCGTCAATAGCACGGCCTAAGATAGTGTTCTTTACAACAAAGTAATCTACACCGTTTTCGCGAAGCTCTTTACGGAGAGCAGTATCATCAGCAACTGTTGTACCTTTATAGTCAACAACAACGCCTACAACCGAACCCTTAAGCTTCTCGGAAAGTTCTGCAACCTGTTTTTGTTTTTGTTCTAAAACCGCTGCGTTGGGCATGCGTTTCACCTCCGAAAAATGTAAATAGTGAAAAAATAAATGCTTGCCCAAAGACTACGGACAAGCATAAAAATATAAAGTAAACTTTTTATTTTAATCGCTTAACCTCGGTAGGCGATAAAACTTACGGCTTGCGCCACCTACTGTCTTTGGATTGCAACAAGTGTAGTATAACCCATCAAATCTTGTTTGTCAAGCATTTTTTTAAAATTATTGACTTTTATAGTTCATTAGTGTAATATAATAGGGCGCAAAACAATTTGCCCGTATAGTTCAACGGATAGAATAAGGTCCTCCTAAGACTTAGATGCAGGTTCAATTCCTACTACGGGTGCCAAAACGACTGTCACACAATTTTAGCGTGACAGTCGTTTTTTGTATTTATTGGGTTTGAATAATTAATATATGAAAGATAACCTTAATTAACGATTATTTACTAATAAATTTAACAGCTGTGCCATATGCAATAACTTCTGCTGCGCCTTGCATAATAGCAGATGATGCATAACGAATATTAACAATTGCATCTGCACCTAACATTTCTGCTTCTCCCACCATTCTTTTGGTAGCAAGAGCGCGTGCTTCATTCATCATTTCATTGTAAGATTTAAGTTCTCCCCCAACCAATGTCTTAAAACTTTGAGCAATATCTTTTCCAATATGTTTTGATTGAATGGTGCTTCCTTTTACTAACCCTAACATTTCAAATTCTTTTCCGCTAATATAATCAGTATTTACTAATATCATCTTCCTCGCCTTTCCTTATTTCATTAATTCTTTCAATACATACATATACCATAATTCCGGAAAAAGCAATAGGTATAATACCTAAAACCCATTTCCAAAATCCATTGAGCAGAAAAATTATAAAGCCAAAATATGCAATATAGTACGATATCAAAATAACAGTAACAACAATTGGAGCAATCATTTTCTTTTTATGAAATTTCAATATTATCACCCTATCAATTGCTTTTAATTCATTACATTATATGGTCTTTATCAGGCAAATTTCACTATTTGTTTTCAGCGTCGGTTTTGCTTTCTGTATTTTCGTTTGCCTCAAACTTGGGGTCAAAGTTTTTGCCATGGAAACAAACCCAACTGTTACCCTGAGCAACCTGTAGTTCTGTACCATCTTGGTTATAGAACTTAAGACCGCTTGACGAACTGCCCTTCTTCCAATTTATAGGAGTATAGGTGCCGTTTACACAGTAATAACCGCTACCAGCGGTAAGGTCAACCTTCTTGTGCTTTTTATCAGGATAGTAAGTAATAGAGGTTTTTAGCACGAAAATATTTTTAAATAGTTCGCTTTCTTTTGTATAGTAATCCTTGCGCTCGGTATCACGGAAGAATCTTACATATTTTCCACTCTCGGCATCGTATTTAAAGACCGATGTATATGCGCTTGAAAACTTGACAGTTACAGTGTGGGCAGAATCGGTAAATTCTACCTTTTTATCCTTATCAGCAAAGTTCTGCCAATTATCGACCTCTTTAAGCTTGGTATCATATTTTTTCTTTACAAACCAATTCCAAATCTTATCGCCATAGCCGTAAAGAGTATGCTCACTTGCTAAACCTTCGTTTCTGATACGAACCCCCGCATTATTTTCACCAACCGCAAGGGTTTGGGTGTCGCGAAGGTGAGGTTTTGCGTAGGTTTTGTCTTGACCATGGTGAACATAAATAGCACCGTGACCCATAGCAAGATCGATATACGGATAACGAGCCGAACGGATAGTACCAATCTTTTCTACCTTAGAAATATCTTTATAAACCGCCATAAGACGAGTTATACCGCCTTCAACTTCGGTTTCGTAAACAATATCAGCCTTAGCAAGACCGGTTTGTACCTTTTGCGCTATAGAAATATTGTTTACCATAACAGCAACAGGTCTGTTATCAGCCTTGTCCTTATCGGTCATATTTTTTTCGCCGGTAAGGTTGTTGGTGTAATATGTAACTTCAGGCTCGCTATTGGTAGATACCTGAGAACCTTCATCCGTAGCTTCTTTACCACCGCAACCCACAAGAAACATCATTAAACCGCAAAGCAGTATTGCTAAAATTTTCCTATACATTGTATATGCCTCCAAAAAAATGTATTTTAACTACAATATATACTATACACTATATTGCATTATTTTTCAACATAAAATAATAAAAACTCTGCAAAAAGTTTGCAGAGTTTTAAAATTTAGTCTTCTTCCTCGTCTTCTATAGGCAATTCTTCAACGCCTATACGTTCAACACGGTAGCCATCGGTTTTAAGGACTGTAATTTCTAAGTTTTCCCAAGTAAATGTACTGCCTTCTTCAACCTCACCTTCAAGCATTGTAAGGGTCCAGCCGCCAACCGTAGCGCTGTCAGCTTCAAAATCCTCATCCTCGTCAATATCAATGTCAAACTCATCAAAGAAGTCGTAAATACGCATGTCGCCGTCAGCTTCAAAATGGGTATCGTCCACAGCTATAAACTCACGCTCAATTTCGTCCGACTCGTCAAAAATCTCGCCTACAAGTTGTTCTAAAACATCTTCCATAGTGAGAATACCCATTGTACCGCCGTACTCATCAAGTACAACCACCATATGACACTTGTTTTCCTTCATTTTTTCAAGTACATCAGGTAGCGGCATTGTTTTATGAACAAAGGTTACCGGAAGCAATAATTCACGAATATTTACTTTGCCCTTTTCAACAAACTTTTTGTAGAAATGGTTAAGGTGCAGTATACCTATAATATTGTCGGTAGTGTCTTCATAAACCGGTAAGCGTGAATAGGTAGTTTCTTCACACTTGCGGAAGTTGACTTCATACGGGTCGCGTATATCAAGCGCATCCATATCTACCCTGTGGGTGATAATTTCGTAAGCCAAAACCTCATCAAAATCAAGTGCATTCTGCAACAGGTCGCATTGTTCTTCGTCTAAGACACCCTCGTCTTCAACAATATCTATAATATTCTCGAAATCGTCTTCGGAAACCGCTTCACTGTCGTCAGCCTTCTTTTCCCAAATTTTAGAAACCAATTTCACAAACAAACCAATAATAAAGTTTACGGGCTTTAATATAACCGAAATTATATAAATCGGTATTGCTGCAAAGCAAGAAAATACTTCGGGAAACTGTTTTGCCAACACTTTAGGACAAATTTCACCAAAAGTTAAAACCAGAAGGGTCATAATAAGTGTTGATACCCAAGCGTAATCATCGTTACCGCCGAACCAACCGACAACTATTATGGTACCAATAGCCGAAGATGCCATATTAACAAGATTATTACCTATAAGAATACTGCTCAAAAGGTTTTCGTAATCATCTAAAATTTTAAGCGCCAAAACGCGTGATAAGGTTGCACGCTCTTTTTCAAGATTTTTAAGCCTTAACGCATTGGCAGAGGAATAAGCAATCTCTGTAGCAGAAAAAAATGCCGACCCCATTATAAGCAATACTATCGCGATGTATCTAAAAGCACTAATCATTTTCCGTACCTCCAACATCGTTCTCGTCGTAAATCTCGCCAACAAGCTCTTCCAAAATATCTTCAACAGTAAGAATACCTACAACTTCGCCCTCGGCATTTTTTATAAAGCTCAAATTACGGCGATGGTTACTCATTGCTGTTAAGATATCGTCTATTGCTTCATCTTCATTTACAAAGTACGGATAGTCAATAATACTTGCTATTATAACACTGTGGTTTTTACTGCGCATATACGCCTTTAAAAACTTTCTGATTTGCAAAATACCCTTTATATTACCATTACGGTCAGTAACAGGTATGCGAGAATGAACAGAATTTTTAACAATTTTCAAAATCTCAGATGTTTTAAACGCAAGCGAAATCTTTTCTACCTGATCCCACGGTGTCATTACATCAAGTGCAGAAGAATTGGAAAAATGAAGTGCAGATTTAACAAGCTGACCCTTTTCTTCATCAAAACCATCTTCCTCAGAGATATTTTCAACAATATCGGTTAATTCTTCTTCTGTCATAGTAACCTGATTTTCGGTATGCTTTTTAAAAGGCTTTGAAATTAGTGCCGAAAAAGATGTAAAAGCGAAGGATAACGGTTTTAACACCTTCATTAAAAGAATTAAAGGGAAACAAGCCAATTCTGCAAATTTTTCATTACAAGCTCGCGCAAAGTTTTTAGGTAAAATCTCCCCAAAAACAAAAATCAGCACCGTAGTAACCAAAGTAGCTACCGTAACCCCCTTTGCGCCATAAGGCAGGGCTATAGAAGTAGCAATCGTCGCACAAGCAATATGTAAAATATTGGTGCCGATAAGCAAAACAGATAAAGCTTCATCAAAATTATCAAGCACAAAAAGCACCCTGTCGGCGCTCTTTTGACCTTTTGAAGCCTTGCTCATCATATGAATTCGGTTAACTGATGCTAATGAAATTTCGGTTCCTGAGAAGTAACCGCTTAATAATATTAAAATTGCGTACAAAATAATACTGCCCGCCGGACCATCGTCCACAAATATCATCTCCTACATAGATAAAGTAAGTACATATTACAACATAATTTTATTTTTGTCAATCGATTTTTGTAAACTATTGCCTTTTTTAAAATTATAGTATATAATATATATTGAATTTTTATATTCGGAGGTATGGCAAGTGAATATAAGTTTGGGCGACAAGCTTTTAATGAAGAAAAAACACCCTTGCGGATGCGATACATTTACCGTACTTCGAATAGGTATGGATTTTCGGCTGCGTTGTGATCGATGCAGTCACGAAATTATGATACCACGTGTAAAAGCCGAAAAAGGCTTGAAGAAAATAATCAAGGCAAATGGTGATAATTAAATGTTTGATAAATTAGAAAATGTAGTAAATCGCTATGAACAAATTGGCATTGAACTTACCCGCCCCGATGTAGCAAGCAATAACGAGCTTTTTAGAAAGCTTATGAAGGAGCATAGCGAGCTAACCCCCATAGTAGAAAAATACAAAGAGTACCAAAGCGCAAAAACAGCCGAAAAGGATGCGCTTGAAATTCTTTCAGAGCCTAATCTTGACAAAGATTTTAAAGAGCTTGCCGAAGAAGAATTAAAAGAAGCAAAAGAAAATATTGAAATTTTTGCAAACGAGCTTAAAATCTTGCTTTTACCTAAAGACCCTAATGACGATAAAAACGTTATTATTGAAATCCGCGGTGGCGCAGGTGGTGAAGAAGCCGCTTTATTTGCAGGCTCGCTATACCGTATGTACACCATGTACGCCGAGTCTAAGCGTTGGAATATTGAAGTTGTTAACGCCAACGAAACAGAACTTGGCGGCTTTAAGGAAATAAGCTTTATGATCGAAGGTAGCGGCGCTTATTCACGCTTTAAGTATGAAAGCGGTGTTCACCGTGTTCAGCGTGTTCCCGATACCGAAACTCAGGGTCGTATTCATACTTCAACTGTTACGGTAGCGGTTTTACCTGAAGCAGATGATGTTGAGCTTGAAATCAACCCTGCTGACCTTAAAATTGATACCTTCCGTTCTTCAGGTGCGGGCGGTCAGCACATCAATAAAACCTCTTCTGCTATCCGCGTAACTCACATTCCCACAGGTACTGTTGTAGAATGTCAGGATGAACGCAGTCAGTTTAAAAACAAGGATAAGGCTTTAAAAATTCTTCGCTCCCGCCTACTTGACGAAGAACAAAGAAAACACGATGAAGCAATTGCTTCTGACCGTAAAAATCAGGTTGGTACGGGTGACCGCAGTGAGCGTATTCGTACCTATAACTACCCACAAGGCAGAGTAACCGACCACAGAATAGGTCTTACCCTTTATAAATTAGACCAAATTTTAAACGGTGACATAAACGAAGTGGTGGATGCGCTTATCACCTACTACCGCACCGAAGCATTAAAATCCGAGGAAGAAAATTAAATGATAACCAAAAGACTTAATGTCGATAATATCGGTTTAGAAAATGCTTCTAATATTTTAAAAAACGGCGGTGTTGTAGGTATTCCTACCGAAACAGTTTACGGCCTTGCCGCAAACGCCTATAACAGCGACGCAATAGCTAAAATATTCAAGGCCAAAGGCAGACCGCAAGATAATCCGCTTATTGTTCATATAGCAAAGCTTGATACTCTTTATGAAATAGCAAAGGATATACCAAAAACCGCTATTTTGTGTGCCGAAAAATTTTGGCCAGGCCCGCTTACAATGGTGCTTAAAAAAACTGATAAAATTCCCTCTGCCGTTTCGGCAGGGCTTTCTACCGTAGCGGTTAGAATGCCTAAAAATAAAACTGCAAGGGAACTAATTATTAAAAGCGGTTTACCGCTTGCAGCCCCATCGGCAAATACTTCAGGCAGTCCCAGCCCCACAACCGCAGACCACGTTATAAACGATTTGGACGGTAAAATTGATGCTGTTTTAATGGGCGAAAATTGTACTGTAGGTGTTGAATCTACCGTTATAACCTTGGTGGGTGAGCATCCTGTTTTACTTCGCCCGGGCGGTATTACTTTAGAAGAGTTAAAAGAAGTTTTACCCGATATTACAGTTAGTGATGCCGTATTAAATGAACTTAAAAAGAGCGAGAATGCCGAAAGTCCGGGTATGAAGTATAAGCATTACGCACCCAAAACCGAAACCTATCTTATAGAAGGCGAAAACTTCGCAGAGTATGTAAACCAAAAGAAAAACTCGGTTGCGGTTTGTTTTTTAGAAGAAGAAAAGGATATAAAATCCCCAAAAATAGTTTACGGCAGTTTTAGAAATCCGGAAAGCCTTGCAAAAAATCTTTTCGATGTTTTGCGTAAAGTCGACAGTATGGGTGCTAAAACTGTTTACATACACGCGCCGAATAAGGACGGAATAGGTCTTGCAATATATAACAGGCTTATTCGCGCAGCGGCATTTAAGGTGATAAAATTATGAGTATTATAATAGGTCTTACAGGGCCTACAGGTTCAGGCAAAAGCAGTGCTTGTAAGCTATGCAAAAGCTACGGCTTAACACATATCGACTGTGATTTACTCGCCCGTAAGGCAGTAGAAAAAGGCAGTGACGGACTAAAGGCTTTAGTTAACGCTTTCGGTAATGAAATTTTAAATACTGACGGCACTCTAAACCGCAAACTACTTGCTAAAATTGCATTTAGCGACACTGCAAAAACCGAGCTTTTAAACGCTACCATTTTTCCATTTATTCGCGAACTTGTATTAGAAGAAACAAAAGAAGGCAATATTTTATTAGACGCTCCTACCCTTTTTGAAAGCAAAATTGATAATATTTGCTTCAAAACAATTGCGGTTTTAAGCGATAAAGAAACCCGCCTTAAAAGAATTACAAAGCGTGATAATTTAACAAAAGAAGAGGCACTTACCAGAATAAATGCAGGAAAAACTGATAATTTTTATCAAAAATACGCAGACTATGTAATATACAACAATAAAACCGAGCAAGAATTTTTAAAAGAATTCGGTTTAATTTTAGAAAGTATTCTAAAAGGAGAAAACTTATGAGCGAAATTAAAGACCTAAAAAAAGAGTTGTTTTCGACCCGCAAAAACGGATTAAAATCCATTAGTGAAAAAACTTACAATAAAATAACCGACTATTGCGAAGGCTATAAGGACTTTTTAAATAACGCTAAAACCGAGCGCGAAGCCGCAAAAATTGCTATAGCAAATGCCGAGAAAAAAGGCTTTAAGCCGTTCGAGATTGGCAAAAAATACTCTGCAGGAGATAAGGTTTACTTTAACAACCGCGGTAAAACGGTTGCTTTTGCGGTAATCGGTAAAGAAACTGCCGATAAGGGTGTTAATATCACCGCTGCGCATATCGACTCTCCCCGTCTTGATTTAAAGCCCAACCCCCTTTATGAAGAAATTGAACTTGCTTTGTTTAAAACCCACTACTACGGCGGTATCAGAAAATATCAATGGACCGCTATTCCTCTTGCGCTTCACGGTGTTTTCGCTTTAAAGGACGGCACTGTAAAGCAAGTAACTATAGGTGAAAAGGACAACGAGCCTAAGTTTGTTATAAACGACCTTCTTCCTCACCTTGCAACCGAACAGAACAAGCGCACCTTAGCAGAAGGCATTAAGGGTGAAGAGCTTAATGTTCTTATAGGTAGTAAACCATTTAAGGATGACGATGCAAGCGAGCTTGTTAAACTTAATATCTTAAAATTACTAAACGAAAAATATGGTATTTGCGAAGACGATTTTCTCTCTGCCGAGCTTGAAATGGTGCCTGCATTCAAAGCCTGCGATATCGGTTTTGACGGATCTATGATAGGCGGATACGGTCAAGATGACCGCGTATGCGCTTATCCCGCACTTACCGCTATATTAGAGGTTGAAAACCCTCAAAAAACCGCTATTTCAATACTTGCCGATAAGGAAGAAATCGGTTCAATGGGTAATACCGGTCTTGAATCCGATTTTTTGCGGTATGTAATAGGCGATATTGCCGATATGCAGGGTGTAAATCACACCGTTGCACTCCGTAATTCAAAATGCCTTTCGGCTGATGTTAATGCCGCATTAGACCCCACCTTCCAGGATGTATCTGACCGCCGCAATGCTTCACAGCTCAACTACGGTGTTGTGCTCACAAAATACACAGGCGCCCGCGGTAAATCGGGCTCATCAGACGCAAGTGCCGAGTATATGGCTTATGTGCGCAATATGCTTGATACTGCAGGTATTATCTGGCACACGGGCGAGCTTGGCAAGGTCGATGCAGGCGGTGGCGGAACAGTAGCTCAGTATATTGCAAATATGGGTATTGATGTTGTAGATTTAGGTGTTCCCGTGCTTTCAATGCACGCCCCCTTTGAAACTACTTCAAAATTAGATATATATATGTGCTACCGCGCTATGTATGAATTTATGAAATAATCGACTGCCACAACTACGCGAGATTGCGTAGTTGTGGCACTTCTTTTTTCTGGTTTTTGTTTCTCATTAAAGGTCGTTTGTGAACACCTGTCCCGCCACTGCATATAATGTTATTGACTTAGGTCAAAAGAAATAAAGGTGTGGAAATATGTTAGACAACAGATGTACAAACACGGTTTCTGACTGCACTTGCGCCGTTCGTTCCTGCGTTAATAAGGTTCTTGCTGTTTTGGCAATTGCTTTAGCGCTTGTAGTTGGTTTGATTATAGGTGTTACCGCCACCTCTACCATTGTAGAAGCCTTAATTCCTTTGGAAATTTTTGCAATAGGTCTTGCCTTGGCGATAGTTCTTATATTCTTTTTGTCCCGTTGCAGATGCCGTGCAGAAAACTAATAAAATAAAACAGGACTGTCTCACTTTAATTAGTGAGGCAGTCCCTTAATTTTATCCTTTAAGCCTGTCTAAAAAATCACGAACTTCCTTTTTTTCATTTAAGTTAAGAGTTCTAAAAATTGTTATTAAAGCCTTTTCCTCGCTTGAGCAAATAAACTCGTTAGGAGTATACTTTACAACAGGCGGTGTTGGGGGGTCAAATGGTGATTTACCCCTATTTGGTGACTCTGCAATTAAAATCTTTTGCTCAAGCGGCGTAAAATCATAGTTCTTATTACCGTATAAAATATACTCCGCCGATACCCCCAAAACTTCTGCAATGCGTTCAGCTTCCTGTACATCTATACGTTTTGCTTCCTTTTCCATACGGCAGTAGGTTGTGTATTTCATACCTAAGAGCTCTGCCACCTGTTTTTTAGACATTTTCGCTTTTTCGCGACATTCAGTTATTCGTTTGTTAACCTCTAAACCCATAATTCCTCGCAATTTTTCCTTGACTGATAAGTCAATAGTTGATATAATGTTATGTACGCTGGAGTGGCTCAGTTGGTAGAGCAGCTGATTCGTAATCAGCAGGTCGTGGGTTCAAGTCCCATCTTCAGCTCCAACAAGGAGTCTCGCACGCAGTAGCGTAGTTGAGGCTCTGTTTTTTATACCATTTTTATGTTTTTATATTACCAAATTCGACAAAATTTGTCAAGCGATATTTGATTGTAAAAACTTAACAATTCCCCATTATATATACAAAAAAACCGCATTAGCGCTTAATTTTACGCTATTGCGGTTTTATTTTTTTAGTATTTTTCACGACTCGACCTGTCGGCCCAAAAATGCCGCCGCTACCGACACTAATTTCATATCAGAATCATTAGCCTTCTCCCCTGTATCCGACTGTAGCAACACCACCGCACCGCAAACATCACCCGCGGCAATTATAGGGCTTGCAACCGCAATACTGCGGTCAATACCCTCAAGCGCAAATAAATTTTCATTTTCAATATTAACACTCTTGCGTTCATTTATAATAGTTTCTAATTCGGGTGTCACCTTGCGCTCAAGCACCTCTTTTTTAGAAATTCCCACCGCCGCTATGCAGTGATCCCTATCACAAATTATTATGGGCAATTTAGTAGCCGACGCCAACGCCTCAGCATATTGCGTCGCAAAAACCGATAATTCGCCTATAGGTGAATATTTTTTAAAAATAACCTCCCCGCCCGCGTTGGTATAAATTTCCAATGGGTCTCCTTCGCGGATTCTCATTGTTCTTCTGATTTCTTTCGGTATAACAACCCTGCCCAAATCGTCAATACGACGTACAATTCCAGTTGCTTTCATATATAAATCTCCTTAAATTACAAATTGTGATACTATTATTTGTGATAAAAGGGAATTTATACTGCGGGAATTTACTTTTTGGATTTATTATGATATAATATATTAATCAAACGTTAACGTTTTAGTAAAAAATGTTTTTGGGGTGAAAACATGTCTTTGAAAAGTGATGCACTTTTTTGGAAAAAAAAAGAGTTTATTTCATTTTTATTGAGTATTCTTGTTTTTTTTATTCATTCGTATTTTGCGCAGGATATTGTTAGCGGAAGTTTTATTTCTGTTGTTAATCACAAGGTTTCTTATTTTTTCTCTTGTTCTATTACGCGGTTTGCCGTACCTATGTTTTTTATAATGTCGGGGATATCCTTTTTCAAGGATTATAACAACAAAAAGTATTTAACAAAAATCAAAACCCGCTTATTTACATTGGTTATACCGTATTTGATTTGGAATACGGTTTGGATGCTTTGGGAAATTTTCACTTCCTATTCTTTTGTTGCAAGATTTTCTGAAAACAGTGAGCCTTACCCTTTAACCTTAACAAGCATACTAAAGGGCGTTTTTTTCTATAACTGTAATATTCCGTTTTGGTTTGTATTTGATTTAATTGTTTTTTCTTTTGCGGCTCCGCTTGTATTTTTGATTATTAAAAACAAATATGTCGGTATAATTTCCGTTATCTGTTTATCTATAGTGTCGTTGTTCGGAATACACTTGCCAACGGACGCGTTTTATTATCCCATGGCGATAGTTTTCTATTTGGTAGGCGCTATTATAGGATATCATTTCTTTGATTTTGCTGCTACTAAATCATCTAAACCTATTCAAATTGCCTCGGTTGTTTTCCTTGCGGCATATATTCTTGCTAAAAATATAGCCCCACAAGAGATACATATTGACAACTATTTAACACAAACAGTTGTATATACCCTTGCGGCGTTTTCCTTGTGGAACATTGCGGATATTTTTATTGAACAAATTAAACCAAGAGCAATTTATCGACGCTCTTTTGCGATTTACGCAATGCACCTCAATGTGGCAATCGTTATACTCAAAATATTTTCATTTTGCATCTCACAAAACGAGTGGCTTGAAATCCCCAAGTTTGTAATTATGGTTGTTTTAACACTTGTAATTATCAATTTTGTGTGCGCTTTTCTTGAAAAGTTTGCGCCTAAAATTTATGCAATACTTATGGGGAGCCGAATGAAAAAACAACCAAAATAATAAACGGTTTTAACGCAAACCAAACGCAGAAAAGGCATTTTTATCGCATAATATGCCTGTATACCGTTAAGAATTTTATAAAACAAGCGAGGTGAAAATCACCTCGCTTTTGCTATGTATCGGTCAAAATATGCCGTTTTCCGTCAAAAATTTTTCTTCAAAAAATGCTCAAAACCCAGTGATTGTAAGGCTTTATCGCACTTTTGTGTTATTATAACACAAGCCTCTATTCTTCTCACAATTCCTGTTGCTTTCATATATAAATTCTCCTTTAAATTCAAATCGTGATGTTAGTATTTGTAAATGGTGGAGATTTATACTGCAAAAGTTACTTTGTCAATATGTTACTTATAGTATGTAGACTTAAAGTATTCTAATAAATATAATTGTTACAAAGGGGTGTTTTTATGGATATTATAAAAGTTTTTTCTTCGAATGTGCGAAAGTATAGACTTTCGTTGGGAATTTCTCAAGAACAGTTTGCCGAAAATTGCGGGTTACATAGAACTTATATCAGTAGTGTGGAGCGCTTCCAAAGAAATGTTTCTTTAGAAAACATTCAAAAAATCGCGAATGCTCTCAACATAGATGTATACAAATTGTTTTTGGAGGATGATGCAAATGAGTTTTAGAAACTTTATCGAATCAAACTCCGTGAACGGCCGCATTAGTGAAATTATCGCCTTAGCTGAAGATTATTTTGATTGTCCCGCATCGGAACTTTCTACCGAGCAGAAATTGGATGCCCTGTGCTTTTCACAGAAAATTTCTCCCGAAGAACTTGATGAAGTTATATCAAGTCATTCAGAAGTTCTCAGAACAGTGAAAGGCCATGCTTTTGAAGTTGTATTTGATTATCTATTGGCAAGAAACGGAATTGAATGTGTCGAAGTCGGAGGAGACGGCGACACTGACAGAATGGTCAATGGATATACCCTGCAATTAAAAACACCATATGTAAATGGATGTTCTGACGGAATAGTGTCGTACAAAACCCATAAAACCCACGGCGCAAAATCTGAGCAAGAGTCAATGGACTATTACCACCGAGTTTCTGATTTTGCAGATTATCTTGTTGGTTTAATTTCATACGACCCCCTAAATATAATTATCATCCCCAAAGAAGATTTGCCACGAATTGGCCCGTCTCATATTCAAAGCCCAATGTATCTCGACATCTCCAATTCAGATTATGTCAATAATTATTACCAACTTGGTATTAGAGGACGATTATCTTATTCTCGGTCCGATTTCATTGTCGGAGATTCCGAATTTTTACCCCTTTCTTCCGAGGCAATTGATGTTAAGAGCGAATACATACTTAGAGCAATCTTTATAAGAGAGAACTTCCGAATTTGGGATATGAACATGCGAGGTTTCATAAGAGAAAAGAAATTGGAATCTGCATTGTCCTCGTATGGAGTTCAAACATTCCCTGTTAATATAACTGGCAGAGAACGAAGCGACAAATGCGATATTGTTTTACGGTCAAGAACAGGAGAATATGTTCGCTTCCAAGTGAAAGGCCTAACATGGGGTGGTTGTAGGCTAAATCGTGAACAAACAGTAATTGATTGTGAAACCCAACTTTCTCGTGGAAGAGTTAACGACCATCCGACCCAAAGCCGACTGTATAAGGTGACTGATTATGAATATTTAATCATTGCAATCGACCCACCTTATACTAATTCTCTTTCGTTATCTGCTTTTGGAATACCCGATTACAATTGGCGATTTTATGCTATTCCCATGGACGACCTGAGAAAGCACCCCAATTATCCTAATCGCGTTTTTTCGCACCAAATGATACCTTATGATGATCTACAAGAATACTTAATTGAACCAGATTGGTTTGACCAATGGTTATAAAGAATTTGAAACGAGTGGGGAGTTAAATCTCCCCACTCGTTTATTCATGTTCTACTATATAATTTGTTATAATTAATTCTTTACAAGATTTCCTCTGCATGCCTGGCTTATTATCTGTGTTATAAAGCCAACTAACATCATAAATGTTTGCCCATTTGTAAAGTTCTCTGATTTCTTCGCAATCATCATAAGAAAGACAAAACATAAATGGAGTGGTTTTCAATTGTTCTGCCAAACGAATATGGTCGTGTACTTCAAATGGTTGGGTATATGCTCTTTTTTGGTCAGCATGATAATACGGCGGGTCGAGATACATTAACACCTGTTTTCCTGTTTGGGGCATATCTATTATCTCGCTAAAATCTTTTGAAGCAACTTGTGTTTTCGATAATTTTTTAGCCGCATCATTAAGAAATTTGCCCCAGTTTTGTGGGGGAGAACTTTTTCCTTCAACATAACCCCAAGCAGGAGAATTTATTATTCCACAATACGATGTTCTATTAAGATAATATGTCCGATATGCCCTTTCTAAATTGTTCTTGGGAATAAATGATTTCATTTGCTCGTGCCTTTCTTTGGAGGCCGTTTCTACACTAAGCATTCCAATCAATTGTTCTCTATCTTGGTCATTCTGAATGATATTATAAAAATTAACCAACTCTTGTTCGAGGTCATTTAGAATATTAATAGGAGCCTTGTTCTTTGCAAAGAAAACTGAACCACCACCAAGGAATGGTTCTCTGTATTCATCATGCTCTACACAAACAATATATGGCATAATATGCTTTAATGCATAGAATTTACCCCCCGGATATCTTAACGGGGATTTTGTTTTATCTTTATTAGGGACATATGGTTTTGCTATAAACTTATTCATTCTTTTCTCCCATTTTAAATAACGATAACTGCTTTGGAACATCGTAGTTGGTGATGATCAACTCAAATCCAACCTGTCGTTCTCCACCTCGTGTTGCAGAATTATCTACTCTATAAAAGAACCGAACATCATAAATGTTTGCCCATTTGTAAAGTTTTCTAATTTCCTCACAATCATCATAAGTTAAGAAAAATTTATGCTTTGTGTTCTTTAAAATCTCCGACAGTCGAACATGGTCTTCCAAATCAAAGCCGCATCTATAATGCTTGTGCTTTGGCGGCAGATAATAAGGGGGGTCTACATACATTAGGACATCCTCACCCTCGGCATTTATAACATCAGCAAAATCTAGAGAAGACAGTTTTACTCCTTCAAGAAATTCTCCACACGGCAAAATTCGTTCATGCCACCTTTCGGGAGGTAAACTTCTTTTGGGACGATATCCCCATGCAGCAGAAACTAATTTCCCACTAAAAGAGGTTCTGTTAAGATAGTAATACTTTTTTCCAATATCATACTTTGTTACACACTTGCTATTGAAAACTTCTCTCCATCTTTCAGGAGTTGCGATTTCTGTTGCAAAGTCATTCGCCATTCTAACTCTGGTGGATTCATTCTGCATCACTTCATAACAAGTGATAAGTTCATGGTCTAAATCGTTAAGCCAACTTATTTCTGCTTTTTCTTTATTGAAAAAGACTGTTGCTCCACCAGCAAAAGGCTCTCTATATTCTTTATGAGGCACACATTCCCAAAAAGGTCTCAGTATATCCATAGCATAGAATTTCCCGCCGGGATATCTGAACGGCAGAGGCTTTCTTGCATTCTTTTTCATCATTTTATAATCCCACTCTTAAAAATATTTAATCCATACACATAGTATAACATACGATCTGTACCACAAAACGGACTTCCTATAAGTTTTCATATATCTTTTTCCTAAGGGTTTTAATTTCCTTTGGATGTCTTACAAGATATTCCACTATATCCTTTGGCAGTTCATCTCTACCAACAGCGGCTTTGTCTAAAAACTCCAACTTTTCATTTTCGTTTAGTTTTAGTAAAGCAATTATTTGTTCTTGTTTATCCGGGGTAGGTGGATTAATACGATTATGGAAAATGTCAAATAAATATGTTTTTGACACCCCTAAAGCATCAGCAAATTGGGCTTGCGTATAATCTTTTTGTCTTATAAGCTTCACAAAATATTCGCCAAATGTACCCACCTGATATTTAGTTTTAGCCACCGTCTCACCTCCAAAAAGTAAATAAGTAAACTAACTACTTTACTATTCTATCATATTCATTAAAAAATTGCAAGAAAAAAGCGCAATCTTTTTAGATTACGCTCACAAAAATCGCTATATGTAGTTTTATTTTGAAAAACCGCCTAAAACCATAAAATTAGAGGCTTGTGTTCAATAGGGCAAACTAGTAAAAAAACCAGTGTTTATGCGGGTTTCAGGTGGTTTGCCCTATTATAACACAAGCCTCAATTCTTCTAACTATTCCAGTTGCTTTCATATATAAATCTCCTTAAATTACAAATTGTGATACTATTATTTGTGATAAAAGGGAATTTATACTGCAAGAATTTACTTTTTGGGTTGGTTGTGATATAATAAATTTAACGAGGTGGAACATATGGCATTGTTTAAATTTTTTCACGCAACAAAAACACTTGAAGAAGATATTCAACGAGAAAAAGACTGCATTTTAAGAATAAAAAATGCAGTTAGTCAAAAATGTGGTATTGATAAATTTGTTGACTACGACGATTTTACAGTTGCTTTTGCGGGTTCAAAAGATAATATGGAATTATTGCTTGAAATTTGCACTCAAAAATATGATGGCAAAAAATATTTATATGCTTCTGTCGATGATGAAGTTTCGTGGCAAGAATGGGACTTTGATAATCTTGATGAGTTTGAAAATAACATTATTGAGCATATTGCAAACAGAGTAAATCGCACGGTTAAAACAGTAATCAAAAAAGTAAAACATAAAAGTTATCAAGAAACAGTTTATTACCTTGATAAAGAAACAAACGAATGGGTTTTAATGGAGGATGACCAAACCGAAGATAAGTTTGTTTGCTTTATTGCCGCAAACAAAACCGAAACAGAAGAAACGATTAAAACATACAAATTAGAAAACTAACTACAAAAGCGGAGTGAAATTCACTCCGCTTTTTCTATGTACAGGTCAAAATGTGCTATTTTTTGTCAAAAATTTTTGTTCTAAAATCGTCCAAAAACCTAGTATTTACAAGGCTTTATCACACTTTTGTGTTATTATAACACAAGCCTCGATTCTACGAACTATTCCTGTTGCTTTCATATATACATTTCTCCTTTTACAAATACATCGTAGGGCGGAGGCTTGCTCCCGCCGTTAGATTTCGTACGGAAGTTGCGGCAGGACCAAGACCCTGCCCTATTTATTCATTTAAAGTGATGAAAAATTACCTCAAAACAGAGTGTCAATTTTATTACTAAAAATAAGTGTTCTTACATTTACAAAAATACATTTTTGCAGTTTCTCAAAGTGAAAAAACAAAAAGGGAGTGTATAAAAATGTATTTTTGTAGTGAATGCGGTTATAGTTTTTCACACGCTTTAAAAATTTATGAAAACCACGGGCTTTCAACCCCGCCTTATGAAGTTATAAATGTATGTCCTTCTTGTAAAAGCAAAAATTTTCGCAAAAAGAAGAGTGATTACTGTCATTATTGCGGAGCAAAGCTTAAAAAAGGACATAGCAATTATTGTTCTGTAGAATGCAAGCACAAGGGTGAAAAAGCCTGGCTTAAAGAAAAAGCACGTAAAAGAATGTTGGTTGACTCTCCGCTTTATAAAAGAGTTCGCGAAATAGAAGAATATAACATTAAAAACAAAGCCAAGTATAGCTACGGTCAGTATACCGCCATTGTAAAAAAGGGGAAATAATATGAAAGCAAAAAAAGAATACTTAGGCTCTTACCTTTTGCAAGGCGATGAAATCAGAATACTCAATGAATTGATTTTAAAAAATCCTTCGGGGAAAAATCAGTATCTCGAAAAAATAAAACAATGTGAAAAAAAAAGATGCGCTATAGAAAACAGTATAGAAAAATTAAACGACCAACGCCTTAAGCTTGTTTTATATGAAAAATATATATGCGGACGCACCCTTGAAGAAATTAGCCTAATTCTCAATTACAGTAAAAGGCATATTGAAAGACTACATATTGTCGCTTTAAAGCTCTTTGAAATTTAAAAAATACCAAGAAATCCTCATTTCATAATATTCAATAAAAAATAATAAAAATTTTATTATATTTTCACAACAAAATACCATTTAAAAAGAGTTGACTTTTGTAAACAATTTTTGTATAATAAATGTAACAATGTAAAATATGCATTTATTGTATCTACTTTTAAAAAAATCATTTTTTAGGAGGATTTTTCATGAAAAAAATATTAGCTATTTTCTTAACAGTTGTTTTGCTGTTTAGCGTAGGCGCTTTCAGCTCATCAGCTGAAGGAGAAACAACCGCAAAGGTTACTATCATCACTAACGAAGGTAGCGCCGTAGACAAGGGTACTACCACCTATTTCACAGTAAGATTTGATAACTTCAGTGCAATTAAAGGTATTGACGTTACCATTACTGCTGACCAAAATATTAAGTTGGGCGACGTTATAACCTCAGGTTTCCCTAATGATGCAAGCAAAGATAACAACTACATCGAAGAAAACGAAGGTACTAAACACACAATCCGCTTTGTAGATTTAACCGCTGGCAAAGACGGTAAAATCACATTTGAAGCTGTTGTTCCCGAAGATGCTACAACAACCGGTGACCCTTCTATCACCGTAAAAGGTGAGTATGCTAAATCAGGGAAAGATTTATTTGTTGTTGAAGCTCCTGCTGCTGGTACTTTTGAGCTTACTAAGGAAATTCCTGTTTCTGCAGAACAACAAACCGCAGAAAATGAAAAAGTGAACGTAGATATTAACAATACAAAATTCGTTCCCCAAGGCGCTGTTTACATTAAAAATTCTAATAATACATACACATTTGCTGAAAAGCAATCTGACGGTACATTTAAAGCTACAGATGCAGGCAACTATGTATACCAATCTTACGATGTTCCTGAAAACGGCATTACCACCTTCGGTGCTTCTGATGACCCCGAAGATAATACCAAATTAAGATTCGGTAGCTACTCCAACCTTAACGCCAATGCAGAAACACACGGCACTTTGGTATTTGAAGGCGATTGGTTAGCATTAAAGAATTACTATATTCAAAACGGTTATACTGTTGAACAGTTTGTTAAAGCGCTTTATGAAGATGTAACTGCAAAGCTTGCTGCTAACAAAAATGCAACTTATGTATACTACACTCTTGGCGAAAAGGAAATCAATGTTTATAGGTTCGTACAAAAAAATTATATGTGGAAAAGCGGCAATGTTTTAGAGTATGCTATTCGTTTAAGCGGCATCTTATCTGAAACTACATACGCCGGAATTGCGTTCTCTATAGCAAATGATGACAGCAAAACTGTTACCATCTCTAAAGATGTTAAATCCGTTACAACCGAAAAATTTTAAGAGGTATATATAGATGAAAAAGTTATTTACAGAACCCGAAATTGAAATTCTTAATTTTCTTTGTGATGGAGTACTAGCTCCCGATAGCGTTAATGTAGGCGGCGGCGAAGGTGGCGTTGGCGGCGGTGACGGCAGCGGCGAATTACCCCTTCCATAAAACCGACAGGCAGGTAAATTTATGAAAAAAAGAACAATTGCAATTGTTTCTATAAGTCTGGTTTTAGCAATTTTGGCGGTAGCAGTTATCGCAACATTTCCTTCTTATCTATTTGAAGAAGATACAAACATTCCCGCTACAAACTCTAGTGTTCAAAATGATAACATTAAACCTTCAGAAGGTGATGATGTTGGTAATGTAGGCGGTAATGCGGGAGGTGTACAGGGTGTTCTTCCGGATGTTGGTTTTGAAAGCGAAGATATACCCCAAACACCAAGCGACACTACCGAAACTAATAAAACTCTTGAAACTATTGCTACCGACGATGGTGCTAAGTTTATTTCAGCTAATAATGCCTTTGATAAGGGCACAAAGTTTAGCATAAATAAATTAGGTATATTAAGCAAAAAGTATTACCGCGCGCGCCATTATGTACAAGATTTTGCAAAATACTACGCTATGTACGAAGTTACCGCTAAAAAGGACGGTCAGAACGTACAACCAATAGATACTGCAAGAGTAGTTATTAACATCCCTGAAAAGTACAATATAGACAATGTAGAAGTTTACTATATGTTAGATAAAGGTGTACAAAAGCTTTCCGCAATTATTGATAAGGACGCTCGTACCGCTACAGTTGGTTTTATGCAGTCAGGTGTATATATCTTAATCGAAAGGGATGTACCCAAAGTAGAAGACACTTCAAGCGATGTTACTTCTAGTGAAAACAGTTCAAGTGATACAACTTCAACTGAAAGTGAAGATGCATCTTCCACCACATCGTCCAATACTTCTTCAGACGCATCAAACAGTGATGCTTCAAGCGATACTACTGATAGTAGCGAAGACACCGAAAGTGATGTAAGCTCTGATACCTCTTCTACCGAATCAGACCCCAATAAAGACACTATGGATGGTTGGACCCCCTGGTACTAATCAAAAGCTCCCTTTTGGGAGCTTTTTTAATATTAAGTAATCTATTAAACTTCTTGCATTTTAGCAATAGTTTTTATATAATAATAGTATACATTAAAGGTGGTGAGCTTATGGTTTGCAAAATAGCTGATTTTGTTATAGAGTTTAAAAATCCGTCTTTGACGGTACAAGGTTTTTTAAAAGATTATATTTCAAACGAAAAACCACAGTTTGAAATCCAAGTAGCCGAAGATGAAATTGACCATGCTCGTACCCTTACCACCGTTACGAACAGCATTATTCAAGCCGAGCTTACTGCATTTTATACAAAGCTATTATCGGTTTTACCTCTACATGGAGCGATGTTTTTGCATGCTTCTTTGATAGAAGTAAAAGGTGTTGGTATTGCATTTACCGCCCTTAGCGGTACGGGAAAGTCCACCCACACGCTTTTGTGGCAAAAGCTTTTGGGTGAAAAAATGCAAATAATAAATGGCGACAAGCCTATTGTCCGTTTTGATAATGAAATTCCTTATGGCTACGGAACACCCTGGAACGGCAAAGAGCATTGGGGCAAAAATGCCAGAACCCCAATAAAGCACATTTGCTTTATTGAACGCAGTACACAAAACAGTTGCCAAAAAATTACCGCCGAAGAAGCACTTAAGGGAATTTTTAATCAGCTATTTATCCCCAAAGATGCTACTGCCGCTTTAAAAACCCTTGAGCTTTTGGACAAGCTTTTAAAATCGGTAGACATTTGGATAATAAAATGCAATACTGATATATCGGCAGCAACGACTGCTTACAATAAGATTTTTGAAGGAGAAGCTTTATGAAACTTAAATATACATTTGCTATAAGCGAAGTTGCTGGGCAAATGGTTGCTGTTCCGATAGATAGTGGCTACGGGGAACAAAGCATTATAAAAACCAATGAAACAGGCGCCTATATTTTAAATCTTTTAAAAGAAGATATAACCCTTTCGCAAATTATTTGTAAAATTAAGGAAGCTTTTGAAACCGAGTCAGAAGAAGCTTTAGAAGCTACCGTGAACAAATTTATTGACTCTCTAAAAGCGGCGGATTTACTTATATGAACAGTAATAATTTTGATATTGCAAAAGGTATTTTAGCAAAAGAGGGTCAGCTTGTGGGTGCCACTTCGGGTAAAAGTATGTATCCCCTATTTCGTGACGGAAAAGACCGCGCAGTAATTATACCTCTACCAAAAGAATTAAAGGTTAACGATGTGCTTTTATACCGCAAAATAAGTACAAACGAAGTAATACTTCACCGTATTGTAAAATTTAAAGCCGGCAAACCTATTCTTCGTGGTGACAACCTTTACTTTAACGAAACCAAAATACCTATGGACAATATTTTAGGTGTTATGAAAGGCTTTTACAGAAACGACAAATACTATGAATGTGAAAAAAATCTTAGTTACAAGCTTTATGTTTTTTTATTGCGCATAAGCTATCCTATAAGGTATTTATTTAAAAAAGGTTTTTCCCTGTTAAGAAGAATTAAAAATCATTATAAAAAATAATGGCTATTGTAAGAATTAAAATCCTTACAATAGCCATTTAATTTTACTCTGTTACCTGTGTTTCTAAAATAAACTTTTCCATTTCCTTGCTGGCAATATCTAAATCATAAACATACTGCCAAGAGCCACCTATAGTTTGACCTTTAGAAGGAATGTCATCATTAGGTAGACTCATAGTTTCGATAGTAGGCTTTGATGATACAGCCCAAAGTCCCATACCCATAATATCCTGTGTGGAAAGTGATGTCTGGCATTGTGAAAGCACCATCTCAGCAACCGACGGAAGCTTGGTAAGACTTGTATCTTTAACCCTATCGAACATAGCTTCAAGCACTTCTTTTTGACGATTACCGCGCTCTATATCGCCGTCAATTTTTCTGATTCTTGAATAGCATAGCGCCTGCGTTCCCGAAAGAAGTTGCTTGCCCGTTTTGGAGATAGAATCACATTTAAGGCTTGTTTGTTTTCTAAGCTTTGGTATAACGTAACTGTTAAGGTGGTCCTTTTCCTTTTTATTTACATCTATTTCAACCCCACCTATATAGTCAATTATACGGGAAAACTCATAAAAGTTTATGGTTACATAATCAGTAATTTCAAGCCCGAAGTTTTTGTTAAGGGTTTTTACCGCTAAGGTTGATTTACCGAAAGCGTAAGCGTGAGTAAGCTTGTCCTTACCCCTTCCATCAATCTCAACATAACTGTCACGTGCAATAGATGTAAGCTTGATTTTATTATGCTTTTTATCTATAGTCAAAATAACAACTGCATCCGAACGGCCCGAATCGTTATCCTTGCGCGAGTCGATGCCTAAAAGCGCAATATTTTTAACCGATGAATAGGTGCTTGTATCGATATTAAGCTCATCTAAATCTTCGGTTTCAAGCGGAATACGCTCTACATTATCAAGTATAGAAAAAGCGTAAAAATATCCACTGCCCACAAGTATAATAAGAACGGACAATATAATACAAACGGTTGCAATAATAACCGTAGCCTTCTTTTTTGTCTTGCGCTTATGTTTACGGCGCTTTTTCGTTGAAGACGAAATATCCTCAAATGTACTATTGCTATATAAATCTACAGTATCATTACTATTGTCAAATTCATCAGTATAACGCATAATGTTCTCCTAAAATAATGTTTCCGTTTTTAACTTATAAATAGTATACGACATTTTTATTGAAAAGTCTACAGTATTCTTCCCCTTTTTATTGAGTCGCTGCCAAATTTTTGCCTTACCTTATATATAGAGTCTTCAACCATATCGTTGTAAGCTTCACATTCGCTTTCACCAAAAAGGTCTTGCTGCACCGATACCGAATCTTGTTTGAGTCCTATAGCCCTTAACCCTACCGAGCGTAAAGCTTCAGGAAATGTATAATTTTTACAAAATAAATTAAACCCGCGCCGCGCTAATACCAAAGCGGAGTTTGTAGCGGTTTTATGTGTGACACTAAATTCCTTTACCGCAAGCGACGAAGTACGGATATGAACCTGCACACCGCTTGCGTACAAATTATGCTCCCTTAAAGTAGCACTTATGGTCTCGGCAAAGCCTAAAAATGCCTGCCAAACCTCATCATTATTGGTGAAATCTTTACCGCAGGTTATAGATTTTCCTACACTTTTAGGCTTGCTGTCGCGTGTTACAGGTATCACAGGCGAATTATCCTCACCTAAAGCGTATCGCTTTATATCAACACCGTTTTTTCCTAAAAGTTTTTTAAGGGTAATATCGTCACAAAGGGTAACATCACCTATAGTTTTAACACCTATTGAATTAAGTCGCGAAGCCGTGTTTCTTCCAACAAACAAAAGCGTATCTACAGGAAGTCCCCATAATTTCTCTTTAAAATTATCCCTATCAATAACAGTTACGGCATCTGGTTTTTTAAGGTCAGACCCCAGCTTTGCAAATACCTTATTAAAGCTAACCCCTACCGAAATAGTAAGCCCTAATTCACTTTTAATATCCTTTCGTATTTTTTGGGCAATCTCTTCACCATTACCAAAAAGAAGCGTACTACCTGTAACATCAAGCCAACATTCATCTATGCCGAAAGGCTCAATCAAATCGGTATAGCGAGAATATATTTCCTGCGCTTTTTTAGAGTACTTTTCATATTCATTATATATAGGCGGTAAAATAACTAGATCTTGACATTTACGTTTCGCCTCAAAAATCGGCTCGGCAGTTTTAACATTAAACTTTTTGGCAAGCTCATTTTTTGCAAGCACTATACCATGGCGGTTCTCCTTGTCACCGCAAACCGCAACGGGCATATCACAAAGAGTAGGATTAAAAAGCAATGACACCGATGCAAAAAAATTGTTAAGGTCGCAGTGCAGTATTATTCTGTCTGCCATCATTTCCCACCCCTTTTCCAAACATTTGTTCACAAAATATTATATCATTCACAAACAAAAATGTAAACAAGCAATTTTTGCCGTTATGCGACAAGCTCTATTATACATATAATATTTTGTATAATTATTTTGGAGGGTTTATTTTGTTAAATCTTATATTTCAGCTGATTAGCAATATTTACTATTTCGCACTCCACGTAACAGGTGCAGGCTCCTTTCCTGCTCCACTGTCAAGCAAGCGCGAAAGCGAGCTCTTGGAAAAAGCGAAAAAAGGCGATCTTGCCGCCCGCAACATACTAATAGAACACAATTTACGCCTTGTAGCGCATATTGTTAAAAAATATTATGCTGCAAGCTCTAATCAAGACGACCTTATATCCATAGGCACTATAGGTCTTATAAAAGCTGTTTCAACCTTTAAATCAGACAAAAATATTCGTCTTGCAACCTACGCATCGCGTTGTATTGAAAATGAAATTTTAATGTATTTCAGAAATCAAAAAAAATCCGCACAGGACATATACATAAATGACCCTATTGACAGTGACAAGGATGGTAATACTCTAACCCTAATTGATGCCATTGCCGATAAAACCGACATTGTAGAAGAGCTTGATACGAAAATAAAGCTTGAAAAATTAAAAAGTATAATTAACGACACCTTAGATTCCCGCGAGCTTCAAATTATAACCTTACGCTACGGTTTAGGCGGTGCCGCTGAGCTTACTCAACGCGAAATAGCTTCAAAGCTTAATATTTCGCGAAGCTATGTATCAAGAATAGAAAAATCCGCCCTGAAAAAACTCAGAAGCAGATTTTAAAAATAAAAATATATTATATTTATAACTATTCTTCAGTTACAAATACTACATTTTCAATTTCACACAGGCAGGTTGTATCGAATTTTATATGCCTTGAAATTGTAACCATTAAGCCTAAATTACCCTGAAAGCCACTTTTAGGTGGTATAACGGTATAGGTAATTTCACTGTTTATCTTTTTAGATATATCATCGATAGTTTCATTTGTTTTATATAAATCGTTTATTTCTACATAAACAAGCTCGGTAGCTTTCTTTTCTTTTTCGAATCTTGTGAATATTATAATCGAAACCAGGAAAAGCATTGTAGTGATAATTGCACCTGTATAAAATCCGTAACCAATCGCAATACCAATAATACCTGTAGTCCAAACACCTGCGGCGGTTGTAAGACCAGTAATTATATCATTATTTTTTATAATAATCATACCTGCGCCTAAAAAGCCTATGCCCGATATTACCTGCGCCGAAATACGCATCACATCTCCACCCGAACCTAAAACTTCACTAACATAAATACTCATTAGCGAAGTAAGACAGGCGCCTAAAGCAACCAGCGCATGAGTTCTCATACCGGCGGCACGGCCGTGCTTTGCACGCTCACTACCAATAAGCACACCCACCAAAACAGATAATAGTAGCCTTATAACTGACTTGACAAAAAAGTTTGCAGAAAGACCGGAAAATAATTCAACCAAAAAAGCCACTTTCCTGCTACCTCCTAAATATAAAAATATTTGCATATTATATACCTTTTTAAAAAAATAATCAAGAATTATTAAATTTGGTATATATTTAATTGACTATTAATTATATGCGGCAAGAAATATTATGATTACTTAAGTTAAACTTTTTCGTATATCTCCACTGCGCACTCACTTTCGTAAGGTGGAATTTTCACTTTTATAAACTCCGACTTAGAAGTGGGCACATTCTTACCAACATAGTCCCCGCGTATTGGCAGTTCTCTATGTCCCCTATCCACAAGCACCGCAAACTGAATTGAAGCAGCTCTGCCAAATTTCATTATTGCCTCCATAGCGGCTCTGGCAGTCCTGCCTGTATACAGAACATCATCCACGAGTATTATATTTTTACCAACCACCGAAAAAGGAATATCGCAAGGCTCAATAACGGGGTCTAAATACCCCTTTTCAACATCATCGCGGTAAAAGGTTATATCCAAAACGGCGGTAGGTATTTTTTTGACCTCTATATTATATATGTTATCGGCTATTGTTTCTGCCAACGATACACCGCGGCGCTTAACACCTATAATACATATATTTTCGCAACCGTTGTTTTTTTCAAGTATTTCGTGAGAAATTCTTTTTAAAGCGCGGTTTACTGCCGCTTCGTCCATAAGTACTGCCTTAAACTTATCCATAAAAACTCCAAAACATATTTTTTAAAGACCTACATATAATATATATTATCATAATTGAAAAAAATTGTAAAGAGTGGTTATATACAACATTTAGTATATAAAACTTTATATACCCCGCTAAGCGCAATCTATGGTATTTACACATCACACCGCCTATTTATTGACATTTATATGCTTAATTTTGTATAAATGCACAACTTTGATGACATAAAGTGTCAAAAATACAACTTTAAAAGGTTACAAACTTGTAACTTTTTCTGTGCAAACACTTTTTATTGGTCAAAATAACCAAAAATTGACCTATTATTTAATTTGACACTAACAAAAATAAGCGTTATAATACCACTTGCTTTGAAAATAAGGGCTAAAAATACACTTTTACTTTAGCCTAAATTAAAGGAGTTATTGGATGATAGAAAAAATAAAGAGTAAGTTGTCGGCTTTGATTAAAAGCAGACAATTGCGTTTAGGTTCTCTGGCTCTTTTCACAGCCGCTGCCATCGCAAGTGCTACTTTACTAAACTGCTCAATCCACACAATTAGAATATTTGATGGCACAAAGACCTACACGGTTCGTTCGCTTGATAACAATATAGCTTTAGCTATTGAAACCGCTGAGCTTACTTCAGAAGAATATGAAGTTACCGAAGCTGAAACCAAAGATAAAATGACTTCGGTAAAAATTTCTTACGGTTACCCCGTTTATATTACTTGCGGTGATAAGACGCACGAAATTATGTTTTTTGACGGAACTGTTGAATCTGCTTTAAAAGAAGCAGGCTTCACTCCCGATAAATACGATTTTGTTGAACCCGCACTTGATACACTTATCACAGAAACCACTTATATTGATTACACAAATGTTGATTATATTAAATCAACAAAAACCGAGACTATCCCACACGGCACCAAAAAAGTTTATACCACAAAATTAAAGGAAGGTGCTAAAAAGGTTACTCGTGAGGGAAAAGACGGCGTTAAAAAAATTACTTTAGTAGAAAAGCTTGTAAACGGCGTTTCTGTTGAAACCGAAGAAAGCTATAAGGTTGTTACAAAACCCGTATCAGAAAAGGTTTCTGTAGGCAAAAAGGCAGCTAAAGCTTCTACTAAGGGCCACGTTTCTACCCTTTCTCCCAAAAAAGAGATTGAGTTAGATAAAAACGGTGTTCCGGTTAACTATAAATCTAAAATGAAGGTTCGTGCAACCGCTTACACCCACACAGGCAACCGTTGTTCTACAGGTGTTAAGCCACAGCCCGGTTATATTGCGGTAAACCCCAAGGTTATACCTTACGGTACCGAAATGTTTATTAAAACAACCGACGGCAAATACATCTACGGTTATGCCGTTGCTGCAGACACCGGCGGATTTGTTAAAAGACATCCCACCGGTATAGATTTATTCTTCGATACCGAAAGCGAATGCCGCACATTCGGTGTTAGAACTGCTGAAATTTATATTTTAGAGTAAAATTGAACTGAGTAGCAGTCGCTACTCAGTTTTTTTATTCTTTGTTTCGGGAACTCTTCCGTAGGTTTCGGTATAATCGGCAATAATTTTTGCAAGCCAATCGTTAATATTGCTGCCTTCAATACGCCATTTCCAGTTTTTGCCTACTGTAGAAGGCGTATTAATTCTGCCTTCGCTACCCTTACCTACTAAATCTGCCATCATTAAAATACAGATATCTGCCACCGAAGAAATCGCCGACTTCATCATAGCCCAGTTAAAACCCTCAGTCGCTTTACTGCCTAAATATTTTTCGGCATACTCAACTTCTTCCCTTTTAGTGTTTTCGACCCAGCCGATAATGGTATCGTTATCGTGGGTGCCCGTATAAACAACACAATTCTTAGCAAAATTGTGGGGCAAATATTCGTTTTCCGTATCTTCACCAAAAGCAAACTGTAAAACTTTCATACCCGGATAGCCCGATTTTTTAAGCATCTTTAAAACCGCAGGTGTTAAAAAGCCTAAGTCTTCGGCTATAATTGGCAAATTTTCGCCAAGCTCGGTTTCAATTTCTTTAAAAAGAGTGATATTCGGTCCCTTAACCCATTTTCCCTTTTTAGCGTTTTTAGAACCATAAGGAATCGAATAATACGACTCAAAGCCTCTAAAATGGTCAATACGGACACAGTCATAAAGTGATAATACATACTTCAATCGCTTTTTCCACCAAGCAAAATTTTCTTTCTTCATAAGCGACCAGTTATAAAGCGGGTTGCCCCATAACTGACCGTCTTTTGAAAAAGCATCAGGTGGACAACCTGCAACCGATATAGGCTTTAGGTCGTTGTCTAACTGAAACTGTTCGGGTTCACTCCATACATCAACCGAATCGTATGCAACATAAATAGGTATATCACCTATTATTTTTATGCCATTACTGTTAGCATACTCCTTTAAGGTTTTCCATTGAAATGAAAACATATACTGCACAAAATAATAAAATTTTATAGTGTCTGCATACTGTGTTCTGGCTCTTTTGAGTGCTTGCGCTTCGCGTTTTCTAAGCGCAGTATCCCAATTTTCCCATGCTACATCATCATTTGCATTTTTAAGCGCCATAAAAAGCGCATATTCTTCTAACCAAAAGTTATTTTCTTCTAAAAAAGCTTTATAACCGTCATCTTCTTTAAAACGCGAGAATGCAAGCTTTAGCATATTGATTCTGTTTTCGTAAAGTTTTCCATAATCTATACTGCCGTCTGTTTCACCAAAATCAAAGCTTTCAAACTCATCATTAGTCAAAAGACCGCTATCACACAAAAGCTTGGGGTCAATAAAATAAGGGTTGCCCGCATAGGCCGAAAATGACTGATAGGGCGAATCCCCATAATTGGTTGGATTTAGGGGTAATATTTGCCACCATGTTTGCTTTGCTTTTTTTAAAAAATCAACAAAACGGTATGCCTCTTTGCCCAAAGTTCCTATACCGCCCTTTGACGGCAAAGAAAATATTGGCATTAAAATTCCACTACTTCTCAAAAAATTCACCTTTCTAAATGTAAACTTACTAATAATTTTCCGCGTGTTAAGGTATTTATACCGAAAACGCCATTTTAAACTTATTCAAAAGCTTTTTAAAATCGGGCTTTTGAATAAACCTTATAAACGCTTTAATATTATTTCTGGTTATATGTATAAAAATTAAATCCGCAATAAGCACCGCTAAATAAACACCTTCGGTTTTTAAAATCAGGCGCATAATAAAGGTCAAAACAGCACAAGCTACACCGTATAAAATCTTCTTTATGCGCGAAGCAGCGCGAAAACTGTAATCTAAACTTAAAAAGAATGCCGCAAAAAAGATTCCGCCACCCAAAAGAGATATTGCTAAATCCTGACCAAAAATAAGTGACATCAACGCAGACGAGAAAATAAAGAAAGCGGGTATGATTGGGTTTATAAGACCACGCAGCATTAAATATACACCGCCTAAAAGGGCGAAAAGCACCGAAGTAACACCTATGTTGCCACTATGTATCCCGAAAAATAAATACTTAGCGGGCTCTACATACGAATAAGTAATAAACAAAGAATCTATCGGTAATCTTCCCGCAGTGCCAACAAACGGAATAGCATAGCTTGTAAAGGCTTTATAAAAAATAATTTCTAATATAAAGCGTGAAAGTAGCAAGCAAGTAGTAAACCTTATACCGTTATTTTTAAATGCTGTTTTTCTTAAAAGGGTTAATATAACATTGAGCGCCACTACAAGCAAAATATTAAGACTGCTACTAAGAGTAAGCCCTACCAAAAGACCAATAATAGCAGTGGAGTAATCTATCCGTTTTTCTTTTTTTATAATAAGACTCCATAAAAAATCTAACCCTACAGATAATATTACCGATATAACTAATATAAGCATAGCCCTAAACCCGAAAATAAGCGAGCCGAAAATTGCCATAGGCAAAAGTGATATAAATATCTCGGCCAAATTGAGTTTAGAAAATGCTGTTTTTGTAGGCATTTCTTGCTTTGTAAAGAAATCTATAACAAAAGATACACAAGTTTTTAAAATGTCAAAAGCCTTTTCTTTGATTCTCATTAGCTTTCTCCTTAAAAAAATATATTTATATTTTACTATATTCAT
>JAZQYX010000024.1:0-12642 GCA_045633725.1 Acutalibacteraceae bacterium | reverse complement strand
CGTTAAACAGTGCATACTGTTTAATATAGAGTGCCGAAAGGCACAAAAAGTAAGTTGGTGTTGATTGCGGCGAGGGTCCACCCGTTCCCATACCGAACACGGAAGTTAAGCTCGCTTGCGCCGAAGATACTTGGCGGGAGGCTGCCCGGGAAAATAGGTAGATGCCAACACTTTTTGCCCTAATAGCTCAGTCGGTAGAGCATGCGGCTGTTAACCGCAGTGTCACAGGTTCAAGTCCTGTTTGGGGCGCCAAAAAATAAGACAGTCTTTGGACTGTCTTATTTTTTATCCAATCCGAAGGATTGGTATGTAATCGCCGTTAGGCGAATGTAATCACGCGTAGCGTGTATGGCATCACCGCAGGTGTATTTTCCTTCGGATTGATTACATACCGAAATAAATTTCGGATTACATACATTTCTTCGAAATGATTACATCCAACACTTCGTGTTGATTTCATACAATGCGTCGCATTTATTTATTAATGTTTTTATGCTATAACAAAAAGCCGTGAATTTCACGGCTTATTTTTGTACTTTAGGGTTGTTGGTTCTGCATAAAATGTAATCAATGCTAACATTATAGAAATCCGCAAGTCTTATTAGTGTTTCTGTAGGTGGCACCCTTTCTCCGTTTTCAAATTTAGAAAGGAGCGCTTGTTCAATACCGGTTTTCATTTGAACTGCAATTTGTGTATATCCTTTGCTTTTACGCAATAGTTTTAAATTATTTTTCATAAAAACACCTCTAATGACATTATGTCATATTTTTTTCTTGACAATTATGACAAAGTGTCATATAATGAATTTAGTCGTTATTCGACAAAAAATTTGGAGGTGCTAATTATGGCAGGATTATCAGGATGTTTAGAAGGTATGAAGAGAGCTAATTCGAAGAATTTAGCTGGATGGGTAGAAGGCCCCGTAGCCAAGCTTAAAAGTGGCAGAAGACAGGTTTTATTAGAAGACGGTAAGCTTATATGTTTTATTGTGGGCGAGGATGATGTTGTTATAACTAAAAATGATATTGATACCGTTGAATGTGTTGCGCAAAATATCAAAGAGCAATACGGTAATCAATTTATGGTTTGCAATAGCTATGCTGTAACCCTGAAAAATGGTGATTATGGAACATTTACTATATTCACAGGAAAAGCAGCACAGTTTACTATTTTCACAAAATGATCCAAAGTGACAATAAAAGTCAAATAGAAGCAAAAGAATATGTTCTAAATAAAACTATAATAAGACCGAAGACTACAATATGGTCTCCGGTTTTATTGTTCGCATTTTTGATCTTTTTGGGTAGCGGTATGGGAATTGTTATTGTAACAATTGCGGACAATTATTTTTTATCAAATATCACACGTTCTATAATATTAATAGTAGGTAGTGTTTTTATTTCAGTTTTATTTGGAATGAAAAAACTATTAATATTTTGTGTTGAATGTTATCAACACTATGCACCTGAAGAATATAGAAGATTATGCTTATGCAAACCAACATGTTCCGAGTATGCATTAATTGTGCTTAAAAAATACAATTTAATTAAATCAATGCATCTTATTTATATCAGGTTAACAAAAACTTGTAGAGATACATACAAAATTGATTACCCGTAAGTTAAAAAATCGGGTTTTCGACATAATCACCTTCCAAATCTGAACCATTTGTGTTCGATTAGAAGGTGATTTTTCTTTATAAAACCCTTTATTTAAGCGACTTTACAGTCGCTTTTTTATTTTTCTCTTATCGAACGCTTTTTTAAAAACAGCTCAAATTACGACGGCAATTATTTTATTTTGCCAAATTCGAACCATTGGCGTTCGATTCGGTTTCCTCATAAACGCCTATACTACGGTAATATTTGGATTCAAAGTATTCAGGTGTTTGATAACGGAGCACAGAGTGTGGTCGGTCGTTATTGTAGTAGTTTATATATTCTCTAATTGATTCTCGAAGCTCTCTTTCAGAACGATAATCTGTGCGGCACAGTCTTTCGGTTTTCATTGTTTTGCAAAGTAGAGTAATGCTGTATTTGTCAGATATGGATTGAATATATGCATAACGCTCTTGTAAAGGTGAAGATACCGTGCAAGGAGCATTTTTTAATATTTCAATCATCTTTTCCTGCTGTTCGCATTTTTGTTTTAAGTCAATCACATCACGCATATTGATTTTTCAATTTAACAGTTTCTTGTTTTTGTTATCGTTTAGCCAAGAATAAATAGTGCTACGTGCTATGCCGTATCGATTAGACAATTCGGTTACTGTGTTTCCTGCCGCATACGAATTTATAATTTCTGCTTGTTGTTGTTTTGAATAATTTTTTTCATTTTACATCCTCCATAATTATCCTACGATAATATCTATTTTACGAAAATTAGTTATATTTAGAAAGAAATATATTCATTCTTAGATTGGCATATAAAATAAGTAAGACAGGAAGACTAACAGCTCCCTGTCGATTTTTGCTTTTTTCTGTTGAAAAGATTATCCTAACATGCTATAATGATTATGCTGGATACTTAAATTAGAATAGGGGAACGAATGTAACAATGTTAGAAAAATTAAAAGAATTAAATGATATTGAAGTAATTGATGTTTTTGACGATGGGTTCAGGGTATATGGAAATGTAATTAAAGAAATTGATACAAATGAGATTGTTTCGGTTGCTAATAAGATACCGATGACAACAGAAAACTGTATATATAATGCTAGTCAATCGGAATTTGAAAAATTAAAAATTGCACAGCAAATTAAGCAAGATATTTTTGGTCAAATTGATTGTCAAGTAGGATATTGTTATGGACATAATCATAGTCTAAATTCTTTAGAATGGCATTTGTGCAGCGAAATTAATATTGCTACAACTGATCTAATATTAATATTAGCCAAAAAATACAATATGGATGAAAATTATCGTTTAGATAGTAAAAGTTGTAAAGCTGTTTTTGTTCCAAAGGGTGTTGCAATTGAAATTTATTCAGATACCCTGCATTATTGTCCGTGTGAGGTCGAAGAAACCGGATATGGTATGGTTGTAGCGCTTGTTAAAGATACAAATACCAAAGCAGACAATGAGTCAGAAGATAATAAATTCCGCGCAAAAAACAAATGGGTGATAACGCATAAAGAAAATAAGGATGCGTTAAAAAACAATCTTTTTACAGGTATTTTCGGACCGAACTATACAATTAGGTATTGATTAGTAACAATTCAAATTTGCACTAAGTTAAACAAAAAGTGATACTGTGAAACCCGTCTCACAATATCACTTTTTGTGTTTTATATTTTGCTTCGTTAAATGCTTTAAGGTGGCTTTGGCTCCAGTTTATATGAGCGATAATAAACGTTCTCTAAAATTCCTTGCATCCCTGCAGTAAATATGCTATACTAAACCAAAACAGGCACGGAATGAAAATATTTTGTTTTACGGCCTACGACCAAGGCTATTATGTTCCTAAAATTTTAACATTATGGTCTTGTCTCGCCTATATTGTGAAGGTCTTCCGACCAAATATAACAACTGTCTGTATTTGTAAAAAGCAGGAGGTAAAATTTTTGTCGAAAATTTTTGAAAATATTAAGCATACGGTAGATGCAACTATACCCGATAAAGAAGAACTAACGCACGGTCTGCACCCTAATGTCGACTATGTATTGCTTGTTTTGCGCAATTTGTTTGTAATGATTGCGGTGATACTTTTCTTTATATCTTTCTTTTGGAATGACGCTTACACTATCTTAAGGGGTGTAGGATATTTTTCCGGTGCGCTGGCTTATGTGTTTGAGTGCCTTGCGGTTACCGATTGTTTTCAAACCAAGGTTCCGCACACCGAAATGTTTATGGTGTATTGCTTTGGCCCGCTTTATATTCTTATGGGTTTGGGTTATATTTTATGGCACTGACGACCATTTACTCCCAAGGCGTTTTGGCAACAAAGCAGTACCACTATAAAATGCTTGAAACGAATGTTGTCATAGGCTGTTATACATATTAGAATACAGTTAGAAATTTAAGTTTCGTTTTTACCTGTTTAAATACCATATAGCAAAGGTTAAATATGTTGCAAAGCTTACCCACACTAAATAAGGTATTTGCAAAAATGCGGCGGTTTTATCTATTTTGTAGTACTTCATTATTGTTCTTATAATAAGAAATAAAAGAAGTAAAATCCAAATAAACGCAAACAAAAACATTCTGCCGCCAAAAAAAATTATACTCCAAAAAAAATTAACAATAAGGCTTAACGCGTAGGTTAAAAGAGCTGAATCTTTTTGAACAGTAGGAGCAATTTTGTCAAGATAAATTATTGCTGCGCTAATTCCCATAAGAATAAATAAAATTGTCCACACGACAGGGAACGCCCACGACGGCGGCGAGAGCCACGGTCTTACAATATCGTTATAAATGCCCATACTGTTTTTAGTAAAAAAAGCAGAAAGTGCACCTACCGCCAGTGCAACAAAAATAGAAACCGCAAACACTTTAATTTTTTCTTTCATAACATCACCCCTTAAATTATATAAACAAAATTTTGTAAATATGTTTCATAAAAATGGCTACAATATTTTAAAGGAGTGATATATATGATAGAACAAGATACTATAAAACTGCTTCGCGAATGTGATGCAGGAGTAAAAATGGGCATATCGTCTATCGACGATGTAATGGACTATGTAAAAAGCGAGCAGCTTAAAGCCGAGCTTAATGCTTGCAAGGATGAACACAGTGAGCTTAATACTCAAATTGAAGAATTGCTTGAGCGCTACCACGACGACGGCAAGGAGCCAAACCCCATAGCCAAGGGAATGTCGTGGATGAAAACTAATATGAAGCTTATGGTAAATGAGTCTGACTCAACCATTGCAAACCTTATGACCGACGGCTGTAATATGGGGGTTAAATCGCTTAATAAGTACCTTAATGAGTATGCCGCCGCTGACGAAAAATCTAAGGATATATGCAAGAGACTTATAAAGCTTGAAGAAAAGCTCGCTAAACAGATGCGCGAATATTTATAACTTAATATATTATTAAAAACAGGCGGATTTCTCCGCCTGTTTGTTATATACCTAATAATTTTTCTGCATTTTTATGTGTTATCTTTTCCCAGTTTGCGTGGGAGATTTCAAGACTGTTTAAAAGCTTCATTTCCATTTCAGCAGTATGCCAAGGAGTATCGGTACCAAAAAGGATTTTATCTGCTCCGTGGCGGTTTATTATTTCCCCGGCATAGTATTTTGGTAATGTTCCGTAGCTGAAGGATGTATCAAAATAAATATCCTTGCCACACAATCTTTCAAGCACTTGTTCGCCGCAGCCTACACCGCCAAAATGGGCGGCAATAACGGGAGAAGAAAACCACGAAAGAGCTTTTTCAAGTTTTTCGGGCGTAGCGCCATAGGGTGGCGCAAAGCCGTAGTCCTGCCCTGCGTGGAAAATGGTGATAAGTCCTAATTCGCCGATTTTCTTATAAATGGGCTTCATTTTTTCGTCATCAACCGAAAAGCCCTGATAATCGGGGTGAAGCTTTACACCTTTTAGTCCTAATGCCTTAATTCGTTCAAGCTCTTCTAACGCATCGGGGGCGTTGGGGAAGACAGAGCCAAAAGCGAAAATATCTTGCCCGTTATTTATAGATGCCGCAAAATCGTTTACATTTTTTTGTTGGTGTGCATTGGTAGCAATACTCAGCACTACCGCTTTATCGATACTGCTTTGCCCCAATAGCCTTTTAAGGTCGAAAAAAGTTCCGTTGGTGTAGGGGGTAAGACCACCCGACGCAAAACTTAATTTTTCAATAGCCTTACTCGCGATTTTTTCAGGAAAAGCGTGGGTATGAAAATCTATTAACATTTTTATCACTTCCAAAAACTGATAAAAATATTATACCCAAAAGCTTAAAAATTCACAAGATATTAACCGCAAAATTTTGTTGTAATTTGTTTATAGCAATTTTTTGGGGAGTAATCCCATGCTTCTATACGGTTTTCAGGGATAAAGTATTTTATTTTGGGCGCGTAGGTTGAATTAAAACTATCTATAATAATAAGCTTAATTTTCATTTTGTCCCTTAAAATACTTTTAATGTATACGCTTGCCTGCTGCCCCACCTTTACATTTTCTTTAGGCTCGGCAAGGCCGGCAAGATTAGGAGTTATTTCAACAAATACGCCGTAGTCTTCAACACTGCGTATTACACCTGTAACGGTTTGCCCTGCCGAAAACTCGCAGGCATTTTCTTCCCAAGTGCCTAAAAGCTCTTTATGTGAAAGGGTGATTTTTCCGTCGTCGCCAATTGATTTAATAACCGCCTTTATATTGTCGCCTACTTGGAAGCGGTCTTTTGGGTGGGATATGCGCGAAACCGATATTGCGTCTATCGGGAGCAGAGCTACATTTCCGCAACCTATATCACAAAAAGCGCCAAACGACTCTAAATGTGTAATTTTGGCGTCTACAATATCTCCGCAAACAAGGGTAGAGAGCATATGGTCGCGGCAAAGCTCTTGCGCTCGGCGGCGCGACAGTATTGCAACTGTTTTGCCCGTCGTGTCGCTTTTAAAGGCGGTTATTATAAAACATACCGTTCTGCCAACCCTTGATATCAGGGCGATATCTCTGGTGGTTCCGTCGGCTATACCTAATGCGCCTTCGTTTCGGGGGATAATTCCCTTAATGCACCCTAAGTCTACTATAAGGTTGTGCTCGGCATCGCACATAATAACAGGTGCTTCTAATACCGTTTCTTTAATTTGCGCGTCTGCTAAAGTAGCAAGACTTGACATACATCTTTTGTTCTCACTAAAGCTATAAAGCTTTCCTTCGGGATAAAAACCGTTCATTGTTCCTTCACCTTTCATTTTAACATTCGGTAATAAAAGTATATTATAAAGCTTTTAAAAAAATGATAGAAGTTTGTCAAGATTTTAAAAATATTTTATTTTGAAAATCCGTCCGATTGTGTTCTAAAATTCTATATAACACAATATGTAGAGTAGAGTTTTATTATGTAAAAAAATATTAATAATTTTTAAAAAAACACTTGATTTTTGTATTTACTTATGGTAACATAGCAAGGTACGCTATGGTGACATAGTGTGTAAACATGCGTTGATGCAGGAGGTGGCCCGATTTATTCGGGGAAATTTCTGCGGAGTATGTCCGATTTTAAACCGGGCGAACGAAAAGGAGTATATAAGGAAACTTGCGACCTTATATACAACGGCAAAGCGATTTGCCGTCCGGAATTGACTGTAACCCCAGCAATGCCGGTTTTATATTGTGCCGTGATGAAAAACACGGCGCGGTGTAAGTTTTTGCCCGCCAACTACTTAAGGAGGCGAAGTTCACATGGCAGTGAAAGAAAAAATTCGAATTCGAATCAAAGGTTACGACCACGCGCTTGTAGACCAGTCTGCAGAAAAAATTGTAGAAACCGCTAAACGTACAGGTGCAAGGGTATCAGGTCCCGTACCGCTACCCACCGAAAAGGAAGTTGTAACAATTATTCGTGCTGTACACAAATATAAGGACAGCCGCGAACAGTTCGAAATGAGAACACACAAAAGGCTCATCGATGTTATAAGACCTTCAAACAAAACTGTTGAAGCTTTAACAGGTCTTGAGCTCCCCGCCGGTGTTGAAATCGAAATCAAGCTTTAATATATATTAAGGTAGACGATTCGGCACTAACGGTCATGTTGGGAAAACCCAACCAATAACCAAAGGAGGAAAAACAAAATGAAAAAAGGTCTCGTTGGCAAGAAGCTTGGCATGACTCAGCTTTTTGATGCAAACGGAAATGTTGTTCCGGTTACTGTAATTGAAGCAGGCCCCTGTGTTGTAGCACAGAAGAAAACAATCGAGAACGACGGTTATGAAGCAGTACAAATCGGCTTTGGTGATTTAAAGGCTTCTAAAGTAAACAAACCTATGAAAGGTCACTTTGCAAAGGGCGATGTAGCTCCTAAGAAGGTTCTTCGTGAATTCAGATTAGAAGATACTTCTGCTATGAATGTTGGCGATGTTTTAAAGGCTGACATCTTTGCTGAAGGCGACTCGGTAGACGTAAGAGGTACTTCAAAGGGTAAAGGTTACGCAGGCGTTGTAAAGCGTTGGAACTTTGGCCGTCTTAAAGAATCTCACGGTACAGGTCCTGTACATCGTCACGGTGGCTCTTTGGGTGTTATTGACCCCGCAAGAGTTTTCAAAGGAAAGAAAATGGCAGGTCACTTAGGTAACGAACGCGTAACAGTTCAAAACCTTAGTGTAGTAAAAGTAGACGCAGAAAAGAATATTATCGCTGTTAAGGGTGCCGTTCCCGGTCCTAAGGGCGGAATCGTAGTTCTTTTTGATAGCGTTAAAGCTTAAGGGAAGGAGAGTAAAATATTATGCCTAATGTAGCAGTATTAAATATGGCAGGCGAAAATGTTGGTGAAATCACATTAAGCGATGCTATATTCGGAATTACCCCCAACGCAGTTGTTATGCATGCAGCAGTTGTAAACTACCTTGCTAATCAGCGTCAGGGCACACAGTCCACTCTCACCCGCACAGAAGTTTCCGGCGGCGGCAAAAAGCCTTGGTGTCAAAAGGGAACCGGTCATGCTAGACAAGGTTCTACACGCGCTCCCCAGTGGAGACACGGCGGCGTAGTTCACGCTCCCAAGCCGAGAGATTATTCTTACTCTCTCAACAAAAAGGTTCGCAGATTAGCTCTCAAGTCGGCTTTATCTGATAAGGTTCTTTCAAATGGTCTTATCGTATTAGACGAATTAAAGCTTGAAGAATACAAGACCAAGGTTGTTGCTGACTGCTTAAAGGCTATCGGCGCAGGCAAGAAGGTACTTGTAGTTCTTGAAAATAACGATGCATTCGCTGTTAAGAGCATCGCAAATATCAAGGGCGCTAAATCTGCTCAAATCAATACTATTAACACTTACGACATTATCAATGCTGATACTTTGGTAATTGTTAAGGGTGCGGTAGCAAAACTTGAGGAGGTATATGCATAATGAAAATCGCACAGGATATCATACTTGCTCCGGTTATTACCGAAAAGAGCATGGCAGGTATTGCCGATAAGAAATACACCTTCAAGGTAGCAAAAGATGCTAACAAGATTCAAATCGCCCAAGCAGTTGAAAAACTCTTCAAGGTAAAGGTTGCGAAGGTTAACACCATTAGTGTACGCGGTAAAGAAAAGCGTATGGGCCGTTATAGCGGTTATACGTCTTCTTGGAAGAAAGCCATAGTTACACTTAAAGCAGATTCTAAACCTATCGAATTCTTTGACGGTCTTGTATAATTTCTAAAAGTTTTGCTTGGAAATCGCAATAAGCGATATTTCCGGTGATGTATGAAGCCATAGTTTAGATGGCTTCGCTAAGCCAAAATAGGAGAGTGAAATTAAAATGGCTATTAAACATTATAAGCCAACTACTAACGGCCGCCGCAATATGACAACTATGGATTATTCCGAATTGTCTAAGGTAGCGCCTGAAAGAGGTTTGCTTACAGCATTAAAGAAAAATGCCGGTAGAAATAGCTACGGCAGAATCACCGTTCGTCATAGAGGCGGCGGAAACAAGAGAAAATACAGAATTATTGATTTCAAGAGAAACCGTTTCGGTATACCTGCAACAGTTATGACTCTTGAATATGATCCCAACCGTTCTGCATTTATCGCCCTTATTCAATATGAAGACGGCGTTAAGAGCTATATCATAGCTCCTCAAGATTTAAAGGTTGGCGATGTAGTAGTAAGTGGTCCCGATGCCGACATTAAAGCAGGTAATGCATTACCACTTACAAATATCCCCGTTGGTACCTTTATTCATAACATTGAGCTTTACCCCGGCAAGGGCGCTCAGCTTGCTCGTTCGGCTGGTAATATGGCTCAGCTTATGGCTAAAGAAAACGGTATGGCACTTTTACGTTTGCCTTCAGGCGAACTTAGAAATGTTCCTGCAAACTGCATGGCAACTGTTGGCGCAGTTTCAAATCCTGAACACGCTAACATCAACTATGGTAAAGCAGGTCGTAAGCGCCATATGGGTTGGAGACCTACTGTTCGTGGTTCTGTAATGAACCCCTGCGACCACCCTCACGGTGGTGGTGAAGGTAAGTCACCTATCGGCCGTCCCGGCCCTGTTACCCCTTGGGGTAAACCTACCTTGGGTTACAAAACCCGCAAGAAAAATAAGCAAAGCAATAAATATATTGTTAAGCGTCGTAAATAGTCCACGAAAGGAGATTGAATTATGGGAAGAAGCGTTAAAAAAGGCCCTTATGTGCAACCTGTGTTGCTTAAAAGGGTATTAGAAATGAATGAAGCCGGTGAAAAGCGTGTTCTTAAGACCTGGAGCCGTTCATCCACCATATTCCCCGATTTCGTCGGACACACCTTTGCAGTACATGACGGACGCAAGCATGTTCCGGTTTATGTGACAGAGGATATGGTTGGACACAAGCTCGGTGAGTTTGCACCCACAAGAACATTCAAAGGCCACGCAGGCTCTAAGACCAGCGGTAAGTAAAGGAGAGTTAAACAATGGAAGCAAGAGCAATATTAAAATATGCTCGCATTTCACCCCGCAAGGTGAAAATTGTTATGGATTTAATCCGTAATCAAGATGCTGACAAGGCTATGGCTATCTTAAAGTTTACTCCTAAGTCCGCTTGTGAGTATTTAGAAAAGCTTTTAGCGTCAGCTATTGCGAATGCAGAAAACAATCATAATATGGATGCTTCACGTCTTTATGTTGCAGAATGTTTTGTTTGTCCCGGACCTACTCTTAAGAGAATTCGTCCGAAGGACCATGGCAGAGCACACCGCATCTTAAAGAGAACAAGCCATATGACTATCGTTCTTAAAGAACGCGAAATCTAAGAAGGAGGTTTAAGTTATGGGTCAGAAAGTTAATCCGCACGGACTTCGTGTAGGCGTTATCAAAAACTGGGACTCACGTTGGTTTGCCAAGGACAGCGTTTTCGGTGATACTTTGGTTGAGGACTATAACCTCCGTAAATACCTCAAGAAAACTCTTTATTCAGCAGGTATTTCTAAAATCGAAATCGAACGTGACGAAAAGCGTGTAAGATTACACATTCACTGTGCAAAGCCGGGTATGGTTATCGGCCGTAACGGCAGCGAAATTGAAAAATTACGCGAAACCTGTCAGGCAAAGCTCGGCAAAACAGTTGTAGTTAATATTGTTGAGATTAAGTCTCCCGATGCCGATGCACAGTTGGTTGCTGAAAATATTGCAACTCAATTAGAAAAACGTATCTCTTTCCGCCGCGCTATGAAGCTTGCCATCGGCAGAGCAATGCGTCTTGGCGTAAAGGGTATCAAAACTCAGGTTTCAGGCCGTCTTGGCGGTGCTGAAATCGCAAGAAGCGAACAGTATCACGAAGGTACAATCCCGCTTCAAACCCTCCGCGCTGATATCGACTACGGCTTTGCTGAAGCTGATACAACTTATGGTAAAATTGGTGTTAAGGTTTGGATTTACAAGGGTGAAGTTCTTAGTGACAATCGTCGCCTAAAGAAGGAAGGAGGCACCCGCTAATGTTAATGCCTAAGCGCGTAAAATATCGTAGAGTACACCGCGGTCGTTTGACAGGTAAGGCTCTTAGAGGTAACACCGTAACACACGGCGATTTCGGTCTTCAGGCAACTGAGCCAGCGTGGATTACCTCTAACCAGATAGAAGCTGCCCGTATTGCTATGACTCGTTATATCAAGCGTGGCGGTAAGGTATGGATTAAAATATTCCCCGATAAGCCGATTACCGAAAAGCCTGCTGAAACTCGAATGGGTTCAGGTAAAGGTTCACCGGAATATTGGGTAGCGGTTGTTAAACCGGGCCGCGTTATGTTTGAAATTGGCGGCGTTAGCGAGGAGTTAGCTCGTGAAGCTATGCGTCTCGCTGCTAACAAACTTCCTATTAAGTGTAAGTTTGTAACCAAACAGGAAATGGGTGGTGAGCAATAATGGCAATTAAAGAATTTAAAGAATTAACTTTTAAAGAACTCAACGATAAGTTGGTAGATCTTAAGGACGAATTATATAAGCTTCGTTTTCAACTTGCTATTAACCAGCTCGAAAACCCAATGCGTATAACTGCTGTTAAAAAAGATATCGCTCGCGTTAAGACTCTTATCCGCGAAATCGAAATCAAAGACAGCAAAAATGCTTAATTTTGGGAGGTAAAGCGAGATGAGCGAAAGAAACCTTCGTAAAACAAGAGTTGGTAAGGTTGTAAGTGACAAAATGGATAAAACCGTTGTAGTTGCTATTGAAGACAACGTTAAGCACCCACTCTATAAGAAGATTATCAAAAACACTATCAGACTTAAGGCACACGATGAAAACAATACCTGTGGCGTAGGCGACAGAGTATTAGTTATGGAAACCAGACCCCTTTCTAAAGATAAGAGATGGCGTGTGGTTGAAATCATCGAAAAGGCGAAGTAGTCTTAAAGGAGGAAACCACTGTGATACAACAACAGAGTTACCTCAAGGTTGCCGACAATACAGGTGCAAAAGAAATTATGTGCATCCGTGTTCTTGGAGGCTCCAGAAGGAGGTATGCCAACATTGGCGATGTTATCGTTGCTTCTGTTAA
>JAZQYX010000023.1:0-31709 GCA_045633725.1 Acutalibacteraceae bacterium | reverse complement strand
GCATCTTCAACCCAACGAATAAAGGCAAGACCTTTTGCGCCAATGCCCTTAGCTTCTTCGGTAAGCTTATCAATTTCCTTACGGGTGTAAACACCGGCTGCGTTTTTAGCAGTTATAGCCCTTACAGTACCGCCGTTTTTAACAGTATCCGCAAAAACTGAGAAACCACATTTTTCGACAATATCCGACAAGTCCTTAATCTTCATATCAAAACGAGTGTCAGGCTTATCTGAACCATAGTCGTTCATAGCATCGGTATAGGTTAAGCGAGGGATGGGGGTATTTATTTCAACATTCAAAACATCCTTAAATAAGCGCTTAATATAACCTTCACCAATACTTAAAACATCTTCCATTTCTACAAAAGACATTTCAAGGTCAATTTGTGTAAATTCGGGCTGACGGTCAGCGCGCAAATCTTCGTCGCGGTAGCAACGAGCAATTTGCATATATCTGTCAAAGCCTGAAAGCATCAAGAGCTGCTTATAAAGCTGTGGTGACTGCGGTAATGCAAAAAAGTTACCCTTATAAATGCGCGAGGGAACTAAGTAGTCACGCGCACCTTCGGGTGTAGATTTAATAAGGGTTGGGGTTTCAATTTCAATAAACCCGTTTTCGTCAAAATAGTCGCGAGTAACCTTTGCAACCTTATGGCGCATCATAATATTGTTTTGTAATGTATTGCGGCGAAGGTCTAAATAACGATATTTAAGGCGCAATTCTTCATTTGCTTTGGTATCGTTAAGTATTTCAAAAGGAGGAGTTTCACTACTGCCTAAAACTTTAAGGCAGCTAACCTCAATTTCAATATCACCTGTAGGGATTTCTTTATTAACGGAAGAACGCATACGAACAGTGCCTTCGGCCATTACAACAAATTCACTGCGAATAGCAAAAGCTTTTTCAAAAATAGCTTTGTCGGTATTATCATCAAAAGCTAACTGAACAAGGCCTGTTCTGTCGCGAAGATCTATAAAGATAAGTCCGCCAAGGTCGCGTTGACGCTGTACCCATCCGCAAACGGTTACCTTTTCACCGATATTTTCTTTTCTAAGCGTTCCGCAATAGTGGGTACGCTTTTGTCCGTTCATTTTATCGAGTTTCAAAATAACTGCTCCTTAGAAATAGTGTCTGTCAAAGTGTTTAATGCTTCTTGATTTAAGGCTCTTAGCAAGTTTTCGGATAAAGCATCAAGGTTTATTTCTTTTTCTTCACCCGATTGCATATTTTTAAGCTTTGCTTTATTGTTTTCTAACTCTTGGTCGCCCAAAACTATAGAGAATTTAGCACCAATTTTATTTGCGAATTTCATTTGCGCTTTAAGACCTTTTGCACAAATATCTGTTTGTACCGAAAAACCGTCTTCACGAAGATTGTTACAAAGTGCGGTTGCTTTAATGGAAGCATTTTCGCCCATTGTGGCAATATAAAGGTCGCAAATAGGGGCTTGGGGTAATTCAGCATTTTGGGCTTCGAGTACCATCATAAGCCTTTCAATACCCATAGCAAAGCCCAAGGATGGTGTAGGTTGGCCGCCCATTTGCGAAATAAGACCGTCATATCTACCGCCACCGCAAACAGTACTTTGGGCACCGATATCACCCGATACAAATTCAAATACGGTCCGGGTGTAGTAATCAAGACCGCGTACAATATGGGGATCTACGGTATACTTAATATCTGCTGCATTAAGATGTTTTTTAACCTGTGTAAAATGGTTTTCACATTCTTCACATAAGTAGTCAATAACAACAGGTGCATTTTCGCAAATACTCTGACAAACGGGGGATTTACAGTCCAAAATACGCATAGGGTTGCGCTCAAGACGGTCTTTACAGGTGTCACAAAGATTATCAATATTTTTGCGGAAGTATTCTTTTAACGCTTCTTGATATTTTTTACGGCATTCGGGACAACCGATTGAGTTGATTTCCAAAGAAATTTTCTCAATACCAATATTATCAAGCACCTGTTTTGCAAGAGAAATAACTTCGGCGTCTGCATTAGGTGATGCGGCACCGACACACTCTACACCGAATTGGTGAAACTCTCTAAGCCTGCCGGCTTGAGGTTTTTCGTAGCGGTAGCAACCACCTATATAACAAACTTTTAAAGGTAACGGACCGTTAGTAAGGCCGTTTTCTAAAACCGAGCGTATAACACCCGCAGTAAGCTCGGGGCGTAGAGTTATAGAGCGACCACCCTTATCATCAAATGTGTACATCTCTTTTTGTACAACATCTGTAGTGTCGCCAACGCTTCTTTTAAAAACCTCAGTATGCTCGAAAACAGGAACGCGTATCTCCGAAAAGCCGAAAAGACGCGCAGTATCAAGCATTCTTTCTTCTACAAACTGCCATTTGTGAACATCGTTGGGTAAAATATCATTAGTGCCTTTTACGGCACGGTTAATTTCTGCCATAGTATCACTCCAAGGGATATTAGTGATTAGATTTTACAATTTCTCGCCAGTCCATATCACCGCGTTCAAGACCGTGGGTAAGAACTTCAGCTGTAGCTATATTAGTAGCTACAGGGATATTGTGAACATCGCAAAGGCGCAATAAAGCCTGTTCGTCAGGCTCGTGCGGTTTTGGGGTTAACGGGTCACGGAACATTAAAAGCATATCAATTTCATCACATCCGATGCGTGAAGCAATTTGCTGAGAGCCACCCTGAGAACCGCTTAAAAAACTGGTTATATTAAGACCGGTAGCTTCTGCTACGGTTTTGCCTGTAGTACCTGTAGCAACAAGGTTATGTTTACTTAAAATGCCACAATAAGCAATACAAAACTGTGTCATAAGTTCTTTTTTTGTATCGTGTGCTATTAGTGCAATTGTCATTTCAATATTCCTTTCAAATTTTTTTGAGCTTTGGTAGAAGAATATTCTCTCCTAAAAGTCGTTTGGCTATTCTTGAAAAAGCTAACATAGCCTTACCGCCGTTTTTTAATTTATGTTTAACCGCTAATAAAGGTAATTCATTGCTTTGCGGTACAATACCTAAAAGTTGTAAATTTGCTTTATCTATAATATCATCAACATTACTATAAATTTTTCGTTTTGTAAGGGCATAGTCAAAGCGGTTTATAATGAGCTTTGACGAAAGACCAATTTTTTCTAGCCTATCTGACACTATCGATGCATCACGTAAGGTGACGGGGTCGGGAAAAGCAACCGTTAAAAATAATGTGTCTTTTGGAAGACTATCATAAAGTGAAAAATCAATCCCTGCAGGAAAATCAAAAATCACAACATCATAAAACAGATGTATTTTCTCGGCAAAGTTGCGAAGATTAGAAGAGTTTGTTTTGCCAGGCTCACTTGCGGCGGGAATAAGGTGCAAAAGTGGATTTTGCTCGCTATAGTAAACACTGTTTGAAATCTCGCCGCCTGAAAGTATATCCGAAAGGTCGAAAACAACCTTTTCGTCGAGACCTAACATAATATCCAGACAACGCAGTCCCTCATCCATATCAATTAGTAAAACATTTTTTCCCATTTTAGTAAAGGCAAGCGAAAGTCCAACCGAAACAGTAGATTTTCCCACACCGCCTTTACCCGATGTGACAGCAAAAATTTTTCCCATAAAACACCTCGTATTTAAGGGTTATTTTATCATAATAGAACTATTTTGTCAAATTTTAATCTAAAACGATAAAAGCTTTATCTTCGGTTGAAGTTGCGTGCTCAGCAAAGAAGTATGCGTCAAGCATATCGCGTACAACCGAGCCTGCCGCAAAGCCCGAAGCACCGTTTTCAAGCACAACTGAAATTGCAATTTTGGGATTATCGAAAGGCGCAAATGCAATAAATATGCTATGGTCGGCAGCACCGTTAACCTGTGCAGTACCTGTTTTACCGCCAACCTTTATCGGATAGTCACCCAAAGCAGCCCTACCTGTACCATCTTCTGTAACCGAAAGCATACCTTCCTTTACAGCGTCAAGGGTACTGTCTTTTATTTTAATCTTATTAACAACTTCAGGTTCTATAACCTTATAAACTTCACCAATATCGTAGGACACAATCTGATTGATAAGGCTTGCGCGGTAGTGAGTGCCACCATTCGCCAAGGTTGCAACATAGTTAGCTGCCTGTAAGGGAGTGAAGGCGTTCATCTGACCGATAGCTATTTGTAAGGTAGTACCGCCAACATTATTGCTTTCCGGTTCAATTAAAATACCTTTACTATCGTCAACCTCAACCCCTGTTTTAACACCTAAACCAAATTGTTTGAAGTAATCAGTAAGGGTAATTGCGCCCACTCTTTTGCCCATTTCAAAGAAGAAGTAGTTACAGCTCTTTGCTAAGGCATTTTTTAGCGCCATATGACCGTGAAAGTGCATACATCTGGGTGTATAGTCTTCAAAATACTTATAAGTCTGTACACAGTTTACCGTTTCACCCTTGCTATAGTGGTTATTTTCTATTGCCGCTATAGCAACTGCGGGTTTAATTGTAGAGCCTATGGGATATACACCCTGAAAAGCGCGGTCAGTTAAAGGCTTTGCAGGGTCTGCTTGAAGCTTATTGTAGTTTTTATTCATGGTGGCTAAATCGTATGAGGGGTAATTTGCGGTGGCTAAAACTTTGCCGGTATCTATGTCTATAGCAACGGCGCACGCCGCTTTACAGGAACCACCCTGACTTTTAAGGGCTTTAACCTTCCCCTCAAGTGATTTTTGGGTTTTGCTTTGTAGATTTTTATCAAGCGAGAGCATAACAGTTTTACCTGCAATAGGCTCTTTTGTTACTTTGCTTGAGATGATTTTGCCATTTGCATCAAGATAATAGGTGATTTCACCGTCGGTGCCGCGCAGATATTCCTCTGCCCATTTTTCAATACCGCTTTTGCCTACCTTGTCGTTATATGAGTAGCCTTTATCCTTGTACTGCTGCCAGTCTTCTTCAAAAATAGGACCTACAGTACCGATAATGTTTACCGCAAGGGTGGTATCAACATATTTTCTAAAGGGCACCACCTCAACCGAAACACCTTCTAAAAGATAGGAACACTCGGATATTTTGCGCATAAATTCGGTTGAAACATCTTCTGCAAGGGTGAAAGGGTAGGAGATAGAGAAATCAGAAATTTGCATACTATAGCGAACACCCATAATTTTTCGTTGTTCGCTTTTGGTGTATTTTTCGAGTTCGTATTCCTTTACCATAGCATCAAAGCAGTTCCCTGCAGTTGCATAATGTGCAAGCTTTAGGGTTTTAAGCAGCTTATCAGTAGACTCACCTTTTTTAAAATTGTAAGGCGCCTTTGCCGACATAGGAAGCTCGTCCACCCATTCGGCATCGTACTCTTTACAAAGTTTTATTAGTAATAAAATTGTGTCGTTAAGGTTGTCACCTATATAGGCTTTATTAAAAACAATATTATATCCGTCACGGTTAATTGCTATTTGTCTGCCGTGGCAGTCAAGTATTTCTCCTCGAGGTGCTTTCAAAACGGCGGTGCGGGTAGATGCAGCGCCGAATAAATTTTTATTTTTTTCTTCCTTGTTTTTGACTACCTGCATAGAATATGCACGAACAGAAAAAAGTAACAGAGCAATTATACAAATAACAGATAAAAATGTTGTTACAAAATTGTTCTTTTTTTGAAAAGGCACTTTTATGATTCCTTTCTTCTTTCAAAATAACGGTATAAATAATAAAAAGGAATAATAAATACCGCGCTGTAAACCGCTGTAGGAAGAGCGTATTTTAAAAGATAAGTTAAACTGTCGCTAATTGCTATATTATCAGTTTCAAAAACCGCCCACTGCAAAACAAAATAGAAAACGGCGGTTAATAGGGATAAGACCATAGCCGAAAATATATTTTTATTGAAAAGATTAGTAGATGCAACCGCTACAAAGGTGCCTAAAACAAGAAGCACCATTGCGTTAAAGCAATAGGAATTTAGCGCATTACAGTCCATAAACACACCGCACAAAAGACCTGTAATTGCTGACATCAAAGGTGAATTAAAAATTGAAAAAGCGGTTAGGATAGGCAAAATAAGTAGCGGTGTTATGCCTTTTATGCTTAGCGGTAAAATACCGGTATAGTAAAAAAGCAAGCTCACAAAAAATATAAGTATATTAAGTATTGTTATTAAAGGATGTTTAGTCTTGTGCATGCTATTTATCCTCTTTGACTAAAATACTGCCCTGACCTTCAAAATCGGTTATAACCATAACATCGCGAAGTTCAGTAAAATCGACAAACGGTTTAACGCTGGCATAAAGGGAGGTGTTGTATTTATCGTTAGATATGGTTTCAATACTGCCTACAAGAAGTCCTTTTGGAAAAACACCTTCGCCTGAGGTTATAACATAGTCTCCCACCGCAACCGTGCAAGAGCGTGAAAGGTTTTCAAATTTGGTGTAGCCTTTCTCACTTAATTCTAAAGAGCCTTTTATTATGCCTGAGTCGCTTGTGCGGTTATCAAGTGCGCCTAATATTAAATCGGGGCTTAAAATGGTTACAACCTTAGAAGTGGTAAGCCCTACATCGCTTATAAATCCTACAACTCCTGCGTCGGTTATAACAGGGTCGTGAGCCGAAATACCGTCTGTAGAGCCTTTATTTATTACAAAACCACCAAATGGGTCTGATGTATCGTGTGAAATAATGGTAGATGGTGTGAATTTGAAATCAGGGTTTTGGTTCTTAATTTCAAGGTAGTTTTTATAAAACTCATTCTCTTTTGAAATTTTTTCGTAATCGGCAAGTTCTTCTCTAAGTGTGTTAAGCTGTTCTTTAAGCTTGGTATTTTCAAGCATAATTTCATTGCCGCCCGAAAGTGCCTTGCTAAAATCATTAATGCCGTTTTTCATAGAGGTTAGCGCCGAACGAAACGGCGCAGTCAGCACGCCCACAATATTGGATTGAGGGGAGATGACACTACCGATTACTCCAAAAATTACAGAAACGGCTATAAGGGAAATGAAAATTGTTAAAATAATTTTAAATTGTTTACTGCGAAAGAAAAAACGCATTTATTTTCTCCTGTTTTTAAACTCTATCTGAATCTTTTTCCTCTACGGAAGGTGTAGTTGTCAAAAGCACTGTTGGCTTCAAGATGCTTGGCGGTGCCTAAAACCACGCAGTCAAGCGGATTTGCTGCAACGGTTACCGCTATGCTCGTTTCTTCGGCAATAAGTTCTGCAAAGCCGCGAAGTAATGCGCCACCGCCTGTAAGGGTAATACCATGGTCTATAATATCTGCCGCAAGCTCAGGTGGAGTTTTTTCAAGTGTTAAACGAATGGTATCAATAATTTGATAAATGGTATCTGCCATAGCAATTCGTACTTCTTCGGATGAAATAACAACATTCTTAGGAAGTCCGTCTACTTGGTTTCTACCCTTAATTTCTATAGTGGTTTCGCCTTCGTATGGTTTTGCAGAGCCTATTTCAATTTTAATTTGCTCTGCGGTGCGTTCACCTATTAAAAGATTATGCTTACGGCGAATGTAGTTGATAATAGCCTCGTCTAAATCGTCACCTGCGGTACGGATAGACTGTGCGGTAACAATATCACCTAAGGAGATTACCGCAACCTCGCTTGTGCCACCGCCTATATCTACTACCATATTGCCTGTGGCTTCGTGTACTGGAAGACCTGCACCAACAGCGGCAGCCATAGGTTCTTCTACAAGTACAACATCCATAGCGCCTGCCTGCTTTGCGGCATCGTGCACAGCACGGCTTTCAACCTCGGTAACACCTGCAGGAATACAAATTACCATACGCACACGCGAAACAAACGAGCCTTTAAGTGCTAACTTTACAAAACGCTTAAGCATTGCCGAAGTAACATCAAAATCGGCAATAACGCCGTTCTTTAAAGGGCGAACCGCTACAATAGAGCCGGGTGTTCTGCCTATCATTTCTTTAGCTTCTCTACCTACTGCTCTTACGGCATCATTTCTTATATCATAAGCCACAACCGAAGGCTCTCTCATAATAATTCCTTTGCCTTTAAGACAAACTAATGTATTTGCGGTGCCTAAGTCGACTCCTATATCTCTTGTAAACATATATTTTCTCCGTTCCTTTATTTGAAATTAGGGTATTAAAAATGTGATTGCGTTGTGGATATTATCAATATTAAGTGTACCTGTTGTTTCGGCGAATTCACCGTCAAGCGTCCAAGAAACAGGCTCGTTACTTTCTATAGTTAAAGCTTTAGTTTTGAAAAACTCAAAACCTTCTCCACTAAAATCGCCTTTTAAAATTCCGTCTATAAGTGGTTGAAGTTTTAAAATGTTATCGGGTGTTTTTATAAGCAGAACTTCAAATTCACCGTCGTTAAGAACAACAGAGCTTTTATCATACTTAACAATTCCGCCAACCGACAGCGAGTTTGAAATAGCACCAAACAGGTAATCGCCTTCTTTTTGGATGCCGTCATAGGCAAATTTTAAATGAATTGGCTTAATATTACCGAGGCTTTTAATGCCTTCAAAAAAGTATGCCGCCTGACCTAAAATATTTTTTACATTTTGCGGTGCAGAATAAGAAGCCGATGTAAAAGCACCGAAGGAGGCGGTATAAGAGAAGTATTTATCCCCGAATTTTCCTATATCAAGCATTATTTTGTTGTTTTTGGTAACATCCTTGGCGGCAGTTTCAATATTTTTTGAAATTTTAAGACCGCTTGACCACTCGTTAAGTGTGCCCGAAGGAATGTATCCTAACGGAATAGAAAGTTTTGCTTTCATAATACCTGTAATAACTTCGTTAAGTGTGCCGTCGCCACCGCAAACAACTATCGTTGAATAATCGCTTGTGGAGAGATTAGAAACATATTCGGTAGCATCACCCTTGTATTTTGTGGGGTATACCGTTACAGCAAAGTTTGATGCCGATAGTATTTCTACAACCTTTAAAAGCTCGGTATACATTTTAGCACGGCCCGAGCAGGGATTCACTATTAAAAGAAGCTTTTTTTGCGTCATATTTAACTCCTGTAGTCTATAGGTAATGTTGCCATAGCATTAAGCGAAGAATCGCTTACATTACCGCTTTCATATTCGTATATAGCCTGCGCGCCAACCATAGCGGCATTATCGGTACAGTATTTAAGCGGTGGGCAGTAGAGTTTAATACCTAATTTTTCACATTCGCTTTCCATACGAGAACGCAATTCACTATTAGCTGAAACACCACCTGCTAAAACAATACTTTTATGGCCAAATTCTTTTGCGGCGCTTATTGTGTTATTTATAAGCATATCACATACTCGCTGTCGCACTGTGGCACAAACTACGGGCACATCAATTTCTTCGCCTTTTTGTTTTGCGTTATGCACAAGGTTTAAAACTGCAGTTTTAAGACCTGAAAAACTAAAATTATATTTGCCTGTACTTACTTTTGGATATGGAAGCGGATATTTTTTATTATCTGCCAAAGTGGCGATTTTATCAAGATTAACACCGCCGGGGTAGTTAAGGCCCATACAGCGAGCCGCTTTATCAAGACATTCACCCGCCGCATCGTCTAAAGTACCACCTATTATTTTAAAGCTTGTATAGTCGGTAACTTCGGCAATAACGGTATTACCACCCGAAACCAAAAGACATAAAAACGGAGGCTTTAATTCGGGGGTATTAATGTAGTTTGCCGCTATATGCGAACGTAAATGGTGCACAGGAATAAGCGGAACACCCAAAGATAAAGCTAAACCTTTTGCAAAGTTCACACCTACTAAAAGCGCACCTATAAGACCGGGCGCAAAGGTAACTGCAACAGCACCAATATCGCTATAAGTAAGGTTGGCGTCTTTTAGTGCTTGCTCGCATACCTGCGAGATTGCTTCGGTATGACGGCGGGAAGCGATTTCGGGAACTACACCACCGTATATTTTATGTTCTTCTATTTGTGTTGAAATAACATTAGAAAGTACTGTGCGGTCTTCAACTATTGCAACTGAAGTTTCGTCACAGGAGGTTTCTATACTAAGAATTTTCAAATTTATCAAACCTTTTTGTCATAATAAGGGCATCTTCTGCGGGGCTGCAGTAAAAATTTTTGCGCTTACCCACTACTGTGTAGCCGAATTTGTCATAAAGTGATATTGCGGTGATATTACTTTCTCTTACTTCGAGCGAAATAAATGAAAGTGCTTCTGCTTTTGCAAAATTTTCTAAGTGCTTAAGCAAAGACGAAGCAACACCTTTTTTTCTATGAGTAGGGAAAACCGCAATATTAGTAATATATCCTTCGTCTAAAATAGCCGAAATACCAACATATCCTAAAACATCACCATCTTGTTCGCACACAAAAAAGCGCGTGCCTGCTTTAAAGGAGTCTAAAATACTTTGCTCACTCCAAGGGGTAGAGAAACAAATCTTTTCAAGCTTTACAATATCTTTAATATGGCAGTAATCTATTGGAACAATTGAAAAACTACAAAAAAGCTTATCAATTTCTTTTATAATTTCGTCACGGCATAAGCGGTAGGCTTGTATATCCATACCATAAGGGTCCGAAATTTCTCCACCTAAAACCTCCGCTTTAACGCCGATGGAGTTAAGACAGTCTTTATGGGAGTGGGACATACAAATTATTTTATCTGCCCAGTTTATAAGTTCGCTTGAAATTGGTGCAGATAAATGAGCGCTTATATCTATCCCGATTTCCGTCATAGCGATTTCGGAGTTTTTTGATACAGCCGAGCCGTCTGCACAGATGCCGCAACTTTTAGCGGTGATATTATTAAATCTATTATTTACATAACCCTCTGCCATAGGGCTTCTACAGGTATTGCCTGTACAAACAAATAAAACATTCATTACCGTTTACTTTCTAACCAATTTTTGCCGTAGCCTGCATCTGCAGTAAGTGTGACGCGTAAGTTTGCCGCATTTTGCATTTCGCTTTCAAGTAAATTGGCAACCTTTTTGGCATCAGCTTCATTACATTCTACAATAAGCTCGTCATGTACTTGGAGTATAAGGCGCGCATCGGCAACTTCTCGTTTAAGAGATTCAAAAACACGAATCATAGCAAGTTTTATAATATCGGCGGCGGTGCCCTGAATGGGCGCGTTTCTTGCTACCCTTTCACCAAAAGCGCGGAGCATTCCATTAGAACTTGAAAGTTCGGGAAGATAACGTCTTCTGCCGAAAAGGGTAGAAACATAGCCATTCTGTTTGGCGCCCTTTATAGTGGTTTCCATATATTCCGCTACCTTAGAGTAAGACTCCAAGTAGGCTTTGATATAATTATCGGCTTCCTTTCGGGTAACGCCTATATCTTTTGATAGTGAGAATGCACCTATGCCGTAAACAATACCGAAGTTTACTGCTTTGGCACGGCTTCTCATAACAGGTGTTACCATATCTATTGGCATACCAAATACCTGTGAAGCGGTAGCGGTATGAATATCGGTGCCGTTTTCAAAGGCAGAAATCATGTTCGGGTCGTTAGCCATACTCGCAAGCACACGAAGTTCAATTTGCGAATAGTCGGCATCAACCAAAACCTTGCCGTTTTCGGCTACAAAAAATTCTCTTAGTCGTTTACCTTCGTTTGTTCTTACGGGGATATTTTGTAAATTAGGCTCAAGTGAGCTTATTCTACCCGTTCTCGCTTCGGTTTGGTTAAAGGTTGTGTGAATTCTGCCGTCAGAAGCTATACAGGCTTGTAAGCCATCAGTATAAGTGGATTTAAGCTTTGCTAATTGGCGGTATTCGAGCAAAAGTGAAACCGCAGGGTGAATATCCTTCAGTTCTTCTAAAACCTCTGCGTTGGTACTATATCCGCTTTTGGTTTTCTTTTTAGCGGGAAGACCTAATTGTTCAAACAGCGCTACACCTAACTGTTTGGGTGAGTTAAGGTTAAATTCATACCCTACAAGTGAATAAATTTCACTGCTTATTTTGTCAATGCGAATCGCAAGCTCATCTGACATATTTTTAAGTCCAAGGCTATCAACCTTAAAACCTATAAGCTCCATATCGCCTAAAACCTTAGCTAAAGGTAGTTCAATAGTTTCAAATAATTTGAGTTGACCTGTTTTTTCGAGTTCATTTTTAAGCTTTTTGCAAACATCAAAAAATTTGCAAGCATTTTGGATAAGGCTATCGGCCTCACCCTCTATTTCGGGTAAAGTAGCATCGTATTCTGCAAAAAGGCGGTCAGGCGTATAGGACGAAGCTGAAGGGTTACAAATATACCCTGCAAGCATAGCGTCAAATACAACATTTTGGATTTCGGGGTTTTGTTTGTAAATATTTTTATAATCGTAAACCGATTTTTTAATATCGGCATTGTTATAAATTTCTTTGACGAAATTATAGTCACATTTAAAAACATTATTTCCGCTTATAACGGCATACTTTTCGTTTTCGCAGTAAATAGTAGCCGAATCGGTCAGAGTAGGGAAGTCGGTTACTACTATTTTTTCACGCGAAAGGGTATTTTCTAAAGGGGTTGTGCTGTCTGCCTTTAGTCCCATTTTTTCGAGCAGCTTAAAGAACTCAAGCCTTGTCATAAGTCGGCAAAGTTCAGGCTCGTTTAGTGGGTTGTTTCTATAGCTTTCAATATCGGTACTAATAGGTGCAGTTTTACAAATTGTACCAAGACTGCGGCTTAAAAATGCAGATTCTTTACCCACGATAAGTTTGTTTTTAACCGAATCTTTAATTTCAATAGTGTTGATATTATCGTAAATATAGTCAATACTATGAAAACGCGTAATAAGGTCGGTAGCGGTTTTTTCGCCCACACCCGCAACACCGGGGATATTATCAGATGAGTCACCCATTAAAGCCTTAAGCTCTATCATTTCTTGGGGGGTGAGTCCATATTTTTCAAAAAGAGTTGCTTTATCGTAGTTTATGATTTCGGGCTTGCCCATTTTTGTAGCAGCAAGCAATACGCGGGTTTTATCTGATATAAGCTGTAGAGAGTCGCGGTCACCGGTAGAAATTACGCATTCATTACCGCTTTGCTCGCAAAGGCTTGCCAAAGTTCCTAAAATATCGTCCGCTTCGTAGCCTTCACATTCAATAGGTGTATAGCCCGCAAGGGAAAGCCATTCTTTTAGAATAGGTATTTGGCTTCGTAGTTCTTCGGGCATGCCCTTTCGGCCTGCTTTATAATCTTTAAACATCTTGTGGCGGAAGGTTGGAGCTTTAAGGTCAAACGCAACAACAACGCCGTCAGGGCTTTCGAGCTCTTGTAAACGGTGTAAAACATTTATAAAGCCATATATACCGTTGGTATACTGACCGTCTTTTGTGGTCAAAAGCTTTATACCGTAAAAAGCACGATTTATTATGCTGTTACCGTCAATTACAAGCAGTTTCAAAACCTTAACCTCCAATAATATATTATATAAATAATTATACATTATAGATTATACCACTAAAAAGTCAATATGTCACCATATTTTTGTAATTTTTTTAATATTTTTTAGCAAACTTTCCAATTCTAAAAAAAACATTGACAAAGCGAGTTTTGGTGGATATAATATTGTGTGAAGACTCGGCTTTCATGGAAAGTCTGTCAGGGAGAATGTGTCATAGACTGAAAGCACATTTGAGATGAGTAGTAAGCTTGGGAACACTTCAACGGCAAACCCTAAATTTAATATTTTAAAGTGGATGCTATGCATCAAAACGGGTGGCACCGCGGGTAAAATTGTTTTTTCTCGCCCCGAAAATTCGTAAGGATTTTCGGGGCGTTTTTTGTTGGTATAAGGGCATACTTTTATATAGGAGGAACGAATATGTACAGAACACATCACTGTAATGACATTAACGAGGCTTTTGTCGGAAAGGAAGTAGAGCTTGCGGGTTGGATTCAGTCTAAGCGTGACCACGGCGGAGTTTTGTTTGTAGACCTTCGTGACAGTACAGGTGTAGCACAGTTGGTTGTAAATGACCCTCAACTTATTGAAAAGCTTGATTCTAACAAGATTGAAACCGTAATTTCGGCTAAGGGTGTAGTATCGCTTCGTGACGAGGATACTGTAAACGAAAATATTAAAACCGGTAAGGTAGAGCTTATTGTTGATGAATTTGAAGTTTTAGGTAAATGCACCAAGAATTTACCCTTTGAAATTCTTACCTCTAAGTCATCTAATGAAAATTTAAGACTCAAAAATAGATTTTTAGACCTTAGAAATCCTAAGGTTTCTTCAAGCATTTATAAGCGCTCTCAAATCATAAAATATATGCGTGAGCTGATGGAGAATGAGGGATTTTTAGAGATTCAAACCCCAATTTTAACGGCATCCTCACCCGAAGGCGCGCGTGACTTCCTTGTGCCTTCAAGAAAGCATATCGGTGAATTTTATGCTCTTCCTCAAGCACCGCAACAGTTTAAGCAACTGCTTATGGTTTCGGGATTTGACAGATATTTCCAAATAGCGCCCTGTTTCAGAGATGAGGACGCCCGTGCGGACCGTTCACCAGGTGAGTTTTACCAGTTAGACTTTGAAATGGCTTTTGCTACGCAAGAAGAAGTTTTAGCCGTTTGTGAGCGTGTCATTCGCGCTATATTTACAAAATTCCAAGGCGACCACAAGCCTGTAAATCCACAGCCGTTCAGACACATTACCTTTAAAGAGTCAATGCTTAAATACGGCAGTGATAAGCCCGATTTACGCAACCCAATTGAGATTTGTGATTTAACTGATTTCTTTAAGGGTGTTAATTTCCCTGTTTTCAAAAACAAGGTTGTAAGAGCAATGGTTGCTCCCTGTAAAAACGAGCGTTGGTTCTTTGATAAATCCTTAAATTTTGCTACAAAAGAACTTGGCATGCAAGGTTTGGCTCACATTACCCTTTTGGATGAAAGCAAGTGTGAATTTAAGGACGACCCGATTGTTAAAAAGCTAAGTGATGAGCAAAAAAAGGAAATTATTGCACTTACAGGTGTTAAAAACGGCGAAACAGTATTCTTTGTGTCCGATATGGTTGAAGAGGTTGCTGCTAAAAACGCCGGCTTGGTTCGTAACTGGCTTGGTAAGGAATGTGGCCTTATTGATAACAAGAGCTTTGAGTTCTGCTTTATTGTTGATTTCCCAATGTACGAGCACGATGAAAGCACCGACAAAATCATCTTTACTCATAACCCGTTCTCTATGCCACAGGGTGGCTTGGATGCGCTACTAAATAAAGAACCTACCGAGATTTTTGCTTACCAGTACGACTTAGTATGTAACGGTATTGAATTGGCATCAGGCGCAGTAAGAAACCACGATATTGAAATAATGCGTAAAGCCTTTGAAATTGCGGGTTATACCGAGCAAGAGTTGGCTTCACGCTTTAGTGCTTTGTATGAGGCTTTCCAATACGGCGCTCCGCCACATGCGGGTATGGCTCCCGGTGTAGACCGAATGATAATGCTTTTAGAAGATACTGAAACTATCCGTGATGTAATCGTATTCCCGCTTGACGGTAATGCACGTGACCAGATGTTAGGTGCACCGAGTCCCGTTAGCGAAATGCAACTCTTTGAAGCAAATATCGCTATCAGGGGAACCGAAGGCGCAAGGGCTTCCTTGGGCGGCGGTAGTGCTACTGCCACAGGTGGTACTTTTAAAACTGAAACCAAGTTGTCGCCTGAAGATAAGCTTAAGGTTTTACAGGATGTAAACGAAATCAAGCTTACCGACAGTGAAAAAGCTACTGTTAAAGGCATTTTTGACAGTATGAAATCGGCAGAAAAAGCATTAGAGGCTATTGATACCGAAGAGGTTGAGCCTATGGTTTATGTTGCTCCCCGTTTTAATGTTTTCCGTGAAGATGTTCGTATACAAAACTTTGACAGAAGCGACCTTTTAAAGGGTGCGCCTGACAAAAATGAAGACAGTTGGATTGTTCCAAAGGTTGTGAAATAGAGGTGTTTAGGTTGAAATATATTAGTGTTATAGATAAAAAAGGCAATATAGCTGTTGACGATAACATTCTGGTAAAGGATGTTTTGTCAACTGCCGGCTCTCATATTTTGGATGGATTTACTCCTCTTTTCAGCGCCGAAGCAGTAACAAGGCTTGAAAATAAAGGCTATAAAATTGCTGGCAAGTCCAATGTTGGCGAGTTTGGACTTGATTTATTAGGGGAAACCTCATATTACGGTGCTTTGGTAGAAGACGGTAAAATTAAAAATGCCGCAGCAAATTTAGTAGCATCGGGTGAAGTAGAAGCTGCATTGTGCGTAGATTTGGGCGGTTCACCAAGACGCGCCGCCGCAGTAGAAAATGTAACATTTTTAAAGCCTACTTACAGTACAGTTTCACGCTATGGTGTAATTGCTTGCGCTTGCTCGGGTGAGCAGATAGGCGTTATGGCAAAGGATGTTAAAAAAGTTGCTGAAGTTATGTCGGTAATTGCAGGATACGATAGTAAGGACGGCACAAGCGACCCAACTGAAAGTTATACCTATTCAGCCTATGAAGATATAAAGGGTAAAAAAGCCTGCATTATAAAAGAACTTTTAGAGGGTGCTGATGATGCGGTAAAGGCAAAGGTTTCTGCCTACAAGCAAAAACTTGAAGCATTAGGTGTTACCGTAGATGAGATTTCACTCGATTTAATTCCTGCTGCACAGTCGGCTTGGCAGATTCTTTTATCGGCAGAAACTTGTAATAACCTTTCTAAGTTTGACGGTGTTAAATACGGCTACCGTACTTCTAACTTTAAAAATATTGACGATATTTATGTTAATACAAGAACTGAAGGCTTAGGGTTACTTGCAAAAACTGTTGTTCTTTACGGCTCGGATGTTTTATCTAAGGGCAGATATGAAATTTGCTACGATAAGGCTATGAGAGTTCGTAGAGTTGTAACCGAAAGCCTTAAGAAGATTTTTGAAAATTATGAATTAGTTCTTAGCCCTGCGGCAAGTTCTGATTCATTCGCAGAGTATGATTTAGCGGATGCCTTTACAAAGGTATTTAACGAGAGTAAATACACTGTTTTGGCTTCCCTTGCAGGCACACCTGCACTTGTGACAAATGGTGTACAGCTTTTAGCAGATTCATTTAAAGAAAACACTCTTTTGAGTGTAGCAAACGCAGCAGAGGAGGTATAATAATGGCTTACGAAATGGTAATCGGTCTCGAAACACATGTTGAGCTTTCAACTAATTCTAAGCTTTTTTGCTCTTGTGGCGGTCACTCCGAAGCAGGCGAGCCTAACGATTGCGTTTGTCCGGCTTGCTGTGGTATGCCGGGTATGCTTCCTGTAGTTAATAAGCAGGCTATCGAGCTTGCGGTAAAAGCGGGATTAATGCTCAACTGTAAAATCAATCAGTACACTACTTTTGATAAAAAGAGCTACTATTATCCCGACCTTCCATCAGCTTATCAAACAACACAGTGGTTTAACCCTATTTGTGTTGAAGGTTTGGTAGATGTTGAAACCACTATGGGTACTACTCAAATCGGTATTAAGCAAATCCACGTTGAAGAAGATGCGGGTAAATTAGTTCATACAAACGATTCTTCACTTGTAGACTATAACCGCACAAGCGTACCGCTTATTGAAATTGTTACAAAGCCTGATTTCAGGAGCGCTGAAGAGGTTATAAGCTATCTTAAAACCTTAAAAAGCAAGCTGCAGTTTGCGGGTATTTCGGAATGTGAAGAAGGCGCAATGCGTTGTGATATTAACATTTCGGTTCGTCCTGAAGGCAGTGATGTTTTGGGTGTAAGAACTGAAATCAAGAATATGAGCTCGCTCACATCTATTGAGGAAGCAATAAATAAAGAGGCTATCCGCCATATAGATGCGCTTGAGAGAAGAACCGAAGTTTTAGTACAGGAAACACGCCGTTGGGACGATGTTAAAAAACGCACCTTCCCAATGAGAAATAAGGAAACCGCGGCAGACTATCGCTATTTCCCCGACCCGAATGTAATGCCGGTGGTTATCGACGATAAATGGCTACAGGAAATTAAGGATAGTATGCCAAAAACTATTGACGAACAGGTTGAAAGATATATGGCTTTAGGTCTTTCTCAAAGAGAAGCGGCTGCTATCGTTTCCGAGCCTTGCTTAATAGACCTTTTGGACGATATGCTTTCAAAGGATATTGATGTTAAAACCGCTGCAGGCTGGATTTTAACCGACTATTTGGGTCTTCTTAAAAAGAATAATATTCAAGCTAAGGATGTAACCCTTGACGGAGATAAGCTTGCTTGGATTATTAAGACCGCACAAAGCGGAGAAATTACAAGAAATACAGGTAAAACCGTACTTTCGGCTGTAATTTTAGAAAATGCAGACCCCAAGGCCTACTGCGAACAAAACAACCTTATGGTTAAAACCGATTTAGATTTAATTAAAAAGGTTGTTGCAAAGGCTATTGATGCTAACCCCAAAGCAGTAGAAGATTATAAAGCAGGTAAGGAGAAGGCATTACTCGCTATTTTCGGCTTTGCAATGCGTGAACTTCGCGGCGCAGGCTCACCTGATTTAATCAGACAAATTTTACTTGAGAGTTTAGCAGAATAAAAAATAAATCATCCCCAAAACTCGCGTTTTGGGGATGATTTTAGTTATATTCATTATTTATTTCAAGTTCCATATACTCAGTTATTTGTTCGTCTGTTAAGTTGCAGGAAAGTGCTAAAATAAGTTTTGCGTAAGCGGTTTCTGTAGTCACATTTAAAAGTTTTGCGTGGGTGTTTTCATTTACCGCGTTCATAGTTTCATACTGGTCTTTGCCTAAGAGCGACGGCGCTATGAAAACAGGGACGTTTTTCTCTTTGCAAATATCGGTTAAATAGCGTACAGAATACTTTGATAAAGCTTCTTGCTCACTTAAATTTTCTAACTGTTCGGCTTCTGCTAATTTGTTTTGTTTTTTAAACTTCATAGCTTCTGCTTTTAGCACTAAACCTGGGTAAGAAACTGTGCCTGAATGGTATGTGCCGTGAACTACCGCTTTAAAGGGTGAAGAGCTGTTAAAACAATTTTCATAAACCGAATAATCAAGCCCTGTGTATGGCTTTATAAGTAAAACCTTTTCAGATAAAGCAGTTATATTTTGGTGATTTACAGGTGCAAAATCCACTCTTTTTTGTGAGAGCGCCAAGCATTTTTTAAGTGCTTTATTTTTTTGCTTTTTATTTGATAATTCAAAATTTTTACCATTTATACCGCGAAAATCGTCTGAGTAATTTTCACTTTGCATAATACTGCTTGCTAAATATAAGCGCATAATATTATCGGTATTTTGGTAGGTGACATAAACATTTGGCGCTATACCGCCCCAAATTAGCTCGATAGCGGTAGTAAAGTTTGCATTCGCGTTGGAAAGCTTATCGTGCGGTGGGCGGTTGCCCGACACTAAAACTATTGGAATTGGGTTTTTTGCAAAAGCAAAGGCGAGAAGTGAAGCGGTATAAGCCAAGGTGTCGGTGCCGTGCAAAACTACTAAACCATCATATTTTGAAAGGTCTATAGCACTGATATATTTAATAAGCCGGGTTAAGTTTTTTAAGGTCATACTTTCGCTTAAAGTTGTATTTTCAAAAGGATAATCGGCAACTTCAAGCATATGGTTATACCTTGCAAATTTAGATTTACTTTTTGCAAAATTTTCTATTAAAAGTTTTCGGGTTTTGGTGGCAGTTTCTTTGTTCATCTCGCGTGAGTATTCTGCTGCAAATGACCCAATAGTACCGCCTGTATGAATAATTAAAATTTCTCTCATTAAATATCACCTTGCTTTAAAGTCTAACATTTTTACCTATTTTAGTCAAGGAGGGGTTTGCTTTGCACTAACAAAAATATAAAACCGCCAAACTTACTTTAATAAGTTCGGCAGTTTTTGATTTTCTACTTAAAATATTTCTTGTTCAAGGTTATCAAATTCGGGTGTGTTAAAAAATTCTCCTAAAGTTATTTCTAATCCATCACAGAATTTTTTAATTGTAGAAATTGAAATATCGCGCCTATTTTCATTCATCATACTATAGGCAGTTGAGGGTGTGACACCTGATAAATTGGCTAATTCGTTAATTTTGATTTTGCGCTCATCACATAATTGTTTGAATCTTTTTGCTACCATATCTTTAACTTTCAATTTGTTCACCTCAGTTATATTTTAGGCGAAGTTACATTTATGCGTGTACGCACTTGCGTAATCACTGAAAATATGCTATACTCTTATTATTGGGAGGTTATAGTATGGATGAACGCAATAAAGCATTAGAAGTAGCACAAAATGATATTTCTTTTTCGAAATCTACTGATTATTTTATATATTCAAGTTTTTTTGAAGATGGATTATGTCCAATCAACAGTAAAGAACTTAGATATGCCGAAACGGTATTAGAAGCTGTTTTTTATATTCGACATATTTTGTTGTATGATGTTTTAAATGATTTGTTGGACGACTTAGAATATGATTTTAAAAGTCCTTTTTCTAAAAAGCAGTCGGATGTTGTTGCCATTTTGAATTTTTGGTTTAAGTTCGGGAAACGCAAATCCGAAAAACAACTATTTAAATTATGCGATGATTTTAATAACCAATTTCTTTATAATAAAGATTTACACTACGAGATTTATATTTTGAAGGGCACAGAAGAATTAAAGAAATTTTTAATTTCAAAATTCAAAACAATGTCAGAGTATGATAGGCACAAACTGGACTTGATTTGTAATAAAGACCATTTTGTTGCTAAAGAATTAAAAGATTTTATCGAAAAACTTTTAGGCACATAATTTATAAAATTTTCTCATACAATTAAGTAGTCCTTTTAGGAGTTGATTGTATGGGTAGGGGAGTTCCTCAAAGATCAGTAGTTTTAGGTGAGCATATTTTAGATACGGGAGATACTGTGCGCGCTACTGCAAAGGTTTTTAAAATTTCAAAATCTACGGTACATAAGGATGTTACTGAAAGACTATCGCACGATAATCCGCAGCTTTACCGCCTGGTTAAAGAAGTTCTCGAAAAAAATAAGCAGGAGCGCCATATTCGCGGGGGCCTTGCGACGCGAAAAAAATACAAGGGTGAATAAAGAATACATAATAAAAAGCATTCAATCGGGTTTGATTGAATGCTTTTTGCGTTATTTTTCTATAAAGTTTTGTTTATAAAATTTTGAAGTTTTGTTAAGCTCTTTATTTAATTTTTCTAATGTCATTTTCTCCACTAAGGTTTGCTTATTAGAAAAAAGATTTGTGCCAAGGCCTAAGCGGTCTTCTTCAATCTCGCAACCGAGAGCAGCTAATGTGGAGGGAAAAATATCCATAGGGGTAAATGTGCGGTTTTTCTCGTTTTGCGCAGTCGCTTTTGAATTTATAAAGCAGTTATAAACTCTTCTTGTGTAACTGCCGTCTACATTATCTGTAAAAAATTGTTGGTCCATACTAAGATGGTCGCCTATTAAAACAATGGTTGTGTTTTCATAAAAGGACTGAGCCTTTATCCAATCTACAAACTCACTTATCTGCTTTGAACTACAGTGTAAAACATTTTTGTACTGCTTGTCAAATTCGGTTTTACATAAATCACAGTTATAGCCTGAAATATGGTGGGTGTCGGCGGTGAGCATTGTAAAATTAAAGGGTTTATCGCCTTTTGATAGAGTGGTTAATTCCTTTTTGGCGTATTCTATAAGCTTACAGTCTTCCATACCCCACCAAACGAAATAGTTCTTATCAATAATACCGTCGGTTATTGCAGTATTATAATCTAAAATTTTATCAACACCGTGTTGTTTAAAGTAGTTTTGTTTGCCACCGTAGGAAGCTTTTGAGCCAAACATTACTGTTTGGGTATAGCCGTTTTGGTGCAAAATATCGTTTAAGGTTGTTATACCGGGTAGCAGATTAGCGTCTTTTTTTGGAACAGTATTAAGAAGCGGAAGTGTTAGCGGAACACCTGCGGTTTGAGCCACTATCGCCGCCGAAGTCCAGCTTGTGTTTGTTACAAACTCCCATCCGCCAACGCCATCTGAATGCGAAAAGTTAGTGTTATTTTTTGCTAAATCGTAAAGCTTTGGTATAACATTCTCTTTAAGTCCTCCGCCTTCTTTGGTACTTAAGTAGGTGGTTTCCATAGACTCTAAATAAATATATATAAGGTTTTGTTTTTGCTTTGGGAATGTTATTTTTTGAACTTTTGGGGAGTAGTATTCAGTATCGTAAATTTTGGTTTTTGTTACCATACCGTTCACTAAAAGAGGTATTTGGGTAACAACTATACCGTGCGCCCAAAGGCTAATACAAATAATAATACAAACCGCCTTTTTAAGAGTTACCTTTAAATTAAACCTTAAAAAGTAAAACAGGCTTAAAAGCACAGTGCATATTACTGTGGGTAAAAGTCCTTTTAAAAGCCAGTCGTAAACAATGCCGCTAGCGGTACCCTCCATAGGAGAAAACAGTGTAAATATAATTGCTCTGAATCCTATTTTGCCGAATATATTTACATACCACTCTGCTGAGAAAAACGCTAAAAAGCTTAGAAAAAAAGCAAATACTATTATGATGTTTTTCAAATATTTTTTAATCATTTACTCGCCTTCATTTAATAAATTATATAATTTTTCTATGCCATAGTACACTCTTGTGAAAGAATTCAAAAGAGAAATGTTAGCATATATTTTGTGTCTTTCAAAAGTTTCAAGCATTAAAATTCATAAAATTTACCGACTTTTATATATTTGTAATAGAAAATACCATCTATAACATCAAAATATATTCCTGAATTTTGCATTTTCACCCTAATTTAAGCGTGGATTTTTAAAAAATTATACAACTTTTATTAAAAAAAGTCAATAAAACCGTTGACAAATGAAATTTTGAGTGATATAATTATTCACAATTAAAAAAGCTTTGACGAAGACGGTTTGGTAACAAGCTTTTCAGAGAATCGGCGGTTGGTGAGAGCCGATAGTGAGTATCCTTACAACCCATCCCTTCTGAGCTGAAAGGCTGAACAGTTTAAGTAGGTCTTTTCGTGATTGCTGCGTAAATGCATAGGAATTGTTGGATTCCAAGAGTGGCAGTTTTACTGCAATTTGAGTGGTACCGCGAGTGTTATTCACACCCGTCTCAAAGAAATTTGAGATGGGTGTTTTTTATTTTAAAAATCAAAACGAAAGGGAGTAATCAAATTGACTACCAATAACGCAAAAGAACAGCTTATGGAGATAGCGTTACGAATTAAGGAGTTACGCGATATTATGGGCTGGACTACTCAGGAAATGGCTCAAAAAACCGAAGTGAGCGAAGAACAGTATATTACATTTGAAAGCGCAAATGCAGATATTCCCTTTTCATTCATTCACAAATGTGCATTAGCGTTTGATGTAGAACTAACCGAATTATTAGAGGGTAGAACTGCAAAACTATCTACCTATACAGTAACCCGAAAGGGTAAGGGTCAAAAAACCGCTAAGGAAGATGGTATTGATATTACCAACTTAGCTCCTAAGTTTCGTGATAAAATTGCTGAGCCGTATTATGTTAGATATGAATATTCGGCAGCACAGCAAAACAAGCCCATACATCTTTCTACCCATTCAGGACAGGAGTTTGACTTCGTTTTAAGCGGTTCCTTAAAGGTGCAAGTAGGCGACCATACCGAGATTTTGCACCAAGGCGACAGTATTTATTACAATTCTTCAATACCCCACGGGATGATAGCGGTTGATGGCCAAGACTGTGTTTTCTGTGCGGTGGTTTTACCCGGCGTTGACACAAAGGAAGAAACTGTAAGAAAGAGTATTGCATCTGCAAAGACTGCAGAAAAATTGGTTTGTGAAAAATTTGTAGAACTTCATGAAGACGAAAACGGTTGCCTAAAGGATATTAAATTCAAAAACACCGACGTATTTAACTTTGGTTTTGATATTGTTGACGGTATTGCTGAAAAATATCCCGAAAAGCTTGCAATGCTTCATGTTGACAAAAACAAAACCGAACGTCGCTTTACCTTTAAGGATATGAAACGCGCTACCAATCAATGCGCAAATTATTTCACATCCTTAGGTATTAAGCGCGGTGATAAGGTAATGCTTGTGCTTAAACGCCATTATCAATTCTGGTTTGCTATGGTGGCGCTTCATAAAATTGGCGCGGTGGCAATTCCTGCTACAAACCAGCTTAAAGACCACGATTTTGAGTATAGATATAAAGCTGCAGGCGTTAGTGCTTTAATTTGTACTGCTGACGGCGATACTGCTGAAATTGCAGAACGTGCCGCAAAAAACTGCGACTGCGTAAAACAACTTATAATGGTTGGTGGAAGTCGTGACGGCTGGCACGATTTTGATAGCGAATATAAGCTGTATTCTGGCAAATTTGACCGCCCTGAAGACGCTTCTGCGGGTGACGAATTAGCCCTTATGTTCTTTACTTCTGGTACAACAGGCAATCCGAAAATGGCGGCGCATAAGCACACCTATGCTTTAGGCCATTTTGTAACCGCTAAATATTGGCATTGCTGTGAGCGTGACGGCTTGCACCTTACCATTTCCGATACAGGTTGGGGTAAATCACTTTGGGGTAAGCTTTACGGCCAGTGGCTATGCGAGGGCGCTGTATTTGTTTATGACTTTGATAAGTTTGATGCGGACGACATTTTACCAATGTTTGCAAAATACAACATAACCACCTTCTGCGCACCACCCACAATGCTTAGAATGCTTGTAAAAAGCGACCTTTCTAAGTATGATTTATCTTCAATCCACCATATGACCACCGCAGGTGAAGCGCTTAACCCTGAAGTTTTCCGTCAGTTTGAAGAAGCGACCGGTCTTCAAATAATGGAAGGCTTTGGTCAAACCGAAACCACCCTTACTATAGCTAATCTTTGTGGTACTACACCCAAAATTGGCGCTATGGGTAAGGCTTCTCCACAGTATGATGTGGATATAGTTGACCCTGACGGCAACTCGGTGGCTGATGGTGAAGTTGGTGAAATTGTTATAAGAACAAGTGAAAATGTTCCTTGCGGACTGTTTAGAGAATATTATCTTGACGACGAAAAAACAAGTGAAGCTTGGTATGATGGTATGTACCATACAGGTGATACTGCATGGCGCGATGAAGACGGTTACTTCTGGTATGTAAGCCGTATTGACGATGTCATTAAGTCTTCAGGCTACCGCATAGGACCGTTTGAAATTGAAAGCGTAATTATGGAATTGCCGTATGTGTTAGAGTGTGGCGTTTCTGCTGCTCCCGATGAGGTTCGCGGTCAGGTTGTTAAGGCAAGTATTGTGCTTACAAAGGGCACCGAGCCTTCTGATGAGCTTAAAAAAGAAATCCAAAATTATGTTAAAACACATACCGCACCTTATAAATATCCGCGTGTTGTGGTATTCCGTGATGAATTACCCAAAACTATAAGCGGCAAGATTCAAAGAAATAAGCTATAATATATTATATAATATTTAATATTGACAATTTTCCAATGTTATGATATAATACAGTGGTTAAAAAGCTTTGACGAAGAGTATGCAAAATTTTGTATATCAGAGAAGTGACGGTTGGTGAAAGTCATTTATACGGGTTTTGTGTTGTAACTTCTGAGCAAAGGGGAAGAAAGTTTATACAAGTAGAACCCCTTCGTGATTGCTGCGTAAAGGCATAGGAATTGTTAGATTCCAAGAGTGGCAGGTTTTCCTGCAATTTGAGTGGTACCGCGGGTATAGATATTTAATCAATGCTCGTCTCAAAGTCATAACTTTGGGGCGGGTTTTATTATTGTTAGAATCTGTCCTACATTGACGGAGGAGAATTTATGGAAAAAATGAAGGAACTTGATTTTAAAATCAAGGAAATAGCAGGGCGTATACGCGAACTGCGTGAAATTGAGAATTTATCGGTTGCCGATATGGCGGTAAGAACTGGTGTCAGTCAAGAGGAATATATTAGTTGTGAAAAGGGTGAAAGCGATTTACACTTTGCCTTTATTTACCGTTGTGCAAATGTTTTTAATGTTGATGTTACTGATATTATTGAAGGTTATAGCCCTAAACTTAAATCCTTTACAGTAACCCGTAGGGGTGAGGGTCAGCGCATCGAAAAAGCGCATGGTATGACCTATTACAACTTAGCTTCAGCTTTTAAAAACAGAATAGCCGAACCGCTTTATGTAAAAAGCGTTTACAGCCAAGAGGCTCAGACCAAGGAGATAGAGCTTACAACCCACTCAGGTCAAGAGTGTGACCTTATTATTTCGGGTCACTTAAAGGTACAAGTAGGTAACCATATCGAAGTTTTAGGTCCCGGGGACAGTATTTATTTTGACTCTAATACACCGCATGGTATGATCGCCGTAAACGGTGAAGATTGTACATTCTACGCTATTGTTCTTAACCCAACGGGTGAGCCTATTCCTGAATTAGAGCCCGATAAGCAGGTTGACGGCAAGATATCAACCCGTATTCGTAAGGACCGCAAGGAGCGTATTTACAGCAAATATATTGATATTGAAGAAAACCAAAACGGTACACCTACTTCTATAAGTTTCAAGAATACCGAAAAGTTTAACTTTGCTTTTGATTTAGTGGATGCTTTGGCTGAAAAAGAGCCTGAAAAGCTTGCTATGTTACATATTTCGCGTGATGGTACTGAACGCCGGCTTACCTTTAAGGATATTAAAAAAGCGTCTAACCAATGCGCTAACTACTTTAAGTCCTTAGGTATTAAAAAGGGCGACAGAGTAATGCTTGTTCTTAAAAGACATTATCAGTTCTGGTATTGTATGATGGCGCTTAATAAGCTTGGCGCGGTTGTTATTCCTGCTACTAATCAGTTACAGGAGCACGACTTTGAGTACCGTTTTAAGTCGGCGGGAGTAACAGCAATTGTTTGTACTGCTGATGGCGATACTGCCACTCAGGTTGATTTGGCGGCGAAAAATTGCCCCGAGCTCAAGCATAAAATGATGGTTAACGGCAAGCGTGACGGTTGGCGTAGGTTTGATGAAGAATACCCGCTTTATTCAACCCATTTTAACCGCACCGAAGATTCACCCTGCGGTGAAGATTTAATGCTTATGTACTTTACTTCGGGTACAAGCGGTTATCCTAAAATTGCGGCGCATAACTATAAATATCCACTTGGTCACTTCCATACTGCAAAGTATTGGCACGATGTTGACCCCGACGGCCTACACTTTACTATTTCTGACACAGGTTGGGCAAAGGCTATGTGGGGCAAGCTTTATGGACAATGGCTCGCTGAAGCCGCTATCTTTGTTTATGATTTCGACCGCTTTGACGCGGCAGAAATTTTGCCGATGTTTGCAAAGCATCAAATTACAACATTTTGTGCACCGCCTACAATGCTTCGTATGCTTATTAAACAGGATATTTCTAAGTACGATTTATCGTCAGTAAAACATATGACTACTGCGGGCGAAGCGCTTAACCCTGAAGTTTACCGTCAGTTTGAAAAGATTACGGGGCTTCAAATATTAGAAGGCTTTGGTCAGACCGAAAGTACAATGATTATCGGTAATATGATAGGCGAGCCGCATAAAATCGGCTCTATGGGTAAGCCCGCGCCTATCTACGATGTTCATATTGTTGACCCCGATGGCAACGATGTAGATGCCGGTGAAACAGGTGAAATTGTTATTGATATAAGCAAAGGTCTTCCTTGCGGCTTGGCTGTTGGATACTACGGTGACGATGAAAAGACAGCTGAAACTTGGCGTGACGGCTATTACCATACAGGCGATACTGCTTGGTGCGACGAAGACGGCTTCTATTGGTATGTTGGTAGAATTGATGATGTTATTAAGTCTTCGGGTTACCGTATAGGACCGTTTGAAATTGAGAGCGTTATTATGGAATTACCGTATGTATTGGAGTGCGGTGTTTCTGCTGCTCCAGATGAGGTTCGCGGTCAGGTTGTTAAGGCAAGTATTGTGCTGGTTAATGGTACCGAGCCTACAGAAGAATTAAAGAAAGAAATTCAAACTTATGTTAAGGATAGAACCGCACCTTACAAATACCCAAGAATAGTGGTATTCCGTGATATGCTTCCAAAAACTACAAGTGGTAAAATCCAGAGAAATAAATTATGATATATAAAAGAATAACCCTTTTATGCGGCCATTACGGAAGCGGTAAAACAAATGTTGCTCTTAATATGGCGTATGACCTTAAAAATCAGAAAGAAAGGGTAGCTATAGCCGATTTGGATATAGTAAATCCATATTTCAGAACTAAGGACAGCGCTAAAGAATTAGAGCAAAAGGGTATAACCCTTATTTCTTCAGAATATGCAGGAACAAATGTTGATATCCCCGCAATGCCGCAGCAAATGTATATGCTAACCGATAATAAGGAGATTTATGCCGTAATAGATGTTGGCGGTGATGACCGTGGCGCCTTGGCGCTTGGCAGAATTACTCCTATGTTATTAGAAGAGAACAATTACGAAATGCTTTTTGTAATCAACTGCTACCGTCCCTTAACTCGTGATGCGAAATCTACTTTAGAGGTAATGGCAGAAATTGAAACTGCTGCTAAAATAAAATTTACGGCAATAGTAAATAATTCTAATTTAGGTAACGAAACTACTGTAGACGATGTTTTAAAATCGGTAGATTATGCAAATGAAGTTTCGGCTTTAACCGGTCTTCCAATAAAGTGTACAACGGTTAGTGAAAATATTTATAACGATATTAAAGAGAAACTAACTAATATATTTCCCTTGAAGTTACAAAGTAAAATCAATTAAAGGAGTGTTTTAAATGGCAAAGTTATCATTTCAAACAGACAAATGCAAGGGCTGCGGTCTTTGTGTTGATGTATGCCCTAAAAAAGTTTTGGCGCTAAGTAACGACAAAATTAACGCTAAAGGACACCACCCAGTAGAAGCAGTAAATCCTGATGATTGTATCGGTTGTACATTCTGCGCTACAATGTGTCCTGATTGTATAATTACCGTAGAGTAGAAAGGTGAGGATTTTAAATGGCAGATAAAGTTTTAATGAAGGGCAACGAAGCTATTGCCGAAGCCGCTATAAAAGCCGGCTGTCGTCATTACTTCGGCTACCCGATTACCCCCCAAACCGAAATTGCCGCTTATATGGCAAAAAGAATGCCTAAAATCGGCGGTTGCTTCTTACAAGCTGAAAGCGAAGTTGCAGCTATCAATATGGTTTACGGTGTTGCTTCAACAGGACTTAGAGTAATGACATCTTCTTCAAGTCCCGGAATTTCCTTAAAGGGTGAAGGGCTTTCTTACTTAGCCGGTGCAGATTTACCTTCGCTTATAATTAATGTTCAACGTGGCGGTCCCGGACTTGGCGGTATTCAGCCTTCACAGTCTGACTATTATCAAGCTACTAAAGCAGGCGGTCACGGTGACTTTAGAATGATAGTACTAGCACCTGCCTCTGTTCAGGAAATGGCAGACTTTACAGTTAAGGGCTTTGATTTAGCTGATAAATACCGTATGACTTCTATGATTTTAGCAGATGGTACTATGGGTCAGATGATGGAGCCTGTATCTCTTGATTATCCTGCTCCCGAAAAGATAGAAAAGCCTTGGGCAACTGTGGGTACTAATATGGAAAGAGAACACAATATTGTGAATTCGCTTTTCCTACAACCCGATGAACTTGAAAAATCCAATAACGAACGCTTTGAGCGTTATAAGTACATAGAAGAAAACGAAGCTATGTATGAAGAATATATGATGGATGATGCAGAAATTTGTATTACTGCTTTCGGTATTGCTTCACGTGTAGCTAAAAACGCTATAGTTGAGGCTCGCAAAAAGGGTATTAAGGTTGGTATGATTAGACCTATTACCTTGTGGCCGTTCCCGAATAAGCCTTTCGAAAAGACAATAGGCAAAATAAAGAAATATATTTCTGTTGAGCTTTCTATGGGACAAATGATTGATGATGTTAAGCTTGCTACAAAATGTAGCGGGGAATATATCCTTTGCAATCGTGTAGGCGGTATGATTCCGTCACCCGAAGAGGTGCTCTTGGCTATTGAAAAAGCAAATGGAGGTAATGAGTAATGCCAGTATTTAAGAAACCCCACGCTTTAACCGATGTACCGCTTCACTATTGTCCGGGTTGCACCCATGGTATTGTTCACCGTTTGGTTGCTGAAGTTATGGACGAATTAGGTATTGAAGGCAAAACCATAGGTATAGCACCTGTTGGTTGCTCGGTTATGGCTTATAATTATTTTAACTGTGATATGATAGAGGCGGCTCACGGTAGAGCACCCGCTGTTGCTACAGGTGTTAAACGCGCACTTCCTGAAAATGTTGTATTTACATATCAGGGTGATGGCGACTTAGCTTCTATCGGTATGGCTGAAACAGTACACGCAGCCGCAAGAAACGAAAATATCACCATTATCTTCATTAACAACGCAATTTACGGTATGACAGGCGGTCAGATGGCTCCTACTTCTCTACCCGGTCAGGTTACACAGACTTCTCCTTACGGCAGAGATGTAAAAACTGCTGGTTACCCAATCAGAGTTTGTGAAATGCTTTCACAGCTTGAAGGTCCTGAATATCTTGAACGTGTTACTGTAAACAATGTTAAGAATATTAAAAATGCTAAAAAAGCAATTAAAAAGGCTTTTGAAAACCAGATTAACGGCAAAGGTTTCTCTTTGGTAGAAGTTGTTTCTACTTGCCCTACTAACTGGGGTATGACACCACAAAAGGCATTGGAATGGGTAGACACAAATATGCTTCCATACTATCCTTTAGGTGTTTACAAAGACAGAAGTAAGGAGGAGAAATAATGAATACAACACAGATATTAATCGCAGGTTTCGGTGGTCAGGGTGTACTTTTTGCAGGTAAAGTTTTGGCATACCTTGGTCTTACAGACGGTAAAAACGTAAGCTGGCTTCCATCATACGGTCCTGAAATGCGTGGTGGTACAGCTAACTGCAGCGTTATTTTGAGTGATGCTCCTGTAGGTTCTCCTATCGTAGCAAATCCTGATGTTTTGTTTGCAATGAACCTTCCATCTCTTGACAAATACGAAAGTTCTTGTGTAAGTGGTGCAAAACTTATTATCGACTCTACACTTATCGGCAGAAAAGTTGAAAGAGATGATGTTGAAGCATTCTACATTCCTGCTACTGCTATGGCGGCAGAAATCGGTGCTCCTACACTTGCTAACATGATTATGCTTGGCAAAATGATTAAAGAAACAGGCATCATTAAACTTGAAGATGTTGAAAAAGGTCTTAAAAAAGTTATATCTGCTAAAAAAGCTGATATGCTTGGCCTTAACATGAAAGCTATTGAAACAGGTTATAATTTTTAAAGAGGTGTACAATAATAATGTTGGATATTAAAATTACAAAAACAACAAACCCTGCTCCAAAGCCTGAAAAAGGTGCTCAGCTTGGTTTCGGTAAAATTTTCACAGACCATATGTTCGTTATGAACTACACAGAAGGTAAAGGTTGGCACGATCCAAGAATCGAACCTTTCCACAAAATCGAACTTTCACCTGCTGCTATGGTTTACCACTATGGTCAGGAAATGTTTGAAGGTATGAAGGCTTATAAAGGTAAAGACGGTAAGGCTTTCCTTTTCAGACCTGATATGAACGCTAAAAGAGCAAATCTTTCTAACGAAAGACTTTGCATTCCACAGATTCCTGAAGAAGATTTCGTACAGGCTGTTAAGGCTGTTGTAGATGTAGATAGTGACTGGATTCCTGAAGGTGATGGAGAATCTCTTTACATCAGACCTTTCATCATTGCTACTGA
>JAZQYX010000022.1:0-8568 GCA_045633725.1 Acutalibacteraceae bacterium | reverse complement strand
GCTATGCGGCACTTTTTGTTATATTAGGTGCAACTTTAGGCGGTCGTATTTTTTATGCACTCATAAACTATGATAAAACACTTTCAATACTCCGTGGACTTTCGGGTTTGAATTTGAGAGCGTTTGTAAAAACTGTTTTTAATGTATTCGCGGGCACGGTTTATTTTGGTGGATTTTTAGGGGCATTGCTTGCTCTAAGGATATATACTTTTCGTCTTTCTAAAAACACACGCAAAACTGCATTTGATATTTTTGGCGTTTCGGTACCTATTTTTGACTTCTTTTGTAAAATAGGTTGTTTTTTAAAGGGGTGCTGCTACGGAATAGAAACAAAATACGGTATTGCATTTGTCAGTAGCGTTTTGCCCGACGGTGTAGCAGTTGTTAAACGGCTACCTGTTGCCTTAATAGAAGCATATTTCAGTATGCTTTTATTCCTTTTACTTTTAAACCTTTTTACCAATAAAAAATTTGTTGGCAAAATAAATTATGTTTACATATTTTTGGCGTCACTTTTGTCCTTTGGTTTAGAATTTTTACGCGGCGATATTACGGCTGATAAATTATTCGGCTTTTCCTATACGCAAGTTTTAAGCGGCGTATTATTCGTTATAGTATTTTTCTCCTTTTTATTCCATTTAAAATATACTTTTAAAGAAATTTTTAGAAAGCCTGATTATGTTAAGAAAAGTAAAAATATATTTAAAACAATATTTTTATGTATTTTCACCTTTGGCATTTACGGCATTATTGTTATGACATCAGTTTCAAAGGATATAAACAAAGCGGCAACCCCTTACGACAATAAAAAAACAATGAATTATTGTCTGCTGTTTTTCTTGGTGGGTTGGATTACTTTGGGTATAGGCTATATTGTATGGTATTATAGACTTACAAAAAGGGTTGCGAATGAGCTTACAAGACGAAATATAGATTACCTTTTTACAAAAGGCGATTTTTGGCTTTGGAATGTACTTGGTATTATGGTGCTTATAGGTCCAATCATTTATTTACATAAGCTTTTCACTGCTATAAATTTAATAAATAATGATTGTGAGTAACAATAACTTTCGGGATGCTTTAAAGTATCCCGATTTTTTATGTTGCTCAATTGACAACTGTAGATAAAAGTAATATAATGGTATTATGGAATTAATGTGTCTTAGTAAGACATAAATGTGTAAAAAATGATTTATTATGAATTTTAATGCATTGTATAAGGGGATATTTATGTTTAGAAATAAAGCTTTTAAATTATTGGCAATAGTGTTGTCGTTAGCGATTCTATTCACTAATGTTACAATTATGGCTTCAGCTCAAGAGGCGTACACTGTTGACTACAGCACTACAGGTGTAGTTGAAAATCCTCTTTATGAACATTTAAATACAAATGTTACCACATATTCTTCAATACCTAAAAGGTATTATTCACCACAACAGGATATGGACTTTGATATAGGTCTTTGTACTAATGACCTAAATGAAGTAATTTCACACATACGAGAAAATATGGTAAACCGTGTAACTACCATTGATATTTATTATCAGGATGATAAAAAGTATCCCAATCCTAATGATTTAGAAACTTTAATTGATAATTGGCTTGAGCTTGTTTTTGCTGAGACCAATAATGCAAACGAAGGTGATTATCTTCGTTATGTTTACGGTGGCTATAGTTCTTCTATATTGACTAAGACAATAAAAGGTCAAAGGAATAATTATCATTATATAAAAATTAATGTTAGATATTATACTACAAAAGCAGAAGAGAATATATTTGATGCCAAAATAGACAAAGTAATCGAAGATTTTGGTTTTTCTTCATCTACAACGGCTAAACAAAAAGCGGATGTAATATATAATTATATTACAAAAAATGTTTCGTACGATTATGAACATTTAGAAGATGATGATTATAAGCATCAGTTTACTGCTTATGCAGCTCTAATAAACGGTACAGCGGTTTGTCAGGGTTATGCTACGCTTTTCTATCGCTTGGCACGCGAATGCGGACTCAAAACAAGGGTTATTACAGGTACAAGCCGCGACCAAAACCACGCTTGGAATATAGTAAAAATAGGCCCGTACTACTATTATCTTGATTCTACTTGGGATGCGGGCGTAGAAGAATTAAGCTATGAGTACTATCTAAAAGGTAGTAATAGTTTTAGTGAGGGTCATACCCCTGATGAAGAATATACCACTTTAGAATTTAAGCAAGAATATCCTATTTCTGTAAGAGATATGGAACTTGTTGACACCGGTATTGCAAATGATTTCGAGTATTATACCTATATGGGTAAGGCATATATAACAGCTTATAGCGGTAGCAACAAGGTTGTTATAATACCCGCAACAATAGGTGGATGCCCTGTTTACAGTGTTGATAACAATACTTTTAGCGATAATCAGAATATAGAGAGTATAATATTCTCGCAGGGAATAGAAGTAATAGAAAATAATGTGCTTTTAAACTGTGATAACATAATGAGCGTTATTATTCCTTCTTCCGTTACCGAAATTGGCGAAATGTTTGTTTGCGGTAATAATGGTTATACCATTTACGGTGTTGAAGAAGGTTTTGCTCAAGAGTATGCTGCAAACAATCAAATTAAATTTAAAGAGACTGATAAATTTGTTTGCATAGATGGGCATAATGTGGAAAATCAGTTCATAACTGAGTACACTTACCATAATGTATGTGTCGTTTGCGGCGACTCTGCAAAGACACATACCTTAAACGCTATTGAACCGTTGGCTAACGCCGCTAAGGTTGAATATGAGTATTATTTGTATACCGGCAAGCAGGTAAAACCTAAAATTGCAGTATTCAAAGACGCTAACGGCCACAAAATGCTAGAAGGCGTGGATTATAAAATATTAGGTTATTATAACAATATCAATGCCGGCTTTGGATATATCGAGGTTCAAGGTATTGGGGACTATGCGGGCAAAGGACAAATTCCTTTCGAAATTAAACCCATTAATGTTACTCAAAAGAAAATTGGTATAGAGTATTTATCTACAAATTACGATGGCGGTAAAAAATGCCCGTATGTAAAAATTGAAGGACTTAAAGAGTTTGAAGATTTTAAAGTAGAGTATAGCAATAATATATATCCGGGTACCGCAAAGGCAAAAGTAACTGCTTGGGGTAATTATGCGGGCACCTTTACTATTGAGTTTGAGATAAAATTACCTGCCACTAAAAAGATTACAACAGCACTTTACGGACATAACGATGTAAAGCTTTCGTGGAATAAGGTTTCAGGTGCTGCAGGCTACTATATATATTACAAAAAAGCATCGGATAAAGCTTATTCTTATAAAGGTAGCACAACCGCACTTTCTTATAATCTTGCAAATCTTTCAAGTGGCACCAAGTACGACTTTAAGGTTGTAGCGTACTATCTTGTTGGTAAAACCAAAAAGGCTTCATCTTCTTATACAACCATAAGCGCAACTACGCTAAAAGATTTAAAAGCGCCGTCTAAGGTTACTTTATCACTTTACGGATATGATGATGTAAAGGTTAGCTGGAGTAAGGTGTCCTATGCTAAAGGTTATTATGTATATTATAAAAAATCTTCGGCTAAATCTTATACTTATCTAGGTAAAACCGCTTCTACATCATTTAAAAAAGCAAATCTTTCGGGCGGTGTAAAATATACCTTTAAGGTAGTACCTTACGGTGTTTCGGGCAGTAAGATTTTATTAGATGATAGTTATAAAACCGCTTCTGTTTACACCTTAAAGAAGGTAGCAACACCTAAGATTACAAAGTCATCTTCCAAAAAGGTTAAGGTTAGCTGGACTAATATAAACGGCGAGAATGGATATCAGATTTCGCAGTCGACAAGTAAAAGCAAGACTAAAATTGTTTCTACTTATACTACCACAAGCGGTAAGAGCAAAACTATTACCGCCAAGAAGGGTAAAACCTATTACTACAAGGTAAGAGCCTTTGTAAAGGTTGGTAAAAAGGTTTACTACGGTCCGTGGTCAACAGTTAAATCTTATAAACTCAAATAAAAAAATCCCGTTGCGGTATGCAACGGGATTTTTACTGTACAAAGATTAGACTTGTATTTTGGTTAATTTAAGTATTCTTACAACGGCGGGGGAAAGAACAAGGTTTGTACCAAGCTCAAAAAGGAAATTGCCGCCTGCAAGACCTAAGAACATATACGCCGCTACATTGTTAAAACCCGCAGCCGCGCCCCAACCCTTAATGGTTTCAAGGAAGAAAAGATTACAGCCTATGAGGAATATTCCTGTGTTAACAACTGGACAAACAACCGCCGCAGCCATAACCGCTAAGTATTGGTTGTATTTTGAAAGCACTTTGTAAACAATGCCTGCAACAAGACCGCAAAGAGTACCTTTAAGTAAAACTGTAATAATTGTACCCCAATAGTTTACGGTTAAAAAGGCGGTTGCATCGCCGCTTAAAAGCACAACTATACCGAATACAAAACCGAGCCAAGCTCCTATTTTGTAGCCACAAGTGGCGGCACCTACGATAATTGGCAACAGCACAAGCGAAATGGAGAACATACCAAAGCGGATAAATGTGCCTAAAAATTGCAGCACAATTACAAGCGCTGTGAATACTGCTCCTAAAACGAGCGTGCGGGTTTGCTGCCTTCTTTTTTCTGTGTTTGACATAAAAATTACCTCCGATACTGCCCAAAGTGGTGCAGTTCATAATATTTGTAATCCGCAAATGCGGTAGTAATGATTGTTGTTTGTCGAAACGCTAAAAAAGCGCTTCGACAAGCCACTTTTTAGTGGCTTTGGCAAAATTAAATCACATAATTTAATTTTGCACAACACTCATTGCGATGGGTATGGGCAAATTTTCAAGGAAAATTTGTCACAAAATCAAAGATTTTGTGTCGAAACAAGAATGTTTCGACTAAGCGTAACCATTATTACTAACGGTTCTTTTCGTATATTGCACGAAGACCTTCAAGTAAAAGGTTTTCGTTATAGATTATATTGTTTTTGCAGTGGGCAATAATCTCTTTAGAAAGACCGCCGGTTGCAACAACGGTTGGGTTTTCGCCTAACTCGGCAGTTATTTTTTCAAGTAAGCCGTCTATCATAGCGGCGGTACCGAATACAAGGCCCGACTGCATACTTTCAGTTGTATTAGAGCCTATAACCGATTTTGGCGCTTCAATGGGAATAGAGGAGAGGAGCGCGGTGTTTTCGGTTAATGCTTTAAGTGTTAAGCGTACCCCAGCAGAGATTACTCCACCTAAAAAAGCACCGCTTTTATCGAGCACACTTATTGTAGAAGCGGTACCCATATCGATTATAACGCAGGGCATTCTGTAGTTATCAATTGCACCAACTGCACCTGCTACTAAGTCGGCACCTAACTGAGCAGGGTTATCTATCTTAATATTAAGCCCTGTCTTTATTCCTGGACCTAACATCAAAGGGACAATTTCGCACAACTTTGCCACCGCTTGCGAAATCTGTTTGCCTACAGACGGAACAACGGTTGCAATAATGCAGTCTTCAATATCTTGACTTTTAATATCGTAAAGCGAGAGTATATGCTTAATCTCGATTGCGTATTGGTCATCAGTTTTACGGGTATCGGTTGCAAGACGTGCGGTAAAAGCCAAAAAGTTAGAATTATATGCGCCAAAAGTAATATTGGTATTGCCTATATCTACAGTAAGTAGCACCTTAATCATCCCTTTCCCTTACATTATACAGTATTTTCCCAAAAAATCAATATTTTTGTTGACAAATAGTTATTAAATTGATATAATATTAGTCGCTAATGGGATTTTTATGCCCTATAGTTCCTTGTTCTGCCAAAGGGCAGGACCAATAGTCCAAAAGGAGGTGCAAGTAAATGACCGCAAAGTATGAGGCTGCTATGATTTTCACCGTAGCAAACGGTGAAGAAGCTACTTTAGCTTTAAAAGAAAAATTTAACGACCTTATTGCTAAAAACGGTACCATTGAAAATGTTGATGATTGGGGTAAACGCCGCTTGGCATACCTTATCAACGACGAAGCAGAAGGCTACTACGTTTTCTTTAATTTTGAAAGCGAAGCTACCTTCCCCGCAGAATTAGAGCGTATTGCAAAGATTACTGATGGCGTACTTCGTTTAATGGTTATCAAAAAATAAGGAGAAACATTATGTTTAATTTGGTTGTTTTAACAGGTCGCTTAACTGCTGACCCCGAACTTAAAACCACTGCAAACGGCATTTCTGTAACTACATTTTCAATCGCTGTTGAGCGTCGTTATCGTTCAGGCGAAGAGCGTCAGGCTGATTTCATTAACATTGTTGCTTGGCGTCAATCTGCTGAATTTATTACCAAATATTTCAAAAAAGGTAATATGATTGGTATTGAAGGTTCTATTCAAACCAGAAGATATGAAGATAAAAACGGCAATAGCCGTACAGCTTTTGAAGTTGTTGCAAATAATGTACAATTTGTTGAATCTAAAAGAGATTCTGCATCGTCTGGCACACCAGAGGCTGCTTCCTTCAGCAACGCTGATGTGAATGATTTTGCCGATTTAGGAGACGCAACAGACGACGATTTACCATTCTAATTTAATTTTTAATTCTAATTAAAGGAGGCTTAACAATGGAAGAGAGAAACGAAAGACCTATGCACAGAAAACCGCGCCGTAAGGTTTGCCACTTCTGTGTTGACCGTGTTGAAGCCATTGACTATAAGGATGTAGCTCGTCTTCGTAAGTTCATTTCTGAACGCGCTAAGATTTTACCCCGCCGTGCTACCGGCACCTGCGCTGCTCATCAGCGTGAATTGACAACCGCTATCAAGCGTGCTCGTCAAATTGCATTACTCCCTTATGTTAATGACTAATATGTAAGTTAAAAGGCTGTGCCAAGTGGCACAGCCTTATTTTTTAATCTATAAGCTCGTTTTTGCTGTTGCTTATATCGCCTGTAGTAGCATTAACATCGTAATCGTATTCCTTGCCGCCGCATTCAAACGAAATTTCGTACACTAATTTTCCATCTTCATTATCAAGGTCGATTTCGTAATCGGTAATATCGGATTCCTTCAAATTTGCGTGGTTTAATGCAATTTCCTTTGCCTTTTCTTTTGAAATTTTTGCTTCACTTGCAGTAGTGTTTTGTTGTGTGGTATTTGTTTCGCTTTGGTATGACGAATCGGTGTTGGTATCGGGCATCATAGAGCTTATATCACTACTGATGTCTTCACCCATTTGTGTTCCACAGCCTGCAAGCATAGCCGAAAAAACAAGAGTGCAAAAGGTTGCCATAATCTTTTTAAACATAAATATTACTCCTTGAATTTTAATTTGAGCAATATTAGTATGTACAAGAATTTTGAAATTATAACAAATTTTTGTGATTTTGTATTAAAAAACTCCCCGAAGGGAGTTTTTAATTAGTCGTCTATATCTCTTTCGCTTTCAAGGATTTTGCCGTTTTCGGCGTTTATTGTGTAGTCATATTCTATATAACCTACATTAAAGGAAATTTCATATATCCAGATGCCGTCATCTTTTTCTAACTTGATTTGATAGCGTGATATATCCGCCGATTTAACACCTGCGTGGCTTAAAGCGGTGCGTTTAGCCTTGGATTTAGAAATTTTTGCATCACTTGAAGTGGCATTGGGCTTTTCAACAGCTATAATTTTACCAGTTGTTGCATTTATATCGTAGTCATAATCCCTGCCACCACTTTCAAAAGAAATATCATACTTTAACACAGAGTAATCGCGGTCAAGCTCTATTTCATAATCATAGATATCTGCAGCTTTCAAGCCTGCATCCTTAAGTGCAATAGACTTAGCTTTTGATTCACTAATAATACTGTTGCTTGAAGACTTAGAACTTGTGGATTTGGAGCTTGAAGACTTAGAACTTGTGGATTTAGAGCTTGAAGACTTAGAACTTGTAGATTTAGAACTCGAAGACTTGGAACTTGAAGACTTGGAACTTGAAGACTTGGAGCTTGTTGCTTTTGAAGCAGTAGGCTCTTTTTTATCATTATTGTCGCTTTGCTTCGGTTCAGAAGTGGCAACACTGGTTTCAACCTTATCTTGAGAATTGTTATTTTGTACTGTTGATTCATCGGTTGAAGCAATAGTATCATTTTCCGAAGCTGTATATTTTTCCGAAGATGCATCGCCTGTATGGATATGAATTTCGGGCACGCAAGCTGTGAAAGCCAACGCAACTAAAAAAGTGATTGATAATGCCGATAATTTTCGTAAGAGTCTTTTTATCATAAGTGCAAGCCTCCTTTAGACTTTAAATTCGTTTCAATTATATGCAAAACGGACGGATAGTTTATCCGCCCGTTAGTTTGTGTAAATAGATGGGCGGCTAATATTGGTCGCCAAACACTATTATTTGAAGTATCTGCCAAGTAAGCCTTCAAAAGCTTTGCCGTGTCTTGCTTCGTCGCGTGCCATTTCGTGAACGGTATCGTGAATAGCGTCAAGGCCTAATTCTTTAGCTTTTTTAGCAAGCTCAAATTTACCGAGTGTTGCGCCGTTTTCAGCGTCAATTCTCATTTCAAGATTC
>JAZQYX010000021.1:0-2189 GCA_045633725.1 Acutalibacteraceae bacterium | reverse complement strand
GGTTATAGTCGCCTTTTGCTCGTCGGTAAGTTTAGCACCTGCAGTTGAGTGAAAAGTTACTGTCTGTGTTGTTTGTCCTGTTAAATCTGCCAAGCCGTCTATAATGCCTTGTATGGTTTCGGTTGATAAGTTTTGTAATTGATTAAGAGAAAAATCATGCTTTACAGTTAAGGGTGTTATTCTTATTTCCCTTAACTTTACACAACCGGAAACAAATCTACTAAAATCTGTCACATCACTACAATCTAACTCACCGATTATTTCTTCTAAACTCGTACAGTTTTGAAAAGTGCTTTCCGCACTTTCGGTTAGTTTTATTACACCATTGCCACATTGTGACAAGTCGATAGTTTTTAATTCTTTATTATGTGAAAAAGCATACCTTGAATAAAAAGTAGTGATAGTGTCACCTATTACTATCAAACTTGTTGCATTAGTATATCCAAACCAGTTGTTGCCATTACCTACCTGCGTTTTGGGTGAAAGATATAATTTTACATCTCTTTTGTCTTCTGGGAAAACCGCAGCATTAAAAGAAAAATTACTGAGATAGGGTAAATAGCTTTGTGGTGCAGAGTTAAAGCCGTCAGTATAACCTTTGTCATATACCCTTTGTTGATTTTCAGCGATTGTGGTTATTTTTTCTGCTATACTCATTGGGGATCACCGCCTATAAGGTTTTCTTGTATTTGTATAATACTATCAAGAGCGGTTTCTATGTCACCTAAAGCTGCACTGCCACCTAAATTGCTATCAATATACTTCTTTGTATCAACACAATAAGTGAAATCACATATATTTGCGTATTGGTTATCGGTAGTAATTTCCATAACTGGTGAAACACTTGCCATATCCGTAATAATTCCATCTGCGGAAGGCGTATAAATAACTCCATTAACATTAACTCTTACTGTGCTAAAGTCTGTAATAATTGGTTCTCCTTCAGCATATGGTTGCCATTCAGTTATTTGTGTACCTAATTCAAGTTGTGGTGCAAAATTTTTATTTTCATGTTCGGCTACAGGCGGTATACCCACATCCCAATATACTTTATAACAATACGCCCTTTCAATTGCTGTAAATGTGTATCCATTATTTTCTCCGACACTTGAATAAGAAAATGATTCCAACTCATTTCCATCTACATCATAAGCGACCATTTTAGTCGGAGTCACATTATATTCGCATTTTTCCTCAATCAAGTTGTCAAAATAAAAGCCTTTAAACGAACAAGTATATGTTTCACCTACTGTTAAACCTATAAGGTCAACGTGTATAAAACAAGGGTCAAAATAACTATGACCATTAAGGATAACTGTACCATCTTCGTTATATGTACAACTCATAGTGTCTATATCTTCAAGAAAAATATTGTCGCTATTAAACTTGTAAATATTTTTACTATCCATAACACTTGTTAGCCTTAAAGAGCATTTATGGGGTAAAGCTGATACATCATTTACTGTTAAAGTTTTTGCGCTACCGCTTATGGTGTTAGAGATAGAAAGGGTGCTAAATCCGTTGTCTACATAATTTTTTTCAGCATAAGCAGAAAGGTCTCCAGGGTCGCCTTGTTCACCTTTTTCTCCTGTATCACCTTTTTCTCCTGTATCACCCTTTTCACCTTTTTCACCTTTAAACAAACCTGCGTCCGCATCATTCCTAACTGATTGTGCTACAGATTCTATATTCCTCACAATATCTATTATTTGAGAATATTGGTCGGCAGTCGGTATCTGCGGTTGGTCACCTAAAGCATACCCGCTTTTAAGTACATCCACCCTGACTCTTGTAGTAGTAGCAAGACTGTTATCTTTTTCACCGAAAATTGAAAGGTCGAACCAATCACCCTTTAAAACCTCAAAAGGAATATAACATTCATCTTTAGATAGACAAAAATCGTTTTGTTCGTCGAGCAAAATATTTATAGGTTCTACACCCTCTGCAGAAAACACCACAGTTTTGCTATATTTATCCCAACTTTCAGCAAATAAGAATTTTACCGTTTCGTGTTTTTGACTGTCAGAAATTGCACAAGCTAACGCACCGTCCCTGACAGTTAAAATGTTGTTTGAATGAATTTCAACAATTAGCATAAATTTGCCTCCTTTAATTTTTAATCTTATAATACACAAAACCAGACCGACATTCACCGACATCTTTTTGCATTTTAAGTATAAAACAAAAAA
>JAZQYX010000020.1:0-28129 GCA_045633725.1 Acutalibacteraceae bacterium | reverse complement strand
GTCCCAAGGGTTCGGCTGTTCGCCGATTAAAGTGGTACGCGAGCTGGGTTCAGAACGTCGTGAGACAGTTCGGTCCCTATCTGTCGTGGGCGTAGGAAATTTGAGAGGAGCTGTCCCTAGTACGAGAGGACCGGGATGGACATACCTCTGGTGCACCAGTTGTTCTGCCAAGGGCATAGCTGGGCAGCTAAGTATGGATTGGATAAACGCTGAAAGCATCTAAGCGTGAAGCCAACCTCAAGATAAGATTTCCCATAGCATAAGCTAGTAAGGTCCCCGGAAGACTACCGGGTTGATAGGCTACAAGTGTAAGCGTGGCGACACGTGTGCTAGGTAGTACTAATAGACCGAGGGCTTGACCTATTTTTTCGATTCCTCTTCTCATTACTTGTTCAGTTTTCAGGGTGTGAGCAATCAGTAATTTACAGAGATAACACTTGTTATCTCTGTTTTTTATTTTTTCTTGTAAAATTCAAATTTTTATGTTACAATAATTTTAGTGATATTTTGAATATTAAAAATAGAGGTATTCATTATGAATAATTTATTGGCTACAAGCAATACCATGGTAGGTATATCTTGGGGATTGCTTATTGTTATGATAGTGGCTCTGATAATATTTACTACTGCTTTACTCGCCAAGCTTAGAAAACTTAAAGAGTACATAACAAAAGAAAAGGTTGATATAGCTGCTACTATTATTTCTATTATACTAATTGCGATATGTATAGGCGGAATAATTGTGTACATATTCTGTATGAATGCTTTTGTGTAGTTGTAATTGTTATAAGCCGGTATTTTCTACACAACTTTGGTTATACAACAAAAAGCTTGGGTGACACCCAAGCTTTTTTATGCTTTTAAAATTAAATTAACAACCGAAAAGCTGTCGAAAAGATATTCCCATTCGCTTTCAATATAAACTGATGGTTGGTTTGTGTTTTTGGTGGGGATTACTATTATATTTTGGTTGCTTTTGGTTTCGTGTAAAATATAACCTTTAAGCGCAGATATAATTGTTGACAAGTTTTCAATTTTGCCTGAAAATTTTACACATAAAAAATTATCTTTTAAAAAAACTGTAAGTGGGTATATTTTAAAAATCTCAAGCAAAAGAAAGCTAAATAGTTCCTTATTTATAAGAAAATTTCCTTCAACAGCTACTTTAAATTTCGTGCTGTAGTTTAGGTTTTCGGCAGCACTTAAAATATTGGTTGTAAGTTTGTTTATATCAACACTTTTTAGTATTTCTTTATTTAGAATTGCTTCGCACAAATATATTTTTTTTAAATTTTTAAAATGGCGCCGGCAAGCACCGTGTTTTTGTATAGAAAGCGATATAAAATAGCGCAATGCGGCAAGGTATCTTTCGAAAGAATTTGGCAAAAAATTCACATATTTAACCTCCTAAATATAAGTTTATTATGCCAATTTATATAAAAATTAAAAAAATTGTTAAAATATATACAAAGTACTTGAAAAAATTGTAATAATAGAGTAAAATAATATGGTAAAAAATTTAGGAGGTATATTCCAATGGTTAAAGTTGCAATTAACGGATTCGGCCGTATCGGTCGTCTCGCATTTCGTCAAATGTTCGGCGCTGAAGGTTACGATGTAGTAGCTATCAACGACCTTACAAAACCCTCTATGCTCGCTAATCTTTTAAAGTATGATACAGCACAGGGTGGCTACTGCGGTTACATTGGTGAAAATCTTCACACTGTAGTTGCTGACGACGAAGCTGGTACCATCACTGTAGATGGCAAAACTCTCAAAATCTATGCTGAAAAAGATGCTAAGGATCTTCCTTGGGGCGAACTCGGTGTTGATGTAGTTCTTGAATGTACAGGTTTCTACTGTTCTAAAGAAAAGAGCCAAGCTCACATTGATGCTGGTGCTAAGAAAGTTGTTATTTCTGCTCCCGCAGGTAACGACCTTCCCACTATCGTATTTAGCGTAAATGAAGATACTCTTACTAAAGAAGACAACATTATTTCTGCTGCTTCTTGCACCACTAACTGCTTAGCTCCTATGGCTAAGGTTCTTAACGATTACGCTGCTATTCAAAGCGGTATCATGAGCACCATTCACGCTTACACCGGCGACCAAATGATTCTTGACGGTCCTCACAGAAAGGGTGACCTTCGTCGTGCACGCGCAGGTGCTGCTAATATCGTTCCTAATAGCACAGGTGCTGCTAAGGCTATCGGTCTTGTAATTCCTGTACTTAACGGCAAGCTTATCGGTTCTGCTCAGCGTGTGCCTGTTCCGACCGGTTCTACCACTATTCTTACCGCTGTTGTTAAGGGTACTGACGTTACTAAGGAAGGCATCAATGCTGCTATGAAGGCTGCTGCTTCTGAATCTTTCGGCTACAATGAAGACCAAATCGTTTCTTCTGATGTTATCGGTATGCGTTTCGGTTCTTTATTCGATGCTACTCAGACAATGGTATCTAAGGTTGCTGATGACCTTTATGAAGTACAGGTTGTTTCTTGGTATGACAATGAAAACAGCTACACAAGCCAGATGGTTCGTACAATTAAGTACTTCGCTGAAATCTAATTGAATTTAGTAATTATGCTCTTCGAAAGTTTATGCTTTTGAAGAGCATTTTTTTATTGTTTTACAACTTAAATTATGGTATAATATTTATATATACTTTTTGGTGGTGGGTGAATATGCGAATATTAGTTGTTGGAGATGTTTGCGGAAGTATCGGTTGCGAATATGTTCGCAAAATTTTACCCTCGCTTAAAAAAGAAAAGTGCATTGATATGGTCATAATAAACGGTGAAAACTCTGCTCATGGAAATGGTGTTACACCCACAAGTGCCGACTATTTGTTTTCACTCGGCGCAGATGTGCTTACTGGTGGAAATCATTCTTTAAGAAGGCAGGAAGTATATGACTATTTAGACAGTAACGATTTTTGCTTAAGGCCGCATAATTTAAGTGATTGCCAAACAGGCAAAGGTTACTGCGTTGTAGATTTTGGTAAAACACGGGTTGCGGTTATTAATTTAAGCGGTAAAATTTATCTTGAACGCTTAGGCAGTAGTTGCCCCTTTAAAGCTGCGGATGAGCTTATAGATAAGGCTAAATCGGATGGAATTAATATTATAATTGTAGATTTTCACGCCGAAGCAACAAGTGAAAAGCGTGCTTTAGGGCTTTATTTAGACGGCAAGGTTTCAGTTGTTTTTGGAACTCATACCCATGTACAAACTGCCGATTTGCAAATTTTAGAAAACGGTACAGGCTACATTACTGATATTGGTATGACAGGTCCTATTGATTCGGTTTTAGGGGTTAAAAAGGAAATTATAATTAACCGCCTAAAAGATAACGATACCTCAAAATTTGAGCTTGCAAATGGTGACTGTATGCTAAATGGATGCATTTTTGATATTGATGAAGCCACGGGAAAAACAGTAGATGCCCAAAGAATTTATATATAGATAGGAAACAAAAATGAAAAAAGTTATTGCTTTTTTAATTACAACCGCTTTGATTTTAACACTTTGCGGTTGCGATAAAAATACTACGGCAACAAATAAAAAGCCGAGCGATAATAACGATACCGAAACGGCAGAATATAAAAGCAGTATAACCCTTTTATATTCTAAAGCTGACACCTTCAATCCCTATATAGCTAAGACTGAGGTTAACCGTCAGCTTTGCAAACTACTCTACGAACCACTTGTTAAGACCGACGATAATTTCAAGCCGCACAACAGTATTGCAAAAAGCGTTAAAATTTCTAAAAATATATGTACTGTAGTGTTAAAGGATGTTAAGTTTTCGGATGGAAGCGCGCTTAATGCGGATGATGTAGTTTATTCTTATAAGCTTGCAAAAAAATCGTCTACCTCTTATAAAAACAAGCTTTACGGCGTAGAATCGGTAAGCAAAAAAGACAGTAAAACAGTAGTATTTACCCTTGAAAAGCGGGACCCATATTTTGCAAATGTGCTTGATTTTCCGATTATTAAGGCGGATAGTGATAAAAAAACCGACTCTGACAGTGTGGAATTTCCGCCTATAGGAGCTGGCAGATATAAGCTTAATAAAGATAGCACTGCACTTACATTAAATGAGCATTATTTTGCAAAAAAAGGCAGTGTAAAAAAGATTAACCTTATAAATTCTCCCGATAGGGAGTCAATAACCCACTATATTGAAATTGGTGCTACAGATATTTATTTTACCGATATCTCTGACGGTCAAATTCCTCGAATGAGTGGTACTAAAACCAATATAAATCTTAATAATTTAGTGTATATAGGGGTTAATCACGCAAATAAGAAGTTGGCGCTCGAAAATTTAAGGCATGCAATTTCAAGCGGTATAGACCGTAGTGAAATTACTAAGAATGCTTATTTTAACAATGCTATGAGCTGTACTGGATTTTTTAATCCTATGTGGAATGACACAAAATCGCTTCAAAATATACAAATTACGGCAAATTCGCAAATAACTATTGAGAATTTAGAAAAAATAGGTTATAATAGATTGGATAGTGATGGCGTGCGTCGTAATGGCAACAGTCCACTAAGCTTTTCTTTACTTGTGAATGAGGGAAATTCGGCGCGTGTTGCGGCGGCAAAGCTTATAGCTTCTCAGCTTAAAAAGCAGGGTATAAAAATCACGGTTGTAAAGACGTCATTTAAGGAATATAAAAGACGCCTTAAAAATGGTGAGTTCGATTTATATTTAGGTGAAGTTAAAATAACCGAGAATATGGACTTTTCTCAAATGGTTTTCGCGGGCGGCTCTGCCGCTTACGGTATTAAGGCTCAAAAGAAAAAGGATACCGAAAAGCAAGAGAAAACCGAGGAGAGTACTGAAAATCAGCAAAAGGAAGAAAATCAAACCCTTGACTGCGCTAAGGTTATAAAGAATTTCTACAAGGGTAAAAACTCTATTAGCGATGTTGCGGTAACCTTACAGAACGATATGCCGTTTATTCCGGTTTGTTATCGTACAGGCGTGCTTTTCTGCAATGAAAATATTGAAAACTTAAATATGGCTTCTTTAAGTGATATTTATTTTTCAATTGACTCATATAAAATTAGGAAGAATTAGGAGTGTTTTTATGATAGCTTATGAAACCAGATTAGGTAAAATAATTTTATCGGAGCAATATCTTTCAAAGCTAATTGGCAATGAAGTTATTTCCTGCTTCGGTGTTGTAGGTATGGTTCCAAGCTCAAGTAAGCAAAAGGTATTTAATAAATTTTCTAAAGAAGAAAAGGTTGATACCGGCATTAAGGTTATAGGCAATACTGATACTATTTCGGTTGAGCTTCATATTGTGGTAAGCTATGGTATGAACATCAGCGCTATTGCGGAAAGTATAACCGAAAAGGTTACTTATGTAGTGAAAGAAGCAACCGGCATTAAGGTTGATAAAGTAATCGTGAAGGTTGACGGTATTAAAGAATAGTAATTCTTTATATTTGGTGTCTTTAATTTAAAAGGAGTGTAAGATTTTGATAAACGGTGACTTATTGCGTGATGCGTGGATTTCTGCAGCAAATAATATTGCTAATCATCGCAAAGCAGTTGATGACCTTAATATTTTCCCTGTGCCCGATGGAGATACAGGTACAAATATGTCTATGACACTTTCAAATGCGGCTCGCGAGCTTGAAAAATTAAGTGGCGAAACTGCAGGTAAGGTGGCAGCAGTTAACTCTTCGGCATTACTTCGCGGTGCGCGTGGCAACTCGGGTGTTATTACATCCTTGCTTTTCCGTGGCTTTGCAAAGGGTATCGGTAATGACGAGTTTTTAACCCCTGAAAACCTTAAAAACGCTTTTACATTTGGTGTTGAAGCGGCTTATAAGGCTGTTATGAAGCCTACCGAGGGTACAATTTTAACTGTAGCAAGAGTAGCGAGCGAATATGCTAATGAAGCCTTTACACAAGGTGAGGATGAGTTGGCGATTTTTGAACACGCTATTGAGGGCGCTAAAAAAGCTTTGGATGAAACCCCTGAATTACTTCCTGTTTTAAAGAAGGCGGGCGTAGTTGACGCAGGTGGTCGTGGCTTTGTTATTATACTTGAGGGTATGCTTTCGGTATTCAAAGATGGTGTTATTATTAAGTCTAACTCTGCTTCGTCTGAAACTGATACTGAAAGTGACTCGGAATCATTTAATGCCGCAGGCGAATTTGAAACCGAAATCACCTTTACCTACTGCACAGAGTTTATTGTAAACAGAGACCCTGAATGTGACAAAGAGCCTAACGAATTAAGAATGTTCTTAGAAACCATCGGTGACTGTGTAGTTGTGGTTGATGACGAAGAAATTATTAAGGTTCATGTTCATACCGACCACCCCGGTAACGCTATTGAAAATGCGCTTACCTTTGGTCAGTTAGTACATCTTAAGATTGAAAATATGCGTGACCAACACGAAAAACAAAAGCACGACGCCCAAAACGCTAAGAAAAAGCCGGCAAAGAGCGCAGACAGAACCGAAACCTTTACTCCTGTAGAACCCACAAAGCCATTCGGTTTTGTATCGGTTTGTGCAGGTAGCGGTTTGGAGGAATTGTTCCGTGATTTAGGCGTAGATACTATCGTTGCGGGCGGACAGACAATGAACCCGAGTACAGACGATATCTTAAAGGCTATTGAAGCTACTCCTGCCGAAACTGTTTTTGTATTACCTAACAATAAAAACATTATTATGGCGGCTGAGCAGGCTATTCCGATAAGTACCCGTAAGGTTATAGTTATACATACAAGAACTATACCTCAAGGAATATCGGCAATGCTAAGCTTTGACCCCGATAGTGATGATAATGCTAACGCAATCGAAATGCAAAAGGCTACAGAGCGTGTAGCTACAGGTCAGGTTACCTTTGCCGCGCGCGATGCTGATTTTGACGGCTTTAAGATTAAGCAGGGCGAGATAATGGCACTTTTAGGTGGCAAGGTTACATTTACCGATACCGACCTTGAAAAGAGTGTATTAAAGCTTTTAAAGAAAATGGTTAAAACCGATAGTGAGTTTATAACCGTTATCTATGGTGAAGATGTTACAGAAGCTCAGGCTGAAAGCATTGAAGCACAGATAAATGAAAAATTTGGTTCCAAGTGTGAAATTACCTTTATCAACGGCGGTCAACCGATTTATTACTATATCCTTTCGGTAGAATAGGAGTGCGAAAAATGACAGCTAATACTGATATTCAATTTTTAAAGGGTGTCGGTGCTAAAAGAGCTGAAGTTTTAAAATCTAAGGGCATCGACACAGTCGGTGCCCTTTTGCGCTATTTTCCAAGAAGGTACCTTGACTGGACTGAAATTACACCTGTTAAAGAAGCACCATATTTTGAAAATATTTGTGTTAAGGCGACCATTGTAACACCTATAGAAACCTTTGACACCAAGCGCGGCGTTAAAATTTATAAATTTATGGCAGAAGACAGTAGCGGTTTTCGTTTTACTGTAAGTCTTTTTAACCAGTACTATTTGGCTAATAAGCTAAATACGGGGCGTGAGTACCTTTTCTACGGTAAGTTTGATGGGGATTTCTTTAAGCAAATGAACTCACCGCTTATTAAAGAGGTAGGCTATAACGGTTTAGAACCGATTTATAATACAACAAAAAATATCACATCGGCAACCTTGCAAAAGCTTATAAAGACTGCCCTTAGTACAGTGGAAATACCTGAAATTCTAAGTGAAGATATAAGAAAAAGAAACAATCTTTGTGATATCAGGTATGCGTTAGAAAATATACATTTTCCGAAAAGTAGGGAATCGTTTGAAAAGGCTAAAAAGCGCCTTGTTTTTGAAGAACTTTTTTGTTTGCAGATAGCACTTAAAGTCATAAAGCTTAAAACTCACACAAAAAGCGGATGTGTTATAAAGAAAAATTATTTTGACGAATTTCAGAATAAATTAAGCTTTTCTTTAACCGACGCTCAAAAAAGGGTAGTAAATGAGTGCCTTATTGATATGTGTCGAGGGAAACCAATGTCCCGCCTTGTTCAAGGTGATGTTGGTAGTGGTAAAACGGTTGTTGCGGCGGCTCTATGCTATACTGCCGCTAAAAACGGTTATCAGTCGGCACTAATGGCCCCAACTGAAATTTTAGCAGAGCAGCATTACAAAACCTTTTTATCTATTACCGAAAACACAGGTATAAACTGTGCCTTGCTTACAGGCTCGCTTACTAAAAAGCAAAAGAGTGAAATTAAGCAAAACCTTAAGGACGGATTGATTGATGTTGTTATAGGTACTCATGCGCTTATTGTGAATGATGTTGAGTTCCAAAACTTAGGTCTTGTTATAACCGACGAACAACATCGCTTTGGTGCGGCTCAGCGCGATAAATTGGAGAACAAGGGTGTTAACCCCCATAAGCTTGTTATGTCGGCGACTCCGATACCGCAAACGCTTGCTTATATACTATATGGTGACCTTGATATAAGCGTAATAGATGAATATCCTAAGGGTAGGCAAAAGATAGATACCTATACGGTTGATTCAACCTACAGAGAGCGAATTTATAACTATATAAAGAAGTTTTTGTCTGAGGGTAGGCAAGGCTATATTGTATGTCCTTTGGTTGAAAATAACGATGGACTTGATATTACCTCAGCCACAGAGTATTATAATACCTTAAAGGACGGCACTTTTGCGGGTTATTCTTTGGGACTTTTGCACGGCAAAATGACCGCAAAAGAAAAAGAAGAAGTGATGACTCGCTTGTCTTCGGGGGATATACAGTTGCTTATTGCTACTACTGTTATTGAAGTGGGCATTGATGTACCTAATGCGGTAGTAATGCTTATAGAAAATGCCAAACGCTTTGGTCTTTCACAACTACATCAGTTGCGGGGTAGAATAGGCAGGGGCAACTATAAATCAGATTGTATTTTAATATCTGACAGTGAATCAGAAGATACAAAAAAGAGGTTAGATATAATTAAAAACAACACTGACGGCTTCAAAATTGCCGATTATGACTTAGAACTCAGGGGTCCGGGTGACTTTTTGGGTAACCGCCAGCACGGTATACCCGAGTTTAAAATTGCCGATATTTTTGCCGATAAGCAGGTTTTACTTGAAACCAAAAAGGAGGCAGAAGCATTGCTTAAAATCGAAAATGTTTTAAAGCTTCCCGAAAATGCGGCCTTAAGAGCAGAAATTATAGAAATTTACAGAAAACTAAAATAAAGCGTAGTGTACTACGCTTTATTTTTTGCAAAAAGTATTGACAAAATAAAAAACCTATTGTATCATTGTGTTAGTTGAGTGATACAACAAAAAGGATGACGATTATGAATTTTGTTTTCCACAATAATGCGCCTATATATATACAGTTGGTAGAACAATTAAGAATACATATAATTTCCGGTCGTTTATCAGCGGGGGAGAGATTGCCTTCAGTTCGTGATTTAGCGCTGCAGCTGAAGGTTAATCCCAATACCTTGCAAAAAGCATTATCCGAGCTTGAAGAAGCGGGACTAATTTTTACTGAGCGAACTAACGGAAAATTTGTGACTGAAGATTTGGCTTTGATTGAAAAGCACAGGCAAGATTATGCAAGTGCGATTTCAGAAAAATTTATTTCAAATATGCAAAATATAGGCTTCACTCGTGAAGAGGCCATAAAGTATCTTGAAGGAAGGTAGAAGTATGTATTTATTAGAATGTAAAAATTTAAGCAAAAATTATGGAGAAAAGCAAGCCCTTAAAGATATTAATTTAAATATTGAGCGCGGAAAAATTATAGGGCTTTTAGGTAAAAATGGCACAGGTAAAACCACACTTATTAAGCTTATCAATGATTTACTCACCCCCACAAGCGGTGAAGTTCTTGTTTTGGGGGAGAAAATAGGGGTTAAAACCAAATCGGTAATTTCTTATCTGCCCGAGCGCACCTATCTTGATAAAAGTATGACAGTTGATAAGACGGTTAAGTATTTTTCAAAATTTTATAATAACTTTGACAGTGAAAAAGCATACAAGCTTTTAGCTGATTTAGAGCTTGATACAAAGCAAAAGCTTTCAAAAATGAGTAAGGGTATGCAGGAAAAGGTACAGTTAGTACTTGTCATGAGCCGTAAAGCCGACCTTTATATACTTGACGAGCCTTTGGGCGGTGTAGACCCTGCTACGAGAGATTATATTTTAGACACAATACTAACCAATTTTACTGAAGGTGCAACAGTTATAATATCTACCCATTTAATAAGTGATATTGAACGGGTTTTAGATGAGGTAATATTTATAAATAACGGTGAAATAGCACTTGTGGCAGAATGTGACGAATTAAGAAACCGTGAAGGCGGTTCTATTGATGAGATTTTCAGGAGGATGTTCAAATGCTGAAAAAATTGATGAAATACGACCTTGCAAACCTATTTAAATTTTTAATTATTTTTTACAGCCTCGCCACAGTTTTTGGTATCCTTGTAAGAGTGATATCTAATTTGGGCGATTCACTTATTATTACTGTTATTAGCGAAATTTGTGTCGGTGCTGCAATTTCTATGATGTGCAGTACCTTAATAAACAATGTTATGAGAATGTGGGTAAGGTTTAAACATAATTTATACGGGGATGAATCATATCTTTCTCATACCTTGCCTGTGACAAAAAGTACACATTATCTTTCTAAAATATTTACAACGGTTATAACCCTTTTTACAAGCTTTGCGGTAGTTGGAGCAGTGCTTTTTATAATGTACTATTCTAAAGAAAATATACAAATGATAAAAGGTCTTTTAACTCCGTTTGCAACGCTTTATGACAGCTCTGTAGTAACAATGTTGATTGTATTTATATTTATTTTGTTTATAGAGTTTATAAATATTTTGCAGTGCGGTTTTACAGGTATTATTTTAGGACACAGAATGAACAATGCTAAGGTAGGATTTTCTGTTCTTTACGGTTTTATAAGTTATACTGTAAGCCAGAGCGCAGTGCTTGTTATGGTTTATATAATAGCACTTTTCAACAAAGATTTTATGGCCTTATTTAGTACAAACGCAATAATTAGTGTTGATGTTATCAAAAGCGTATTATTGGTAACGATACTTTTGTATACATTTATTAACATTACACTTTGCTTTATAAATATTAAGCTTTTTAAAAAGGGTGTTAATGTGGATTAACCTTTTTAAATATTTCACTTACTCCCATAACTATTAGAAGGCAGGCAAATATTTTTCGGGTTATATTGCCACCTAAAAAATCAGCAAGCAATATGCCGAAAATGGCGCCAATAATGCCAAAAATAGCGATTTGGACTGTGGTTTTCCATTTAATTTGTTTCTTTATAGAATAAATTATTACCGAAAGAATACCTATAGGCACAAAGAAAAGCAGATTTATTCCTTGGCTTGTAAGTTGTTTAGTATTGGTAAAAAGGGATAGGTAGATCATAAGTATTCCACCTCCGCCAAGCCCCATACTGCCGAGTATTCCTGAAAAAAGCCCTGCTAAAAGGGCGGAGATATTCACTTTAAAAGCAGGCGCATGCCTGCATAAACCATAAGTATACCGAATATACGCTTTAGCCATTTAGGTGAGATTTTTTTAAGGATATATGTGCCTAAAATAGCTCCTAAAAGCCCTGTAGGGATATAGATAAGCGAATCCTTAACTTCGACAAAATCTTCAAATAAATATATAGCCACAGAAACGATTGTTATAGGCAGTATTATAGCAATAGCGTTTGTGTGGCTTTCTTTTTGAGAGAATCCTATTTTCTTTAAAAGCGGTACCGCGAGCATACCGCCGCCAGCACCCAGAATTCCGTTTACTACTCCTATAGCTGTACCTATAACGGCTATAATAATATTTTCTTTTAGTTTCATAAATTATCCTTTAAGTTTTTATTAGTATACCCTAAGGTGATAAAATTAAACAAAGCTTAAATTTTATTGTAAAAGGTTGAAAAGAAACTTTAACTGTGTTAAGATGATTAAAAAGGAAGTGTTGATTTGAACGATAAGCGTAATGAAATAATGGAAGAGCAGCGTAAAGCGCGCGAAGAGTTTATAAAGCTAAAAAAAATGCAACAGGGTGAGCTTCAACCACAGGCTAAACCGAGTGAAGTGGCAATAGTTCCTAAAACCTTTAAAGAAAAGCTAAATAACTTTTGGTATCATTATAAGGTTCATACTATTATTATTTTTTTTGTGATTACAACATTGGCGCTATGTATTACCCAATGCGCAAGGCGTCCTAAGTATGATTTTGAGATTTTGTACTTTGCATATAAGCCTGCAATAGATGCGCAGACACAGGCTATTGGTGACTATTTTGAAAATTTCGCAGAAGACATTAACGATGACGGTCAAGTAAACATTAATGTTATAAACTGCAGCGTTGGCGATAGTAATAAGGATACTACACGTTTTACTATATTTTCTAAGATACAGGCAATTCTTGCTTCCGAAGAAACGGTTTCGGTTTATGTTGTAGACCAAAAGGCGATTAAATATTTTGACGATGCGCTTGATATTTCTATTTTTACACAAACGCCCACACCATTAGGTGACGAGTTTTATAAAAAAACAACCATTGCAAATAACACTCTTCCCGATGACCTTTCAGTAGGTCTTCGGGTTATAGAAGGCACAACTTTCGAAAGCAGCCAAAAAGCTAAAGAAGCTTATAAAGTAGGAGAAAAAATTATAGAAAAAATTAAGAAGCAAGGCGATTAAAGCCTTGCTTCTTTTTTAAGAGGGAATTCCATTCCAAGCATTTTGTATTTTGCGCCGGCGGCTTCATTTTCGGGTAACTGTTCCCAATTAGAGTCGCCTATGATTTGTTTTATAGCGCTTAAATTTTCGGTTGTGTCGGTAATACCTTTTATTAAGGGAGTGCGGATAATATATGGCTTGTTGCTTTGTTTTAAAATTTCAAAATTTTTAAGGATAACACTATTATTCACACCGGTATACTTTTTGTGTAAATTACTATCAGCGAGTTTTATATCCATTATTACAAAATCAAGGTTGTCTATAACCTTTTTAAAGGTATTACTGTCACAAAATCCGCTTGTTTCAATGCACAGGTGATAGTCCTTTAAATATTCCATAAGCTCTAAAAGAAATTCGCTTTGGGCTAAAGGTTCACCGCCCGAAAAGGTAAAACCGCCAAAATCTTTACCTAAAACTTCACCTGAGGGTATAATTTCTTCACTTAAATCCTTAGCTGATATGCTTCTGCCTGCTACGCTAAGGCAGTTTTCGGGGCAAATATGTAAGCATCTACCGAATGGCTGACATTCAGGATGGGTGCATTCTTTTTTGCACCTATCACATTTTATACAACGTGCGGATTTATACATAAGCTGTGGCGTGAATGAAAGCCCTTCAGGGTTATGACACCATATACATCTAAGCGGGCAACCCTTGAAAAAGACGGTTGTTCTAATTCCGGGGCCATCGTGCACTGCCATTTCTTTAATATCGAAAATTGTTCCGTTCATATATTATAAAAATTGATATTTAACAGCACGGGCATTATATTCGGCGATTTTTTTACCGCCGTTGTCGTTTGGATGTAGTCCGTCAATAAGGTCACGTCCATTTTTTTGTCGTTCTTCGTATATACCACAAATTCCGCAGTTAAATGTATCAACAAAAACAACATCTGAAATGCGGTCACAAACAGCTTTTATAAGCTGACCTTTAAGTTTGATAGAAGCGAATGGACGAATAACTTCTGCCGCTTGAATAGGTGAACAGTAGAAAATTTTAGCCTCGGGATAAAGCCTTCTTAAATGCTCGTATGTATAGCGCATAGCGCCCACAAAGGTTTTACAGTCCACCTTAGAGAGTGGCAGGATAGTGTTGTCGTTATTTAAAAATTGTGTATTGATTTCTTGAGGAGTGGGAACTGCGTCAGGTATTGCGTCATTAGTTCCTGCCGAAACGAAAATCACATCAAAATCGTTAAAATTGTCATCCTTTTGGTAAAGGGGATGATTTTCATCTTTGGCACGAAGCACCTTTTCAACCTGATTACAAATTGTGTTATTAGGTCCACCGCCATCCTCCGCACGCCATACGGGTTCACCGTCGTAAATGGTGTCTTGATAATCGCACCAAGTTGCACCGCTTACGGCAACATTAACATAGTGTTCGGGCATCATTATTTTATTAAAACGACTAACCCAAGCTTTGAGAAAGGTGATACTGTCACCCATAAATAATACTTTCATAAATCACACCTCATATGCTTGACGAGCAATTACATGGTCTTGGTATTCCTTGTCAAGTTCTACAAAATAAGCACTCCAACCCCAAATACGAACAACAAGCTGTTTATAGTTTTCGGGATGCTTTTGTGCATCGAGTAACTGTTCGGTATTAACGGTATTAAGTTGTAACTGATGTCCACCAAGCTCAATATAACGCTTAACGAGCATACCTACTTTTTCAACTCCATCAGGGTCGGAAAATACGCTTTGGTGGAATTCAAGAGTTAAAGGACCGCCGTTAATAGCGTTGTGAAAGTGTTGCTTTGTCATAGAAGCAATAACCGAAACCGGACCCTTAACATTAGCGAAAAGGCTTACAGAATAGTTTGTACCAAAAGGTTCTTTTTCGCGTCTGCCGTCAGGTGAAGCGCCAATTTCGTTAGCGTGCCATAAGTAGAACATAGCACTACCGGTACCTGCTCTATAGATACCGCCACGGCAGTTTACTCTACCTTCAAGGCATTTTGCAAAGCTATCTAAAAGCGCGGTTGCTATAGAGTCAACATAGTCATCATTATTACCAAGCTTTGGAGCTTCGTAGCGTAAAATTGGCAAAAGTTCGCTATGTTTTTCGAAGTTTGAATCAATAGCTTCTAAAAGGGTTGTTTTATCAATGGTTTTTTCTTCAAAAACATATTTTTTAATTGCCGCTAAAGAGTCGGCACCTGTAGCAATACCTGTACCGTGAATACCAAAGTTGTTGTATTTAGAGCCTTCGGCTATATTACAACCCATTAAAACATTCATAAAGGGTGAGGGAACAAACCAAAGGTTTTCAATACCTGTACAAATGCGGTCACATTCGTTATTTATTTCATCTACAACCTTACTATAAAATTGGTCGTAGGTTTCGCACTCCATAAAGGAGTTGTGTAAAACGGTATCAATAGCCTTAGGGTAGGACATAGCACCAATATTGTCAACATCAGCGCCAACATTAGGAATAATAAATTCCCAACAAGCAGCAACAGTGTATTCAACGGCGTCCTTATGTTCATAGCCTAATTTTTCAAGCGCAGGGATGACAACATCGTCGTTAGAATACTGAGGAAAACCGAGCCCTGCTTTTGTAAGGTTTGTAGCTTTTATGTAAATCTCCTCAGGTGTATTCTTGTTTACGCGAAGGTTAATTTTAGGGTCAATAAGCTTATTGTTGTAGGAAGCTTCCATACAAAGCTCGGTCAAAAGATTGAAAACATATTCACCGTTTTGGTCTAAACCGCCAAGCATCATACTTTGGCCGTTATCACCTTGTTGTACACCAACATAAATATCGCTATCTTTGTTGAAAGAAAGGAAAAAGTCTTCAAGTAGCTCTAAAGCGGTTTCGCGAGTGTAAACACCTTTTTCCATATCGGCTTGTAAGTAGCCTATCATATTTTTATCAAAACGACCTATGGTGTTATGGTAGTTGCCTTCAAGCCATAAAGCATAATGGAGGATACGGAAGAACTGAAGTGCTTCACGGAAGTTACGAGCTTCGTAACGCGGAACTTGGGTGAGAATTTCCACAAGGTCATCTCTACCTTGATTTTTAGCTTCTTCCAAATACTTATCTGACAATGCGATAATATTATCAATAGCGTGGCGGCTATATTCGTCAGCCCCTTCACGCTTTTTAAGTAAACCGGTAGAAATTGTGTCATAATAATCGGGTGAAAGGTTTGAAATATAGCCTAATTCGTGGATATAGTATTTATCCTTTAATTCTTTCCATTCGTCCTGTGTGAAGCAATCGGGTAAATTGGCAACTGTGCGAAGAAAAACAATCTTTTCATCGGGTAAAATAACAGCCTTTTCTTCTTTTACCATACGCTCGAAACGGTCTGACATACGCTCAATGGGGGATAGACCTTTTTCGCTATATTCTTTACCTAAATCCCAATCTACAGTATGACGGTAAATATGGTGTTCTTTATTTATTATTGTTTTGTATAGCTTTGTATTAGCTAACATATATACACCCTCCTTAAATGATTAAAGGTTTGTTTAATATATTCATATTTATCTATTATATTTTAAATATAGCATATATGCCACTTTTTTGCAAGATATTTATTAACGCTTTTTACTTAAAGGTAACCTCGCAACCAAGGCGTTCCTGACAAACGGTCAGACCATCTTTTATAATGGTTTTTGTGCGCTTTAAAGACTCTTCAAGCTTAGAAGAAATACCTGAATATTCGGTGCCGTCTATTGGGTAAATGGTATATTTATAACCGCTACCGGCGGAATATTTTTTAACCCAAGTGGGAATGACATCTATGCTTTGTAAGGATACTTGTCCATTTGATTTTTTAAGGGTATAAGAAAACATAATGCCATCCTCGGTATGTCCTTTTGGAGAACTACTCATAAGTTCACGGCGTTGATTAGAAACTGCATTGCCCAAAGAGTAAATACAAATGGTAGTATGGTTGCTATCTTCGGCGTGAATAAGCTCAATAGGTTGTACAACATGAGGATGACCGCCTATTATTATATCAACGCCCATATTTGAAAGTTTTTGAGCAATTGATTTTTGCCAAGTGTTAGCGGTTAGCTGATATTCTTCTCCCCAGTGCATATAAAAGGTTATAAATTCGGCACCGTCGTTTTTCATACCATTTATAATCTCTTGGGCTTCGGTATAGAATTTTTCTATTCGCTGATATGAAAAAGTATTTATATAATCATTTGCTTCCTTTTTTATAGCGCCGCCGTTAAGGTATTTGCGCTCAGGGTCGGAGCCGGGAGTTTCGTAAGTAAAGTTTACGATACCGATTTTAATTTTGTTTACTTCTTTTATGAGATATTTATGATCCTCAAGAGTTTCTTTTGTGCCTGTAAATTCAATACCTTTTTCCTTTAAAACCGTTGCGGTACGCTTAAGACCGAAAAAACCCGTATCGTTAGAGTGGTTGTTTGATGTCATAAGCATATTGATGCCGCTATCTTTAATTGCATCTGCAAGTTGGTCGGGTGTATTAAATGCAGGATAGCCTCTAAAATTTCCGGATTCGCTACCGCCAAAGGTTAATTCAAGATTTGCTATGGTTAAATCGGCTTTTTTGTAGTAGGTACCGACTTCTTTAAAGAAATCGGAAAAATCATAGCCGTCGTCAGTTTTAGCACCCGTTAATTGGGTTTGGTGCACCATAATATCGCCAATACTTAGTACTGTAGCAAAGGTATCAGGAACAACTTCGGGTTTAGACTCTATACTTTCAGTACTATTAGCATTAGAAGAGTTATCGTTAATTTTGTCGTTATCACTAAAAATTGTAGATACTACAAAGCTTGTAAGCGCTATAATTCCTATAAGGCAAATAGCGCATAAGCTTAAAAATATATTTCTTTTAATAATTGCTTTTTGACGTCTTGTTCTTTGCTTCATAAACAGTCTCCAAAGTTAGTAATTAAGTAAATAACTTACATACTTATATAATATACTAAAAAATATTAAAAATCAATATATATTTATGGTTTTGCTTGACGAAACCACTAAATGTAGTATATAATATATAAGTATATTTATCTTCATTAAGGAGTATTGTAATGGCAAAAACCAAAGTGGAATACGGAAATGACAGTATTCAAAAGCTTGAAGGTCCTGACAGGGTCAGAAAGAGACCGGGTGTTATATTCGGTTCGGATGGTCTTGACGGCTGTGAACACAGTGTATTTGAAATCATTTCCAACTCAATAGATGAAGCGCGCGAAGGCTACGGTAATAAAATAATTATAACAAAGTATACTGATGGCTCTATTGAAGTGCAGGATTTCGGACGCGGTGCGCCTGTTGATTTTAACAATAAAGAGCAATGCTACAACTGGGAGCTTTTGTATTGCGAAATGTATGCTGGCGGTAAGTATAATACCAATGACGGAAGTAACTATGAATATTCGGTAGGTCTTAACGGCTTAGGTCTTTGTTCAACCCAGTATTCTTCCGAGTATATGGATGTTGAAATAAAGCGTGACGGATATAAATATACTTTGCATTTTGAAAAGGGCTACAATGTAGGCGGTCTTAAGAAGGAAGAATACTCAGGTAAAGATACAGGTACCAAAACACGTTGGAAGCCTGATTTAGATGTATTTACCGATATTGATATTCCTGTAGAATATTTTATCGATACCTTAAAAAGACAGGCTATTGTAAATGACGGTTTAGTATTTGTTTTTCGTCAGCAACAGGGTAGCCGATTTATTCAGCAAGAGATTAGCTATAAAAACGGTATTACCGATTATGTTAACGAAATTGTTGGCGAAAACAGTATGACACCCGTACAGTTCTGGCAGACCGAGCGCAAGGGTAAGGACCGCGAGGACAAGCCTGAATATAAGGTTAAAATAAATGTTGCTATGAGCTTTAGCAACAAAAATCCATTAAAGGAATATTACCATAACTCAAGCTGGCTTGAGCATGGCGGTGTTCCCGAAAAGGCAACGAGAAGCGCTTTTTTGGCTATGGTTGATAACTATATTAAACAATCGGGCAAATATAAGAATAATGAAAGTAAAATCACATTCTCGGATATTGAAGAATGCTTAGTGCTTGTGATTTCTTCATTTTCAACTATGACTTCTTATGAAAACCAAACTAAGAAGTCAATCACCAATAAATTCATATACGAGGCTATGGTGGAATTTTTACGCCATCAGTTAGAGATTTATTTTATAGAAAACAAGGCCGATGCGGATAAAATAGCTGACCAAGTTTTAGTAAACAAGCGTAGCCGTGAGCGTAGCGAAAAGGAACGCATAAACCTTAAAAAGACACTCGCTACAGGCAACTCTATGGTTGATAGAGTACAAAAGTTTGTTGATTGCCGTAGCCGTGATGTAGCTGAACGCGAGCTTTATATTGTGGAGGGTGACTCGGCTTTAGGCTCTTGTAAATTGGCGCGCGATGCCGCTTTCCAAGCTATTATGCCTGTTCGAGGTAAAATTCTTAACTGTTTAAAGGCAGAGTATGAAAAGATTTTCAAAAGCGAGATTATTACCGACCTTTTAAAAGTGCTTGGTTGCGGTGTTGAAGTAAAATCTAAAGCGAATAAGGGGCTTTCTACCTTTGACCTTAGCAATCTTCGTTGGAATAAGATTATTATCTGTACTGATGCCGACGTTGACGGCTTCCATATAAGAACTCTTATTTTAACTATGATTTACCGCCTTATGCCTACACTTATAAGCGAAGGCAAGGTATTTATAGCCGAAACTCCGCTTTACGAAATAGGCACTAAAAAATTGACCTATTTTGCTTATGATGAAAGCGAAAAAAAAGAAATTTTAGAGCAAATAGGTGACGAGAAGTACGATTTACAGCGTTCAAAAGGACTCGGCGAAAACCAGCCTGATATGATGAACTTAACAACAATGAATCCCGAAACCCGCCGACTTATCAAGGTTTTACCTGAAGATGCCGAAAGAACAAGCGAAATGTTTGATTTGCTTTTGGGAGATAATTTGCAGGGAAGAAAAGACTATATTTCGGAAAACGGATACCTTTATATTGACGAAGCAGACATTAGTTAATGCGCAATGCGTAATTCGTAATGCGGAATTAAATGATGGTAGAGTTGGAAAATACAATAGTTGTAAAAAGTAAGGCTTTTGCAATAAGAATTGTTAACTTAAGCAAATATCTTAACGGTAAAAAGAAAGAATATGTTTTATCAAAACAAGTATTAAAAAGCGGCACAAGCATAGGCGCAAATGTTAAAGAGGCTATAAGAGGGCAAGGCAAAGCTGATTTTTATGCCAAAATGAATATAGCTTTAAAAGAAGCCAGTGAAACAGAGTATGGGCTTGAAATACTTAATGAAACAGGTTATATAGATGAAATTTCGTTTAAGGATATTTATTGGGACTGTCAGGAACTAATAAAAATTTTAATTTCTATAACTAAAACTCAACATTGTAATGTGTAATTACGAATTACGCATTACGAATTATGAATTCAAAGGATGAGAATATGGCACCGAGAAAAAAGAAAGAAGAAGCACCAAAGCGTAAAAATAACGCTAATGCTTATATTGCGGGAGCAGGAAGTATTGTAGAAAGTCCCGTTACCGAAACGCTTAAAACTAATTTTATGCCGTATGCTATGAGTGTTATAGTGTCGCGTGCAATACCCGAAATTGATGGCTTTAAGCCTTCACACCGCAAACTTTTATACACTATGTACACAATGGGGCTTTTAAATGGTAAAACCATAAAATCGGCTAACATTGTGGGCAGAACTATGCAATTAAACCCCCATGGTGATGCCGCTATTTATGAAACAATGGTGCGTTTATCTGAAGGACATGAGGCGCTTTTGCATCCGTTTGTATCATCTAAGGGTTCATTCGGTAAAGCCTATTCGCGTGATATGGCTTATGCGGCTTCGCGTTATACTGAAGCAAAGTTGGCGCCTATTGCGGCTGAATTATTTGCCGATATTGATAAGGAAACGGTAGATTTTGTAGATAACTATGATGCTACAATGAAAGAGCCGGTACTTTTCCCTGTAAGCTTTCCAACAATTCTTGTAAACGCTAATATGGGTATTGCGGCAGGTATGGCAAGCTCAATTTGTCCTTTTAACCTAAAGGAAGTTTGCGAAACCACTATTGCATACATTAAGGATGAAGAAATAAATGTGGCCGATACACTTTTAGCGCCCGATTTTCCGGGTGGCGGTCAGCTTTTATATAACCGCGCCGATATGGAAAAAATTTATGCAACAGGTCGCGGAAGCTTTAAGGTGCGCGGTGTATATAATTACGATAAATCGCAAAACTGTATCGATATTACCGAAATACCGCCTACCACTACTTGCGAGCAGATTATTGAAAAGGTAGTTGAGCTTGTAAAGACTAAAAAGATTACTGAAATTAACGATATTCGAGATGAAACCGACCTTGATGGCCTTAAAATTACAATAGATTTAAAGCGTGGTGCCGACTACGATAAGCTAATGAAGAAAATTATTAAAATGACTTCATTTGAAGATAGCTTTGCTTGTAATTTTAATATTCTTATAGCAGGCTCTCCGCGTGTTATGGGTGTTAAGGAAATTATTGACGAATGGGTTGCCTACCGCGAAGAATGTGTTAAAAGGCGTATTTACTTCAAGCTGTCTAAAGCTAAGGACAAGCTACACCTTTTAAAAGGTCTTGAAAAGATACTTTTGGATATTGATAAGGCTATAAAGATTGTTCGTGAAACTGTAAAGGAAAGTGAAGTAATCCCCAATTTAATGATTGGCTTTGGTATTGATGAAACTCAAGCAGAGTATGTAGCAGAAATCAAGCTTCGTCATTTAAACCGTGAGTATATTCTAAAGCGCACCGCCGAAATTGAAAATCTTATTAAAGAGATTGAAGAAATGGAAGGCATTTTAAACTCTCGCGCCAAGGTTAAAAAGATTATTGTTAAAGAACTTGAAGCCGTTACCCAAAAATATGGTGTAGAGCGCAAAACCAAAATAATAAGCGCTGAAGCCGAAAAAGTAGAAAACATTGAGCAGGAGGTCGACGATTCGCCTGTTACATTGTTCTTTACAAGGGAAGGTTATTTTAAAAAGATTACCCCGCAATCGCTGAGAATGAGTGGTGAGCAAAAGCTTAAAGAGGGTGACGAAATAACACAGGTTATTGAAAGTAATAACGCAACCGAGCTTTTGTTCTTCTCAAACAAAGCACAGGTTTATAAGAGCAAAACAGTAGATTTTGCTGATTCTAAGGCAAGTATACTTGGTGACTATATCCCAACTAAGCTTGAATTTGATGCTAACGAAAATGCCATATATATGGTTGAAACCTCCGACTATTCGGGTAATATGGTATTTATATTTGATAATGGACGCATTTCTCGCGTTCCGCTTTCTTCGTATGTTACCAAGACCAATCGCAAAAAGTTGATTAAGGCTTATTGTGAAAAGCATACCTTACACACCGTTCTTTATTTGAAAGAGGATTGCGACTTATTGCTTTCTTCTACAAACGGCAGAATGCTTATTGTGAATAGTGCTTCTATTCCCGCAAAACCCACAAAGGACAACGGCGGTATTGCGGTTATGACTCAAAAGAAAGGTCAACGCATTAGTGAAGTTTCGGTTTATACTAAGGGAACGCTTGATAGTGAACACCGTTATAGAACTAAAAATTTGCCCGCAGCAGGAAGTAAAAAGCCGATAGGCACAGCTTCACAAGAAAAACTTGAATTATAATAGCTATTATGGTACAATAAAAAACCGCCCGACTTGAAATTTAGTCAGGCGGTGTCGGTACAAATTTTAGTTGTTGCAAACGCTTTTTACCGACAGTTATATATTATGTTAATTTATTTGAATTATTTAAAGAATAATTTTCCAATTAGGAGTGTAAAAAATGGCAAAAGAATTGGCCAAACAGTACAATCCCAAGGATGTTGAAGACAGAATCTACAAAACATGGCTTGAGGGAAAGTACTTCCATGCAAAATGCGAAAAAGATAAGGATACCTATACAATAGTTATTCCGCCACCAAACATTACAGGTCAGCTTCATATGGGTCATGCGCTTGACAATACGCTGCAGGATATTCTTATCCGCTTTAAGCGTATGCAAGGTTTTGATACTCTATGGCTTCCCGGTACTGACCATGCGTCTATCGCTACTGAGGCAAAGATTGTTGAAAAAATGCGTGAAGAGGGCATTACAAAGGACGATTTAGGTCGCGAAGGCTTTTTAGAGCGTGCTTGGGACTGGAAAAAGCAGTACGGCGGCAGAATTATAGAACAGCTTAAGAAAATGGGTTCCTCTTGTGACTGGGACCGCGAACGCTTTACCCTTGACGAAGGCTGTAACAAAGCCGTAAACGAAGTTTTTGTAAATCTTTACGAAAAAGGCCTTATCTACCGCGGAGAGCGTATAATTAACTGGTGCCCGCATTGTATGACTTCAATCTCGGATGCTGAAGTTGAATATGAAGAACAGGCAGGTCATTTTTGGCATTTGCGTTATCCTTTCAAGGACGGCAGCGGTTATTTAGAACTTGCTACAACCCGCCCTGAAACCTTGCTTGGAGATACTGCGGTGGCAGTAAACCCCAACGATGAAAGATATAAGGATATTATCGGCAAAACCTTAATTTTACCGCTTGTTCACCGCGAAATTCCCGTTGTTGCGGATGATTATGTTGAAATTGAGTTTGGTACAGGTGTTGTCAAAATTACTCCTGCGCACGACCCTAATGACTTTGAAGTGGGTATTCGTCATAATCTTCCTGTTATCAATGTAATGACTGATGATGCAAAAATTACTGAAGATTATCCTAAATATGCAGGTATGGACAGATATGAAGCCCGCAAGGCTATAGTTGCAGATTTGGAAGCTGAGGGTGCACTTGTTCGTATTGAAGACTATACCCATAATGTTGGCACCTGTTACCGTTGCGGTTCTACTGTTGAGCCACGCGTTTCTAAACAGTGGTTTGTTAAAATGAAGCCTTTAGCAACACCTGCTATAGATGCAGTTAAAAAAGGCGAAACCAAGTTTGTACCGCAGCGTTTTGAAAAGGTTTATTTCCATTGGCTTGAAAATATTCGTGACTGGTGTATTTCCCGCCAGCTTTGGTGGGGACATCGTATCCCTGCTTGGTACTGTGCTGATTGCGGTGAGATTATTGTTTCTAAAACAGAGGCCACTGAGTGTAATCACTGCGGCAGTAAGAATATATCTCAAGACCCCGATACCTTGGATACTTGGTTCTCCTCGGCACTTTGGCCGTTTTCAACTCTCGGTTGGCCTGACGAAACTGAAGATTTTAAGCATTATTATCCCACAAACACCCTTGTAACAGGTTATGATATTATTCCGTTTTGGGTTATGAGAATGATGTTCTCAGGGTTAGAGCAAACAGGCGAAGTTCCGTTTAATACCGTGCTTATTCACGGTCTTGTTCGCGACTCACAGGGGCGTAAAATGTCTAAATCCTTGGGTAACGGTGTTGACCCGTTGGAAGTTATTGATACTTTTGGCGCTGACGCACTTCGTTTCTCCTTGGCTACAGGTAATAGTCCGGGAAACGATATGCGTTATATCCCAGAAAGAGTGGAAGCAAGCCGTAACTTTGCTAATAAAATTTGGAATGCCGCAAGATTTATTTTAATGAATCTTGAAAATGATACTGAAATTCCGCTTAATTTATCGGATTTAGCGCTTGAAGATAAATGGATTTTGTCAAAATACAATACATTAGTAGCTGAAGTTACCGATAATCTTGAAAAGTTTGAATTAGGTTTAGCCGTAGGGAAGCTTTATGATTTTATTTGGGATATCTTCTGTGACTGGTATATTGAAATTTGTAAGTCGCGCTTAAATGGAGAAGACGCGAAGGCCAAAGATACTGCCCGCAGTGTTCTTGTGTATGTATTTACAAATACCTTAAAGCTTTTACATCCCTTTATGCCTTTTATTACCGAGGAAGTATGGCTTAGTATGCCACACTCGGGTGAGAGTATAATGGTATCAGATTGGCCACAATTTACCGAAAAGCTTGAATTTAAACTGGAAGAAAGCAAATTTGAAAAAATAATGGCAGTTATTCGCGCTATTCGTAACCGCAGGGCAGAAATGAATGTTCCGCCCTCTAAAAAGGCAAAGGTTTATATTGTATCTAACGATAACGATACATTTAATAGCGGTAGCGCATATATATGCCGTTTAGGCTTTGCTTCAAGTGTTGAAACTGTAGACAGTTTTGACGGCGAAGGCTCAGTTCGTGTTATTACCGATAACGCTTCGGTTTATATGCCTATGAAGGAGCTTGTTGATATTTCGGCTGAAATTGAACGTCTTAAAAAAGACCTTAAAAAAGCCGAAGAAGATAAGATTTTCTTTGAAAAGAAACTTAATAACCAAGGCTTTTTGGCAAAAGCGCCTGCACAGCTTGTAGAACAGCAGAAGGAAGGTCTACAAAAGGCACTTGATAAAATAGCGCTTATTCTTGATAGCATTAAAGATTTAGAGAATATGTAAACCTTAAACAGAAGGTGCGATAAATGTTTATCGCACCTTCTTTGGAAGTAAAACGCATTATCGGTACCCCGTCTGAATGTATATTACAGGCACTGTTTTATACGGTCTTGCTTCCAATAGTATATTGTGTAATTTTCATTATAAAATACTTGTAAAATTTTGGTGAAATATGAATTATAACGATACATTATATTATATTCACTCTTTGGGTAATTTTTCAAAAGAACCAACCTTACAAAGAATAAAAGCTGTATTAGAAGCTTTGGGTAATCCGCAAGATAGTTTTCCGTCAATACATATAGCGGGTACTAACGGAAAAGGTTCGGTATCAGCTATGCTTCACAGCGTTTTTAAAACTATGGGGCTCAAAACGGGTCTTTTTATTTCACCCTTTATTTTAGATTTTCGCGAACGAATACAAATAAATGGTGATTTTATACCCGAAGCTGAGCTTTGCAATTTAGCGAAAATTGTTATGGATACAGGCATACAGCTTACCGAGTTTGAATTTATTACCGCCATAGCTTTCCTTTATTTTGAAAATATGGAGTGCGATATTGCGATAATCGAAACAGGTCTTGGCGGTAGACTTGATGCCACTAATGTCCTTACAAATTTAAAGGCAAGCGTTATTACCAAAATCGGTCTTGACCATACTGCAATTCTTGGCGATACAATAGAGCAAATCACCCGTGAAAAATGCGGTATAATAAAGTGTGCTCCCGTTATTACAAACTTTAACCAACCGAAAGATGCGCTAAATGTTTTAAAGGAATATAACCCGATAATAGCAAACACCGAAAAATTAAAGGTTATTAAAAGCGGTATTTTTGGAAACGAGTTTTTGTATGACGGCTGTCTATATAAAACTTCACTTTCAGGTGAATACCAAATAGAAAATGCACTTATAGTAATAGAAACCGCTTTAAAATTAGGCGTGAGCACAGAAGTTTTACAAAAGGCTTTGCAAAACACCTTTTTTCCTGCAAGAATTGAAGTAATATGTAAAAATCCCACTATTATTTTAGACGGCGCTCATAATCAAGATGGTGCCGAGGCTTTAGCCAAGATTATGCAAAAATATAATGGTGAAATTACGGCTATTGTAGGTATGTGCGCCGATAAGGACTGCGAAAAGGTTTTAAAAACCACATTACCTTACTGTAAAAATGCTATAGCGGTAGAAATAGAAAATATGCCACGCGCGTTAAAAGCGGAAAAGCTTTGTGAAATGGCGCAAAAATATACTGCTTGTGACATTGCTAAAGATTATATAACTGCTTTAGAAAAAATAAGGGGAGAAGACATAGTTTTTGTGTTTGGCTCGCTTTATTTGGCTTCAAGTATAAGACAAAAATTAAAAAATTTTTATAAAGTATAAATTACGACAAATTTTTTAAGGACAAACCTGTATCATAGATAGGGGTTTGTCCTATTATTATTTTAGGAGTGTAAACAATGGCAGTAAAAATAAATGTTACAGGTGAAGTGGTTACAGCTTATCTAACGGGTGAAGTTGACCACCATACCGCTAAAGAAATGCGGGAAGCAGTTGACAATGCCGTAGAGCTTAACATGCCATCTCTTTTAGTACTGGATTTTTCGGGTGTTTCTTTTATGGATAGTTCAGGTATCGGATTGGTTATGGGGCGTTACCGCAATCTACAAAAAACGGGTGCAGCTTTACATATAAGCGGAGCATCACCCACAATTCATAAGGTTTTAAAGCTTGCGGGGATAGAAAGGTTAGCAAAATTAGAAGGAGAAAAACAAAATGGTTAAAAATAGCTTTTGTATGAATTTTTTGTCGCGTTCCGCTAATGAAGGGTTTTCGCGTGCGGTGGTATCGGCGTTTGCATCACAGTTAGACCCAACTTTAGAAGAAATCAGCGATATAAAAACCGCCGTTTCGGAAGCAGTTACAAATTGTATTGTACACGCTTATGGTGAGAGTACGGGAAAAATTTACATATCGGCAGAGCTTTTTGATGATAACACTATAAAAATCAAAATACGTGATAAGGGTAAGGGAATCGAGAATGTTGCGCAGGCTATGGAACCGCTATTCACTACGGTTGGCGGTGAACGAGCAGGACTTGGCTTTGCGGTGATGATGTCCTTTATGGATAGTGTAAAGGTGCGCTCTACACCGGGCAAGGGGACAAGTATTACAATGATTAAAAAACTAAGGCATCGTTTTAGCGTGAATGGTTGAGCAAAACTTATGCCGTGAAGAATTTATAAAACAAAATCTACCGCTTGTACATTCGCTTTGTAAACGCTTTTGCGGGCGTGGAATAGAGTACGAAGACCTTTATCAAGCGGGGTGTATAGGACTTATAAAAGCGGTTGATGCTTTTGATACTGCTAAAGGCTTTGCATTTTCCACTTATGCAGTACCCGTCATTATGGGTGAAATAAGAAGACTTTTTCGTGATGGTGGTGCTGTAAAGGTATCACGCAGTGTGAAAGAATTATATATGAAAATCACCCGTAAAAAAGGCGAGTTAGAACAAAAACTGTACAGAGAGCCAACGATTAGCGAATTAGCCAATGAACTTGGTGTGACAGCAGAAGATATAACCGGAGCAATATGTGCAGGGATGTCAACAGTATCACTTACGGTTGATAGCGATGGCAGAGTGAGTGAGACGGATTTACCTTGTAAGTCTTATGAAGATGATATTTGTAACAAGGTAATGCTTGACAGTGTTTTTGAATATTTAGAAGAAGACGAAAAAAAGATCGTGAAATACAGGTATTATAATTACTTTACCCAAAGTAAAACAGCTAAACTTTTGAATATGTCGCAGGTACAGGTGTCGCGCGCGGAAAAAAGGATACTTTTAAAACTTCGTAAATATTTATCTTAAATAACTTGATAAACAG